>JBFLVW010000075.1:0-21985 GCA_040758235.1 Microcaldota archaeon
AGCGACTTCTTAGCCGTGGCTACATCGTTCGTAATAATCCTGAAAACAGCCTTGCCGTCGAGGCCGTAGGCCGAGATGGCTTCTATGTTCACTCCGACCGAGCCGAGCGTCTCCGCCACCGCGGCGAGCGAGCCCACGTCATTGCCTGCGACTACGGTTATTTCCTTCATCGAAACCACCCTTGGGCGGTATCTTTCCCAAAATTAAATAACCTTTGTCTGGAAATTCCAGTTGATATGGTAAGCAGGCAGGACATCCTCGGCAAGTTATCCGAGGTCAGCGACCCGGAACTCGGGATGAACATAGTGGACCTCGGGCTTATTTACGAGGTGGACATCCGCCCGAAAAAGGAGGGAGAGCTCCAGAAGGTGTTCATAAAGATGACATTCACGACGCCGGCCTGCCCCATGATAAACGAGATGCTGCACGACATCCAGCAGAAGCTGGACGAGATAAAGGACCTCGACGTGGAGCTGACCGTCGTGTTCGACCCGCCCTGGACTCCCGACATGATGACTGAGAGGGCCAAGATAAAGCTGGGGATAATATGAGTTTTGGGTTTGGAGTTTCGGGTCTTGCATCGGAAAGAGGGGCCCAAGACCGGAAACTGGAAACAGGAAACCCATCGGAAAGGCAGTGATATGATGAGACTGACATTCTATGGCGGAGCCCAGGAGGTGGGAAGGGCCGCGATGCTGCTCGAAGAGGGGCAGAAAAACCTCCTGCTCGAGTGCGGCATCAAGCTGGGGGAGAAGACCGAATACCCCCAGATTCACGACGACGAATGGGGAAGGATACGCAATATCACGATTTCCCATGCGCATCTCGACCACAGCGGATACCTGCCGCACGTCTACAGCAAGCGGGCGAGGCCGCGCATATTCCTGACCAAGCCGACGAGGGACCTGATGGGCGTCCTGCTCGCCGACTACCATAGGATACACAGGATGAAGGGGGAGCGCGCGATTTTCAGCGAGAAGGACGTGGAAGGCGTGATGAGGGACGCGAAAATCGTCGAGTACAGGGAGCCTGCGGAGGCCGATTTCAGGATAACCTTCCACAACGCCGGCCACATCATGGGGAGCGCGATGACCATGATAGAGCACGATGGCGGGAAGCTCCTTTTCAGCGGCGACATCTGCATGAGGAAGACCAGGGTGCTCGACCCCTGCGAGCGCGGCCTGCAGGCCGATGCCCTCCTCGTCGAGAGCACCTATGGCGGCAGGGAGGACGCGATACCAAGCTACAAGGAAAGCTACCAGAAGATGATTTCAATAATCAACGGGACGCTGGACGCCGGCGGCCATGTGATAATCCCGAGCTTCGCCGTCGGGAGGGCGCAGGAAGTGCTGCTCGCGCTCGACGATTACATGCGCTCCGGGGCGCTGCGCCCGGCAAAGATATTCATAGAGGGCATGATAGGCAAGGCCATGAAGATATACCGCCACAACGCCATCTACGCGAACGACGACATCAAGCGGCGCATCCTGATGAGCGAGGACGACCCGTTCAAGAGCCTGAACTTCCACCACCCGCGCTCGAAGACCAGGGAGGACGTCTTGCGGGAGCCGAGCATCATCGTCACCACATCAGGCATGCTGACGGGGGGGCCGGTCCTATTTTACCTCGAAAAGCTCGGCCACGACCCCAAAAACACCATAATATTCGTGGGCTACCAGGCCGAGGGCACGAACGGCGAGAAGGTCATCAAGGGCGCGAAGAAGATAAGCGTCTATGACAAGGAAATCGAGATGAACATGAGGGTCGAGAGCGTGAAGCTCTCGGGCCATGCCGACTTCAACGAGCTCGTTCAGTTCGTCAAGTCCGTGAAGGGGCTGAAGAAGGTGTTCCTCATGCACGGGGAGAAGACGGACCTGAAGGAGACGCTGGAAAAGGATTACGAGGTCGTGGTGCCGAGGCTCCTAGAGACTTATTCAGTTTGAAAGGGGCTACTGCCGCTTCTCTTACATGCCCCTTTCAATCCCCCATACTGCAGTTCTGAATCGCGTCTGCCCCTCTCATTTGCCCCTGCCAACCCCGCCTGAGGGCCTGCAGATTGAAAAACGGAGAAAAAGAAAGGTGTGGAACCGCAGGAAGAAAAAGGGAAGTGTGAAACAGCACCAAAAAAGGAAGGTGTGGAAACGTAGTTTCCACAATTGACCAAAAAAATCAGGATACGTCTACGCACTCCTGCTCGCCTACGGCGAACGGCTTGGTGCACCCGTGGCCTTCGTCATCGACTATCGCGCCGATGAATCCGCTTGAGCCGACAGAGCCGGTTATGTTCACGAAGGTGCCGTTGTTGCTGCTGCCGGAAAGCGAGCCTATGCCGGGCGGCACGATGCTCCAAATAACGCTGTCGCAGGTCTCGTTCGCCTGCTCGCCGCACTTGATGCCGAGCCAGCCGAAGAAACCCTGGTAGGGGTTGAACGGGCCGCTCCCTATGGTGCAGTAGGGCGTCGAGCCTTCGCCGTCAGGGCCGCACGGCGGCGTGACGCACGTAGTGTTGTTGCCGCCGGAACCGTTGACGACGTTGATGTTTGCGAGGCCCACTGCGCCGATAATCGGGTCGGGAGCCGACCCGAACCATCCCACCCCCCTGAGCTTTCCGCTGTCGGGGGAGCCTGGCGCGTTGTAGTCCACCCCGTCGTCGGCCTCATTGCTCGTGCTTCCTGAGAGGCCGTCGATAAGGTCGTAGTCCGCGCTGTCCGGGTCGGATGGCGAGCCCTCCTCGAAGCAGTTGAAGTCGAAGTGCTTCGAGGTGCTTATGTTGAGCGTCGCGGTCGCCGGGACCAGCTCGCACTCGTATGTCGGCTGGACCACGTCCACGTCCGAGAGGCATGTGGCGAAGACGGATGCGTAGCGCATCGTCCCGCTGGAGCCCGGAGGCGAAGTCGGGTAAGCCTGCGCCTCGCTGTTCGTCCTTATTATGAAACCCCCTGCGAGGCCGTCAGCCCAGAACCAGTTGTTGCCGACGCAGGGTATGACCGCGTTCGCGATGTTCCGGCATTCCACGTCGAACTGGGCCACTTCGAGAGTGCCTATTTCGGCGGTCGCCGGCTCAATCTCGCAGGTGAATGGGTCGTCGTCGTTCAGCTCGACGTCGTCGCTGCCCATCGACGCGCCGCCGCAGGCCGTGGAGACGGTCTGCGCGTGGAATGTCAGAGTTACGCCGCCCGAAGCCCCGGCTCCCCTCTCAAGCAGGACGTAGAGGTCCCTGTTGCCCGCAGGGGGTATGTCGGAGTTGAACCCGTTCGAGCCCGGGCACAGCGCAGGCGGCACGCCCAGGGCGTCGCACGTGGACGTATCGAAAGGCTCGACGGTGTAGTCCGCGCTGTTGTCGGTCACGCTCGTCACCCTTATCGCGTCCGCGTCGTTGTGGATTCTCACCCTCAGCAGCACGAGGTCCTCGTCCGAGAGGGCCGAGCTTGCCTCGACCTGCGTCTCGTGGAACGCGACCGTTCCGCCCGAGTTCTGGACCGTCAGGTTGATGGTGTCGGCCGCGACCTGCGCGGGTATCGCGGGCGCGTTGTGGGTGAAGTAATAGAAGTAAAACCAGCTGGGGTTGTCCACCTTGTTGGTCGGGTGCTTCTCTACGACGCCGAAGCAGTTGACGCCCGAGAGGCGGGTGGATATCGCGTGCGGGCCCGCTGTGTTGACCACGAAGTCCGCGGCGCCGACCGTAGGCATTGCGGAGCTGTTCTTTATGGTGGCGCCATCGAGTATCTCGAATGTTCCCTTGCAGAACACCGCTGCGCCGCCTTCCTTGCCCGCATGGAACTCACCGGTGTTGTTGTTCCACGTCACAGGCTGGTTGTCGAAGCCGCCTGCCGCGAGGAGCGCATCATGCCTCGATGGGTCCTGCGACCAGTCGTTCGAGTCGCCGAAGCTCTTGTGGTTGTCCCAAGTCGCGCCGGAGAGCCAGCGGATGTTGCGGTTCGAGCTGACGCCGCCCGCGTTTATCATCGCCGGGCAGAAGCCCCCGCCGCACGTCGGGTAAATGGAAACGGCCGCGAAATCCGGGGTCGCCCACCTCGAAGTGACCGTGGGCGTCACGGTGATAGTCGCGCCGGAGCAGACCGCGTCGCCGCTCTGGAGGTTGGCCGCGTTGCCGCTTGCGACGTCGGATGGGTCCGCGCTCAGCGTGAAGTCGGATGTGAACTGCATGTCCGTGTCGAAATGCCATGTCCCGTCCGATGCCTGATAGTTCGCATTGTTAACGTTGGTGGCGAATATTGTCGCAACCAGAAGCGCGAAAAACGCCGTAGCCCTCATGAACACAGCATCACCCTCCCCTATTCCTGGCTTCTCCTCCTTCTTCTCTGCGGGACTGAATCCCCGGTCACCCGGGGAGTCCGCCTCTGCTCGCCCCAGAGCTGGGGCGTTATCGTGAGGTTTAGCGAGCCGTAGGGCGAGCCGGGAAGCCTGTCGACCTCCCTCCCGCCTAGCTCTCCAAGATATCCCCCGCGAAGGTCCACCGCGACGCCGCGGTCGAAGCGGAACCCGAAGGTCCCGTAGCCCTCGAGGTAGTGCCTTGTGTCCCTGCCTTCCCCTCCGGGGACGACCTCATACCTGAATCCCGGGCCGTAGAAAAGCGTCCATCCCTGCCCGAGCTGGTGCGTGAAGTCCGCCGGGCGGAGCTCCGCGCCGACGCGGTGCTGCTCAAGGAAATACGAGTACGTCGGAGTCACTTCAGAAACAATCCTCAGGTTGTTGGATTCCAGCCAGTTGAACTGTATCGTGGCATAAACCGTGGGGTTCGTGAGTCCCACGTCTGCGACGCCGAAGCGCGGCACCCTCACCCTGCCCCTCTGGCCCTCGCGGCCTGGGAGCTGGACCTCCACGCCCCAGATGCCGATTCCGCCGAACCCTTCGTATCCGGTCGTGACCCTGCGGGGCCCCTCGGTGGTCTGGACATCCCCCCCGATCTCGTAGCGCTGGTATGGGATGACGTTGCAGTGGAAAACTATCTGCATCGGCTCGCCCCATGCGCTCGCACCGAGCGCGAGCTGGGGGGTGACGCTGAACACGTCGCCGGTCCCGGTGACCCTCTGCCGTCCCACCGTCCTGACGGCGTCCGCGCCAGTTCCGGCCGGATTGACCTGGAGCTGCTGCAGCTCGCCCGAGACGAGCAGCCTCTCGTAAAAGAGTCCGATTCCCATCCAGAGGATTCTCGGCTCGAAGTTGCCGCTGCGCGAGCCGCGTATGAACTCGGTGAACGCTTCCATGTTCCTCTCGAACTCGTATCTCACTGTCACGCCGCCGCGCAGGACGGATATCGCACGCTGGTTGACCGAGATTATGTAGAGGTTGTTTAGCGCGCCATAAACCGAGTTGAAGGCGGTCTCCTGCGAGAGCTCGCGGAGGCCGGTCTGGAGGTCGCCGTTCGCGAGAGCCTGCATGGCCGCCGCGAAATGGGGGTGGACGCTTGCGTTCCATATTTCCCTTTCAGAGGGGATGCCCCTCAGGGCGCTGTGGAGCGAGCTCGCCGCGGCCTGCTGTGCGCCGAGGTCGTTAGGATGGTTCGCCATCGTGGCGTAAGCGTTCGCGAGCGCGTTCATCGCAGTCTGGGCGTTCGCCTGCCCGCCGAAAAGCGAAGACGTCGTCGGAGTCACCTGCGCATTCAGGGTGACGACGGATTCCTCGGAAGACGTATGGAGGAGGTGGACCGGCCCGAAATCCCGGAGCGGCATCTCGATGAGCGGCAGCTGCTGCCTCCCGGTCGCTGTGTCCTGCGCCCTCGGGGCCTCCTGGGCCCTGCCGCCGCGCAGGACGCGGAGAAGCGCCGTGACTTCGCTCCCGATTGCCTCGTATTCGAGATATGCCTCCTCGCCCTGCCCTATTCCGCGGTCTATGCGCGCAAGCATCGTTTCCGTCGGGGCGCGCTGCTGTTCGCCGACGCTCTCGCCCTGCCGGACGAGCTCGTGGAGCCTCCGTATGGACGCGACATGCGAACGGGTGAGATACGCGGCAGCGCCGTTCTGCCCCCCGCCTTCTGCGAGAAGCCGGACAGCTTCGTCGTAAACCTGCCTCCTCGCGTCGCCCTCGGCAGGCCTTCCGCCGCGGACGATTTCGAGTATCTGGCCTATGTAGAGGGCGTTCTGGGCCGCCGATGTCACGTTAGGGGCATTGGTAGGATGAGTGACGCTCATCGCGCGCGGGAGCGCCCTTACGACTGAAAGAAGCCTTTCCGCATCAACCTGCTGGGCCGGTTCCGGAGTTCTTGTAGCCTGAGCCATTCATTCACCTGACGCTATAAAAATTGGGGAGAGGTTATTAAAAAGCGTCCGAATGAGAGTCACCGGCTCCCCCCGCCAACACCGCCCTGGAGCTGCACCCCCGGAGTCTGGGCCCTTGCGCTTTCGGCGACCGCCCTCACCGAGCTCTGCGGAGACCCCCAGTAGGCGGGCGTCAGCACTATGTTGAGCGTCCCTGCGAGCGCGCCCGGCCCTCCCGGCCATGTCGGGAGGTGGTTCGCCTCGTCCCCGCCGACATCCATGAGGTATCCCACCCTCGCGTCGACCGAGAAGCCGCGCGCGTACTGGTAGGTGAAGTGGACGTACGGCTCCAGGGTGTGGACCGTCCGGCCCACGCTCCCGCCGTCAACGACCGGCCCGAGGTTCCAGTCGTACTGGAGGCCGGGGCCGAAGAACCATGTGTGGTTCCTGCTCTGCTGTATCGTGAAGTCCACGGGACGCAGGTCCGCGCCGACCCTCGGCTGGAAGAAGACGTTGTCCTGGAGAGCGCCGTCGACTATTTCCCTCCGCTGGCCCCAGAAAAGCATGAATCGGGGCGTGAGGTGCGTCTCGATTCTCATGCGGTTCTGCTCGGTCCACCTCTGCCTCATTCCCATGTATACGTATGGGTAGAGGTTGAAGAGTCCGAGGCCGAATCTGCTCGGAATCCTGAAGCTCGGGTCCCTGCCCTCGTATCCCAGCACGGCGACGTCGAAATTGAGCATGCCGTAGGGGCTGTTGCTCTGGGCGCTGAGCGTTTCGCTCCTGCCGTTCACCTGCGCCTGCGTCTCGATGTTCCACCACAGCCAGCCGAGCCTCCCCATGAGGGTGGCCTCGATTGGCGTCTGGAGCATGCTCCCGCCCCATGTGACGGATGCGCCGACGTCTATCGCGTGGCCGTCGCCCTCGACAGGTCGCGCCGGGCCGGAGGCCGCGAGCGAGTTCGTGCGGGGGTCGATGCGGTAGGGCTGGTCCCTGCCGGCGACGAGAAGGTTGGTGTAGGTCGCTCCGAAATCGTAGTGCAGGACGTCCCACGAGTAGGGCAATATCCTGCTCCCGCGCCGATACTGCTCGAACTCGGTGATGTTCTCCCGCTCGGGAAGCCTGAACCACAGGCTCGTGACAAGGCGCGCGACCGCCCTCTGGCTTACCGTTATCTGGTGTATGTCGCCGAGGTTCTGGTAGACGGAGTTGAACGCCGTTTCCTGCGAAAGTTCGCTGAGCGCGGTTCGCAGATCGCCCCTCTGGAGGGCGTTCATCGCGGCCGCAAAGTGCGGATGGAGCGAAGCGTTCCAGATTTCCTTGTCCCTCGGGATGCGGTTGAGCTGGTTGAAAAGGTCGCCTGCCGCGGCCTGCTGTGCCTGGAACGATGCCGACGGGTCTGCAAGGACGGTGTATCCGTTCACGAGCGCGTTCATCGCGCCCTGGGCTATGTCCTGCCCTCCGAAGAGAGAGTTCAGCGTCGGCGTCGATGATGCACTGAGAGCGACGAACTGCCTCTCGCCGAGGCCGGTCAGGAAGAACTGCGAGCCGAAGTCGAAGGGAAGCACGCCTATCAGCGGGAGGGAATCGATTCCGCTCGCCGGGTCCGTTTGCCTCGGCGAAGCCGATAGCTGGCCGCCGCGCACCACCCTGAGTATCTCGGCGACGTCCACGCCGCCGTCAGGCTCGAGGTCGAAATAATCGCCGTGGCCGCATGCGATTCCGCGGTCGATTCTTGCGAGCCGCGGCTCGAGCGCGGCGCCGGATTCCAGGCTGGGGTTGTCGCCGCGCACCATCTTCGCGTGCAGGTTCTGCACCGCACGCACAAGCATGCTGTCGAGCGCGCGCACCGCGCCGTCACGGTTGCTCCACGCCCCTATCGCGGCGTCGTAGACCGCCCTCATCGCCGCGCCTTCCGCAGGCGGGTGGAGGACGATTTCGCGTATCTCATATATCTGGACGAAATTCGCGGACAGCGCGTCCGCGGACTGCGCATTCGTGGGGTGCGTATCGGCCTGCACGTTCCCGGAAAGGGCGGTCACCGCCTGCCGGAGCTGCTGAGCGTCCGGCCGGGCCTGCCGTGCCGAAACCTGGGGGAGGGTGTCGCACACCTGCTGTGCCGATGCGGGCGATGGCGAGAGAAGCGAGCTGATGCCGATTGCACCTGCTACGACGAATTCCTTCATCCTGCGCCTTGCGCGCGCGAATCGCCCGACTTCGGCGTCCTTTATAACGTGTTCCATCGCGTCTTTTTGTGTTTGAAGTTTCATGCGGTGTCCCTCCCTATCCGTTGCGTAACGCTTCTCCCACCCTGTAATGCTACCTCTCGGTGCGCCTCGTCGCGCTGGGCCGGATTATCAGCACGGGCGTCGTCGGGCCGTACTCGACCACGGTGTCCGCGGCCGATGCCCTCTCCCTGCACACGTGCAGCCTGCCCTCTCCGTGAGTCATGGCTGACTCCAGCCTTGCATCACGGACAGGCTCGAGCGTGCCGCCTCGGACCTGATAGAGCACGTTCGACGCCCTGACGGTGCCGTCCCTCTCGACGATGGGCTCCCACTCGGGGCCCGTCGAAGGCTGGAGGCCGGTGCGGCGCACCCTGACGACGAAGTCGCCCGTGATGCGGCGCGACCCGTCGACTATCGTGACGTTCCTCATCACCTGCCCGATGTACCTCTCCTGTCCGGACTCGCGGTAGTCGGGGTTGAGCAGGTAGTGTATGGGCTCGCCCGACGAATCCGTCCGGCCAAGGTCCTGGTAGATGAACCAGAAGTATGTGAGGTTCTGCGGTCCGTGGGCGGGAGTTCCTGCGCGCTCGTACTGCTGCAGAGTCGTCTCCCTGCCGTCTTCGCGCACCATGACCTGCCTCGCCGTGAAGCGCACCCTCCTCGGCTCGCCGCCGAGCCTCTCCACGTCGAGGTCGGACTGGGCCACGTAGGCGACGAAGTTCGGCTCGCGCACCGGGGGAACTGGTATCATGTCTATGTTCTCGTCCCTCAGGCTTGCGATGGCGTTCTCCGCTATCATTATCGCCTGCCTCGGGTCCACCCTGCTCCCGAAGAGGTCCCTTGCGGGGTTCTCGGCGAGAGCCGTCCTCAGCCTGCGCGCGGAAGCGAGTCCCTGCTGTGCGCGAATCACGTATGCGCCCCGTGGGTCGTCCCTGTTCGCGAGGTCGCTGATGAGCACCCCGTCCGTGAGCCTCCTGCCGCGCTCGAGCCTGGTTTCAAGTTCTGCAATCCTGACATCGAGCACGCCGATGAGCAGCCTGTTGAGCTCCCTCTGGCGCGCCGAGGCGTCAAGCGATGGGTCGGAAGCTATCTGGTACATCTTGTTCCTGACCGAAGTGAGGAACGGCTGGTCGAGCGGAAGGCCCAGTCCGCGCGCGATGCGCTGGACCTTGCCCCTGAGGCCGAACTCCGGGCTCGTGTAGAGCGCGCGGGCGTTCTCCTCGAGCCTCCTCCTGAGCGCTGCGTCCTGCACCCTGCCGGCCCTCTGGAGCGTGTCGTCAAGCTGGGCCTGCCCGTATGCGTTCGGGGCGGAGTCCATGCCGCGGAGCAGCAGGGGCCAGTTCTCGTCCCTGCTGAGTATGCGCTGCCTGTAGAACTCGACATAAGCGTGGCCGAGGGGGAACAGCTCCGCCCTCTCGTGGAGCCTCGTCCTCGCGCGTCCGCCTTCCTGCACGCGGCCAGCGGCCTGGTCTGCGCGGTCGAAGGTGAGCGTCCTTCTCCATGTCGCTGAAAGCGCGTCCTCGGGGCTGCTGTTCGCGCGCGGCTCGAGCAGGCGGACCGATGCCGGAAGCCCCGGAGTCTGCGCGAGCGCCCTGTCGGTCGCCGTCACGCCGAAGTCGGCGTTGCCCCTGAGGCTGACAAGCATCCGTATGTGCGAAATTTCCGCGTTCATCGCGGCGTCAAGCGAGGACTGGCGGTCCTGGAGCCACACGGGCCAGTACGCGTCCTCCGGAATGGGCCTCCGGACCTCTATCGTCGCAGGCGCCCTGGGGTTCGCGTCGTGCTCCGGGTTCGGAATCCTGTCCAGCGGCTGCTGGGCCTGGAGCGCGTCCACGTTCGGGGCGCTGTTCTCTATTTCTGTGCGCACCCTGAACCACGAATGGGTTTCCGTCGTGGAGAGCGCGCCCGGCGCGAGCATCCTTATGACGCTATCCTCGATGTGCCTCGGAAGGAGCGGATAGAGCGGCCCTGACACCCGTGCGTCCGCCGTTCCGTATCCGCGCTCGAGCTCCGCACGCGCCTCGTCGAGTATTGTTCTGGATGAGCGCAGCGTCGCGGAATCAGCACCGACGGACGAAGCCCGCAGGCCTGACGTCCTGTAGAGGAGCTCACCCTCAAGGAGGGCCGAAACGTCTATTGCCAGGTTGAAGAAGAGGTCCGCGTATTCGCGCCTCTGCTCGTCGGTCGTCGGGCTGCCCCTTGCGCGGAGCTGGCCGTTGACCATCGCTACCATCCTGTCGGTGACTGTCGCCGGAAGGCCGAGCTGGGTGATGAGGGCGGGAACCGACCTGGTCGTGGTGCCTTCGGTAACCGCGTACCCTGTGACAAGCTGCTGGAGGAAGAATTTCGCCTCATCATACCTGTGCTGGGCGCTCGAGAGCTCGCCCGTCTGGTAGCGCGTGTACTGCCTGTCGTAGAAAATCCTCGCGCCCCTGAGCCTGCCCCATGCTTCGCCCGCGGACTGCACATCCTGCGGAAGGGCCGGAGCGCGCTGGACCGCGACCTGATACACCGCGAAAAGGGCGGTGTCGTACCTCCATTCGGGGGCGCGCCTGAGCGCGGCCGCGACGTCCCTGTCCGTCACGCTTGCATTCCCCGTCGCCGCGCCGTATTCCTGCCTGAGGATGCGGCGGAGCTCGGCCGGCCACGAAGACGTCGGGTCGTATTCCGGGTCGACGAGCGTGCGCTGCGCCCTGCCGAGCTCGCGGTAGAACGTGGCGTCCGCCCTGCGCGCTGCCGCGGCATCGGACGGCCTGTTCGCAATATAGTAATCATATATGTCCATCAGCCTGCTTCCGGTCGCCGCATACAGCGTCGTGAAGTGGTAGAAGTCCGAAACGAAGTCGTTGGAGAGCCTGCCCGGATTGGCCTGCTGGTACCTCCTGAAGTCCGCCACCCTCCGCTGGATGAGGCTTTCGATTCCCTCTGCAGAGTTGTCCGTCGCCGGCATTCCGCCGCGCGCCGGGACGGTCTCAAGCGAGCCGGCGGTCCTCAGCGTCGAGCGGGACCCGAGGTGCTGCGAGGGGTTCCTTCCGGTGAATCTGTCCGCTGCAGCAAGCGCGATTTCGACGCGCCTCGCCATCAGCTGCTGCTCCCGCTCGAAGAGCTGTGTGGCCTGCGTCCTCTTCGCGGTCGCCTGCGACTCGTTGCCCGCTTCGAGGGCGGTTGCAGCCTGGTCAAGAAGTGAGAACATCTCCCACCTCGGCCCTGTGCCGGGGTTCGTTACGTTCCCCCCGTCCTCGACCCTCCGTTCCCTTTCGCCGAGGCGCCAGATGTTCGAGAGCTCGGACGCGAGGCCGTTCGCTATCTGCCTCGTGGTTTCGGGCTTGGTCTGGTCCTGTGCTATTCTCTGGAGACGCTCGATAAGAGCGGTCACCGATGCGAATGTCGCCGGCTCGGCCTGCGTGCGCGCCGAAGGCTGCGCCTGCGCCGGCGGCGCCGTCGCGCGCCTCTGCGCCTGGGCGAGCGCCGTGCTCGGGTTCCCCCTCGTGTAAAGGAGCTCGCGTGCGGGCCTGCCGAAATTGCGCTCGGCCTGGTCTATCTGCCTCTGAGTCGGAGTCTGGTTGTCGAGTATGCCGCGGATGCCGTCGCGAAGCTCGCGGGCCCTCCGCTTCTGCCTGTCGTTCGCCCCGTAGTCCACGAGGACGTTGAGGTCGGTGACCATCCTCTCGTATTCGGCCCTTCTCTCTGCGGTGAGCGCCGGAGCCGTGACTGTCGGCTGCGGTGCAACGACGGGCGGCTGCTGCTGGGCGGTCTGCCCTCCGGTAGCAGGGACCGCGGGTACGACCGCATCCGCTACCGCGAGAGCGCCGGGCCTTGAGAGCGCGACCTGCATCCTTTCCTGGAATTCGCGGAGCGCCGCCTCGTTAATGGGGCTGTCCTGGTTCCTTCCGGTGAGCCCTGACCGTCCCCTCCATGAGGTGTTGAGCCAGTTGTTCAGTGAGCGGAATCTTTCCTGGGGCGTCGTTCCCGTTATCGGGATGTTGAGCCCCTGCGCGTTCGTCGCGAGGGTTTCAAGAAGGCGCCTCACGTTCTCGTCGTTCTCCGCGACGACGAGCCTGTCCGCGGGGAAGCCGTCGCGCTGGAGCGCCTGCCAGCCCTGACGGATGGCGGCGAGCCTTTCCGTGACCTGAGTTCTTATCGTTTCCAGAGTCCTTGCATCAATCCTCGGCTGCTCTTGCGCAGCCGCCTCCCGCACCACAGGTTGAGCCATAGTAGCACCCATTATTGTCGAGGCCATCAGCAGATAGTTCAGTCCCCGCCCGAGCCTGTTTTTCAGACGGTCCGGAACTGGACTCTCAGAGCGCGAATTTAAATGTTCACTATTCCCGAAATCAGCTGGATGCCTAAGCCTGAATCCACCCATAAGATAACCTCTCCCCTTTGGTTTTTCTAACACCAGTGTCTACTATTTAAAACAGAATAATTTTTAAACCCGTCCGCGCCATAGTCGGCGACTTTTGGGGGATGAATTTCCCTGTGGGGGATATTGTCGGAAGCCATTGCACCGGGTTTTATCGGGAGGATGGCTGGGTTCCGGAGGCGTGCCGATAAGCGAAAAGCAAGGGAGGCGGCCCATCCCGCTATATCTTTATTCCTTGCAGGTGAGATGGGGGCAGGTGATATGATGAAAGGAAAGGTAAAGATGTTCAACGCCGCGAGGAGCTTCGGCTTCATCACCGGCGATGACGGAAAGGATGTCTATGTTCACACTTCGGCGATCGAAGGAGGCGCGGCGCTCGCAGTCGGCGATGCCGTGGAATACGAAGTCGAGCAGAGCGACCGCGGGCCCCGCGCGAAGAACGTGAAGAAGGTCTGATTTTCCCCTTTTTTCAAAAGGGAATATTCTTTACGAGCAGCCGGAGGCATGACCGGCGGATTCTCCGTTTTGGTCCAATGCCCGCGCTTCGCGCGGGGGATTATTTTACATATCCCCCTTTTCCGTGTCTGAACCAAGGAAGCTTAGATACACACCCGTAAGTTCCCGTGCGACTTCAAGTGATGTGCATAGTGCCCGCCGGACAGCATTCACAAATAACGCTCTAAGCGGCATTTCAGAGAAAAATTCCGTCCGATCGGCCAGGAGACTGGATATTCCGCTCATGAGCCTTGAGAACTGAAGGAGTCGGGCCGAATCGGCAACCGAAAAGTCCTCCAGGGTGCCTGACTCAAGGACCTTTCTCCCGTCCGTATCCAAAAAATCAAACAATGCGTAATCCAGCGCGAATATAGGGTTCACGCCCGCAGATACGCACTGCATCCAAAAAACCGTCCTGCCAAGGCGATACTCCCCCGCGCTTGCCCGGTCCAGTGTTAGCAGGTCTTTAAGGAAGGAGCCGAAAGAATCCCGGAATTCGTCCGAAGCGAGCAAAGCATCCATGTTTTCGGCTTCCCTGCTTATTCCCTCAATCTCCTCGTCCGACAATAGCAGGTCCGGACGACGAGGGGCTTCTTCAATAACCCGTTCAATAAACTCCAGTGCCTCACGCCGAGGAGCAATGACATCCTTGGCGAACTCGGTCATGGGCTCGTAATCCTCGCCAAGATGGTCCTTGATTGCTTTCATCCTCAGATATGGTCTGAGTTTCTCGAGCGTCATGCCCTCGTGTGCCTTTGGTTTGGATCCCGACATGCCCTACCTCTTATTTTCACATTTGCTTATTTTTAATAACTTGTTTGATATTTAATTTTCGATGTCCCCCCAGGAGGGAACAAATCAAAAAAGTATTTAGCCTTGCAATAAATGAGGGCCAGGATAGTCGGCTTAACGGGACATTCTAAATCATGTCTGGCGGATTTAGTGCATGCTTACCAAAAGTAAAGTCCTCTCATTGCTCTTTTTTTCGGCGGTTGTTTTCGCAGGGTGCACCGGCCCGTCCGCACCATCGGAAAACCAATCTCAGGAAGAATCAGTCATTCAGGAAACGCATTATCCTTCCACGACCCGCGAGGAGATGATTCCCGCAGGCGCAATCAAGGTGACCCCGGAAACGGACATATACCCGCCAATCCTGCACTCGGACGAGTTCGAGGAGCCTGTTCCGCTCGGAGCGCCCATAAACACCAGGGGCGCGGAGGACTCCCCGTTCATCATGCCGGACGGGAAAACGCTCTATGCCTGGTTCACCCCGAGCCCTTCCATTCCGGCGGAAAATCAGCTATTCGACAACGTCACGGGAATTTATGCCTACCATAAAGTTGAGGGGGGATGGACCGGGCCGGAAAGGGTGTGGCTGGCTGAGCCGGGGACGCTCTCCCTGGACGGATGCCTTTTCGTGCAGGGAAACGAGGCTTGGTTCTGCTCAGCGCGCGAGGGTCATACCGGAATGAACCTTTTCACAGCAACTTTTGAAAACGGAAATTGGTCGGGCTGGGGGTATGCCGGGGACACGCTGAAAAATTACGAGGCGGGCGAGCTGCACATTTCCCCTGCTGGGAAAATGTATTTCCATTCCGAAAGAGCTGGGGGGATGGGCGGGCTGGACGTCTGGACGACAGAGAAATCGGGCGGGGAGTGGCAGGAGCCTGTGAATTTCGCGGTAATGAATTCGCCCGAGAACGAAGGCTGGCCGTTCATTTCTCAGGATGAGAAGGAATTCTGGTTCACAAGAATATACATGGGAAGCCCGGCCCTCTACCGCTCTACAAAAGAAGGAGATGGATGGAGCGAGCCCGAGCTAATGATTTCGCAATTCGCCGGCGAGCCCGCCCTCGATGATGACGGAAACCTTTACTTCACCCACCATTTCTTCGAAAACGGGACGATGCTCGAAGCCGACATATATGTGGCTTACAGGAAATGAAGATTGCTCCCGGTTTTTTGCTTCTTTTTTCCAAAAAAAGAAAGAAGGTGTGGAAACGCAGTTTCCACAATCTGCCCAAAAAAGGGAGGTGTGGAACCGGAGGTTCCACAATTGACCAAAAATGCAGGGGAAGAGATTCGAACTCTCGAACGGACTAACCGACCAGACCCTGAATCTGGCGCGTATGGCCGCGCTTTTTACGTCGCCCTTTTTGGGGCGTCTTTTTGTAAAAAGGCGCATTGACCACTTCGCTACCCCTGCGTGAAAACATCTGTCGCGCAGCAGCGGGGGTTTGGTGGTCGGAATGCCGACCAGCTACACCCCTGCGGAAAATTTTCTGCAGTTTATCTCCGGTTAAATTTTCCATCAAACTTCCTGAGGTTTTAGCAGCCCGGAATGACAGAATACAGGTATTCCCCATGCAACGTTTTATCAAACTTCCCAAGCGCCTGCGCGCCGGGAGGAAGCTATAATGCGCGACAGCGTGATGGATTTATTCCTTCCCGTTCCATCAAAACCATGCAGAAATCCAGCATGATGTTCTTCCTGATATTGGCAGCCTTGGCGCTCCTCGGCGCGTATTATGCGACGCTTGAAGGGGAGCAGTCGGCGCTTCTTGTGAGGTTCCTCGGCGCCGCGGCATTCATGCTTCTTTGCTTTAGCCTGATAATCGGCCCGCTCTTCGTCTTCAGGCCGAAGGAGTTCGCGCCGCTCGTCGAGCCGAGAAGGGCGGTCGGGCTCTCGGCCTTCGTCTTTGTTCTGGTGCACGGGATTCTGGTGACATCCCTGTATTTCGGGTGGGACGTCCAGACGATGCTTAGCTTCCAGCCCCTGCTGTTCGGGACGATAGCGGCGCTGATAATCGTCGTCATCGCGACTGTGTCGAACGATTTTGCGCTCGCGAAGCTCGGAAAATGGTGGAAGAGAATCCAGCAACTGAACTACATCGCGTTCGCGCTGTCATTGCTTCACTTCTTTTTCGTGAGCGGGCTTGCAGGCGGGCCGAAGCCCGTCACTGCGGCGATTTATTTCCTGCTCGGCATGGGAATTGTTACTGTGCTTATGCAGGTGGCTGGGTTCCTGGCAAGAAGGAGCAAAACGGCACCGAAACCACAGCACTAGGGGGATTCTACAGCCACCCCGCGAGCGGAGGACGGCTCACAGCCGAGAAGGACGTACGGCCAGAGGCCTGGCCCGCCGACGCCTCGGACAACAAGACCCACGTTCTCTATTGTTCTCCAAAGACATCTGGCAGATTTATACCTGCGAATAACCATATTTCCTTGGGGAATATCGTATTTCGGGTCAACCCGGAACAATCCACCGCCTGAAGTCGGGAATTTTTCTACCGCATCAACAGTCACGGCTTGGACAATTCTATCGTTGCCATCCTTGACAAGAGTGAAGTCCGGGTGTTCTGTAACCAAAATGATATTCTTCTTTCCCTGGTTTTCCTCAGGAACTGGAAATACATACCTGATTCCGGTTTTCGAATCGGTACTTTCGATGATTTTTCCGAGTTTCTGGCCCGGCGCTTCATAGCCGGTAAAGGTTCCAGTCCAGCACAGGAAAACGTCCCGAATTTGCTTCCATTCTTCGCTTCTAACAAGGGCTTTGTCCAGCCTCTTATTCGAAGCAACAACAAGGCCAGCTTCATCGGCTCTTTGAATTGCCTCTTCCATCGGAACGCCGTTGGCTTTTGTGATGAATACGGCTAGATTTGGACCCCTAATCCGTTCAGGCGGTTTTTGTGCAATCATTCATTTCACCTTCATCTGCTCGATCAGCCTCGCTGCTGCGGTAACCTGCTCTGGCGGGGTTTCCACGGTCACCCCTAGCGAATAGGACGGCGCGAGGGTGAGATCGACGCACATCATGCCGCTGCCGAGTCTAAACCAACCATCACGGGAGATAAGACCTACTCTTTTGTCTATTCTTAAGAAACGCCTGGCATCGGGTTTGTTGCCGTCAATCTTTTTTCCCCGAGGGAGATCATATTTCGGGTCGCCAAGGAACCAGCCTTTTTTTAACGTCGGGAAGTTCGCTAAGGCACCGGCTTCACCTGCTTGAACAACTCTGTCGTTTCCGTCCTTGATGAGGTAAAAGTCCGGATGCTCCGCGACCAGGATGATGTTCTTCTTTCCTTGGTGCTCTTCCGGGACGGGGAAGACATATCTGACGCCTGTTTTTGAGTCAGTGTACTCGATTATCTTTCCGAGTTTCTGGTCTGGCTTATCATAAGCTGTCATTGTGCCGGTCCAGCAGGTGAAAACTTCGCGTATGTCCCGCCACTCATCGCTCCCCACCAAGACTTTGCTCAGCCTTTTGTTTGACGCGATTACGAGACCCGCCTCATCGGCCCGCCTCAGGGCTTCTTCCATCGGGACGCCATTGAGTCCTTTTATGAAAACGGCCAGTTTCGGGCTCCGGATTCTTTCCTGTATAAGCGCAGCCATTCATTTCGCCTTCAATTGCTCAATCAGTTTTGCAGTTGCAGTTATTTGCTCGTGAGTGCCGGCTGTCTTTCCTAACGGAACAATCTTCACCGTCATATTTTCACTTCAAGTGTTATTAGATAGTAGTTTGTAGAATTAACTTCTATTTAAATACTCATTCCCCCCTAGGGAGTAGCATGAGGCAAGGAATACTGGAGATGATCGGCCTCACCGAGGGCGAAGCCAAGACTTACAGGGCCCTCCTCCGGCTGGGCTCTTCCTCGACGGGGGCGATATCCTCGGAAGCCGGGGTCTCGACATCGAAGCTCTACATCATCCTGGACAAGCTGGAGAAGAAAGGGCTCGTTTCCCATATCGACGTCGGCGGGGTGCGGCGCTTCCAAGCCGTCGAGCCGGCCAGGATAAGGGATTACCTCAGGAAAAAGAAGCAGGAGGTCGAGGAGCTCGAAACCGAGTTCGAGGCCCAGCTCCCTGGCCTCATGCAGCTCTACGCGCACCCCGAAGCCATGGAAAGCGTCACCGTATTCAAAGGCTTCAGCGGGATGAAGGTCGCGCACGAGCACACTTATCTGAAGCTGAAGAAGGGGGACGAGTATCTAGTGCTCGGCGTTCCGCAGTTTCCCCTGTGGGAGAGCCGGAAGCCCAAGGGGCAGTTCGCGAGGTTTTGGGAAAAGGACCACCAGAGGCGCGACCGGGCCGGAATAAAAGCCAGGATGCTATTCAACACGGATGCCGACAGGGCTCTCCTCGAGAACAGAAACAGATTTGCCCTCTGCGAAGCGAGGTATATGCCTATCGACATCCGAACTCCGGCATACTTCACTATTTACAAGGACACGGTCCTCCTGACAACGATAACGGCCGAACCGGTATGCATAGAGATAACGAGCCGCGATATATCCGCCGCATTCAAAAAGTACTTCGAGGATTTCTGGAAGCGCTCGAAGCCCTTCAGGTGATTAATCTTCCGTTGCTTCGGCAACCTTCCCGAACTCAATCGGCTGTCTCGTGAAGACGCGCACCCCGGAAGGGACGTTCTTGTTCACGACCACGCCTGAATGTATCTCGCAGTTTGCGCCGATGAGCTTCCCCGGCATCGTGCACGATAGCACGCCGAATTTGGTGTTGTCCCCCACAAAAGCGCCGAGCTTCTTCCTTCCGGAGTTCGCCCAGCCCTTTTCCGTGAGGACATTGACGTTTTCGCCGTCGAAGCGGAAGTTCGCGATTTGGGTTCCCGAGCCGAAATTGACGCCCTCGCCAATCACGCTGTCGCCGATGTAGGTGAGGTGCTTGGCGTTCACGCGGTCGAGGAGGATTGAGTTTTTTACCGTGGTGCCTGTTCCGATGGAACAGTTCCGGCCGATGGAGCAAAAACCACGGAGGACGGCGTTCGGGCCTATGACCGTCCCTTCGCCGATGTAGGCGCAGCCCTCCACATAGCTGTTGATTATCCTCGCGCCCTCCTCCATCACGACCTTTCCGTCAATCGTGGAGTTCTCGATATGCCCGCTCCTTGATTCCATCTTAGACAGAAGATGCTCGTTCGCTTCGAGCAGGTCCCACGGGTATGCGATGTCCCGCCAGTACCCTTCAGTGACGACGCCCTTCGCCCCCATGAACAGGTCTACAATCTCGTATTCCCCGCGCTCGGACTTGCCGACCGACTTCAGCTCCCCAAAAACAGTCGGCTCCATGCAATAGACGGAAAGGTTCGCGAGGTCGCTTTTGGGGTGCTTGGGTTTTTCCTCGAAAAGGCTGACTTTCCCTCCCGAAAGCTCGACAACGCCGTATTCGTGCGGGTTCTCCACTTTCTTGAGGCCGAGCGTGATTCCCCCTTCATGCGCATCCATCACGCCCCGTATGACGGACGCTTCGGTGACGATGTCGCCGGCAAGCGCAACGAAAGTGTCCCTGATTTCCCCTTCCGCCGAAAGCAGGGCCGCCCCGGTCCCGGTGTCCTGCCCCTGTTCGACGAACGTTATTTTCATTCCGGCGTCTGATTCCGAAATGCCCTCGGCCATTTTTTCCTTCATGTGGCGGACAACTATCACCGCTTCTTCTATGCCCGCCTTGCGGGCTTCCGCAAGCAGGTGCAGGATTATCGGCCTGCCGCCCGCATGGAGCAGGGGCTTGGGCCTGGTTTCTGTGAGCGGGCGGAGGCGCAGTCCGTCTCCGGCCGCAAGGATTACGGCTTTCATGAGGGGCATTGGCCTTGCGGGATTTAAGTTATTTGTGATAAGGTGACATAATCATTTATAAACTGTAACAGACAAAGTAACGCCCATGCCGGGGTGGAAGAGGTTGGCTTACGGGGAGGGGGAGAGATTGGAGGCAAGGAAGCCCAAGTTCGTCAAGACGCTTGTTTTCGGGGCGACCTTCTTTGCGGCGATGGCCGCATGCGCTCCTGCAACGAATGCGATACCGGCAAGGGACCCTGCCGCCATAGAGGCCCGAAGGGTGCCTTCGGCAAGGCCCGGGCAGAGGGAGCGCGCCCCGATTGCCGAACCCGTCCGGCTCAGCGAGCCGTTCTGCAGGATGCGGGGGCGGACGCTTGAATATTCGACGGGAAGCGCCATAGTGAGCCTCTCGAATTTCCTGGAGGACGGGGAGCGGCTCCGGGAAATCGCATGCCGCGGGGAGCGGGCGTTCGTCCTGACGGACAGGAGCCTGCTCATCGTCAGGCCCGGGGGCGGGATGGACCTCGATGACGACGGAATCGACATCAGATTCGTCGCGGCCTACAGCCGGACCGACATGAGGGGCATCCTCCAGCCTGGGCTTGTCGCCTGGACGCAGTCGGACGACACGGTGTTCTTCCTCGCGAGGAACGGAGCGCTCACGCTCCTGCCAATCGAGAACATGGGCGACAGCATCCCTTCATTCACGATTCCGTACGATGTCGCGGGCGCCCGCATGACGCACCATGGCGGATATCTTTTCCTGGCGACGCGCTCGGAGATGGTGGTCGTAAGGGCCCCGGAAAGCAGGACGCTGCCGCTCCGGACGACGCTCAGCAGCCCCGCGTTCTACACTTCCGGGGGGAGCCTGTTTTTCGGAAAAAGGGGAGTGGAAGAAAACGAAATAAGGATAGGGGAAAGGATAGACGAGGTCAGCCTGGTGAGGAGGTAGCCCTCAACCCTGCGACGTGGGTCTCCTGACCCTCGACACGTCCACGCTGTCTATAATCGACATGTTCACATCCCGGCCCTCGACGTTGGCCTGCGCGAATTCCCGCTGTATGGACCTGTACCTTGGCCGAACCACCGCCGTGAACTGCGCCCTGCTCACGATGTTCCCGGAGTCGTCGGTGATGCGCAGGTCGCTGTTGGGGACCTGCCTGTTGTCGAGGAGCGCCATCAGCCTGCCCGCATCGGTCTGGTCCGGGCGCGTTATCATGCCCCCCAGCTGGAGTGCGCTGTTCGAGTCCACCGTATAGGTCCGTCCCGCGACTTCGACCTGGAAACGGTGCCTGTATTCGACGACTGGTGCGGGAACCATCGCCATCTCGATTCCCCTCTCCGGTCTTGCATAAATCCTGCCCATCGTCACCCTCGCAGGCGACTCTTCGGACTGGTATGCCTGTATGAGCGTGTCGCGGACCTGCGTCAGCAGGGTTTCGCTGAGCCTCCTGTGGAGCTGGTTGTCCGCCCTCAGCGGCTCGGGCCGTGGCCGCCTCGCGGTCATGGATATCATCGTCTTCGCAAGCCGGACGGCTTCCTGCGCCTCCTGTTGCGTGTATCCCGTTCTCTGCAGCTGCTGGGTGACAAGGCGCGCTGCCTCGTTGTACCGCTGCATGGGCGTCATCTGCTGCTCCTCGGTCCTCCTTCTCTGCCTGGGTTGTGCCATATCATCCACCTCTTTGTGCTGGCTGCTGCGGGGTAACCGCGGCGATCGCGATGTCGGGAACGCCCCCTGCGGGCGTCGATTCGCGCGCCCTGTTGAGCGCGACTTCGAAATTGTCCACCCGGGCCGCCTGCGGGCCTTTGTTGAATTCGGCCGTCCCAGGACCGGAAAGCTGCTCGACTGCCACACGGGGGGCGGGGCCCGGAACATCAACGCGGCCGGTTGAGGGCTCGAAGAACTCATGGTTCGCGGCCATTATCAAAAGCGTCCTCGCATTCGGCTGTTCGGTAAGTCCGGTGACGCGGAATGTACGCGCACCCGGCCCGCTGCCGATTGTTACATCGAATGCATGGACCCTGGCAGGCGCCGGGCGCTGTCCGCTTTCAATTTGCCTGAATTTGCCATTCATCTGGTCGATGACTCTCCTCAGCCTCTCA
>JBFLVW010000076.1:0-7289 GCA_040758235.1 Microcaldota archaeon
AATTGTGAATTTTTTTCCTCAAACGGCCCTGGCCCCGTTTGCGTAAAGCCGGCCCATGGGCGGGTTTTTATTGCTTTTCCGAGAGTCCAGATCATGCTCCTCTTCTCGGATGTTGCCGCAGTCTTCCAGCAGGTCGAGGGAAAGAGCGGCCGGCTGGAGATGACCGGAATACTCGCCGGCCTTTTCGCGAGGGCCGGCGCGGACGAGATAGGAGAGCTGGTCTACATAGTACAGGGCATCGTCGCGCCCCCATACGAGGGCATAGACCTGGGAGTCGGGGAGAAGTTCGCGGTCGAGGCGATAGCATCCGCCGCGGGGTATTCGAGGCCGGACGTGGAGAGGCATTACAAGAAGAGCGGCGACTTGGGGGACACCGCGGAAGAGCTTCTCACCAAAAAAAAGCAGACCGCCCTCGCGACCGAGGAGATGGGCATAGGCCACGTCTACGACGCCATGATGCGCATCTCGAAATCCGGGGGGCAGGGGAGCCAGGAGCAGAAGATAAAGCACCTTGCCGAGCTGCTCAACAACGCCTCCCCCCTCGAAGCGAGATACATAGTCCGGTTCGTCTTGGGACGCCTGCGGCTGGGCGTCGGCGACCCCACCATACTCGACGCCCTCTCCGTGGCGAAGGCCGGCGACAGGAGCCTGCGCGAGCCCCTCGAGCGCGCTTACAACGTGTGCTCGGACATGGGCCTCGTGGCCAAAACGCTGTACTCGGAACCCGAAACCGTGAAAGAGTTCAAGGTCCGGCCCTTCAAGCCCCTCATGCCGGCGCTTGCCGAGAGGCTCTCAACCCCGAAAGAGATAGTGGAGAAGATTGGGAAATGCGGGGTGGAGATGAAATACGACGGCTTCAGGATGCAGGTCCACAGGCGCGGGAACAGGGTCGAGATTTATTCCAGGAACCTTGAGCGCATGAGCCCCATGTTCCCGGACATCGTAGAGGCCGTGCGCGGCCTGAAGGGCGGGGAGAGGGAGATGATATTCGAGGGAGAGGCGCTCGCCTTCGACAGGAAAGCAAAGAGGTTCCTCCCTTTCCAGCAGACCATGCACCGGAGGAGGAAGCACGGCATCGAGAAGGCGAGCGAGGAGCTGCCGCTTAACGTCTTCGTCTTCGACATCCTTTATCTGGAAGGGAAGGACCTGACGGGAGAGCCATACCGGCAGCGGCGCGAGATAGTAGAGCGGGAGTTCGGGGATGCCGGCATCCTCAAGCCAAGCGAGACCAGGATTATCGGGAGCGCAAAGGAGCTTTCGGCGATGTTCAGGGATGCCGTTTCCGAGGGCCTGGAGGGCATCATGGCGAAAGACCTCGAAGCGCCATACACTGCGGGCAAGAGGAAGTTCGCCTGGATAAAGCTCAAGAAATCGTATGGGAAATCCGTGGACACGATAGACGGGGTGATAGTCGGCTATTACCTCGGCCGAGGCCAGCGCGCCGAGTTCGAGTTCGGGGGGGTGCTTGTGGCCGTCCAGAACCCGGACAGCGGGAAGCTCGAGACCGTCGCGAAGGTCGCGAGCGGATTCACAGAAGAGGAGATGATAGGCCTGGGGAAAACCCTCGAGAAGATAAAAACCGCATCGCCCCCGGCAAGGCTCGACCACAAAATAGAGGTGGATTTCTGGGTGGAGCCGAAATACGTGGTCGAAGTGGCGTTCGACGACATCACGCAATCCCCGAACCATACGTGCGGGGCCCAGGAGGGGAAGGGATATGCGCTCCGGTTCCCGAGGCTGATGAGGATGAGGGAGGACAAGGGCGTGAGGGAGATAACGACCACGGATGAGGTAATACGGATGTACGAATTGCAGCATTCAAGGTGAGAGCATGGAAATCGGACAGAAAAAATCACACATATCAGAGGCGAAATGCGAGCTGCTTTGCGTGTTCCTGATGCAGGACGAGGAGCCGCCGCACGAGGTGAAAAGATTCCTGGAGGGCGTGAAGAAGGAGAGGTACGAGGGGAAGCTCCTCCAGACGTATTCCACCCCCACCCGCGGCACGGCGAAATTCGCGCACCTCATCGCAGTGGGGCTGGGAAAGAAGGACGATTTCAAAATGGACTTCCTGAGGAGGGCCGCCGGAACAGCAGTCCGCGCCGCGGCCGCGCTCAGGGAGAAGGAGGTGCACATCCACCTGCCGGCGAAATTCGTCCCCAGGAGCGAACAGCAGAGGATGGCGCAGGCGGTCGCCGAGGGCGCGATGCTCGCGGCCTACAAGTTCACTAGGTTCAAAACGAAAAAGGATGACATCTTCGAGGTGGAGAGAGCGTTCCTCGTGAGCGAGGAGGATTTGGGGGAGGGGCTCTCGCGCGGCGTGATGCTCGCAGGCGCTCAGAACTACGCCCGCTCGCTCGACGAGCTTCCGGGCAACATAGCGACGCCCGCGATGGTAGCCGCGGAGGCGAAAAAGCTCGCGAGGGAAAACGGACTGTCGGTTACCGTTTATGATGAAAAAAAGCTCGAAAAAATGGGGATGAACGGCATCCTCTCAGTCTGCCAGGGGAGCCGCAACCGCCCGGCCCTCATAAAACTGGAGTATAACAAGGGGAAGGGCTACCCCCTGTATGCCGTCGTGGGAAAGGGGGTGTGCTTCGACACGGGGGGGATTTCGATAAAGCCCTCACAGAACATGCACGAGATGAAATACGACAAGACGGGGGCCATCAATGTTTTGGGTGTGTTCAAGGCCGTTTCCGGGCTGAAGCTCCCGATAAGGCTGCTCGGGCTCATGCCCATGGTGGAGAACATGCCTTCGGGCGGGGCCCAGAGGCCGGGCGACATCATAAAGATGTACAACGGAAAAACGGTCGAGGTCCTGAACACGGATGCCGAGGGGAGGCTGATACTCGGAGATGCCCTTTCATATGCGGCTGAGCATAAGCCGGAATACATGATAGACATGGCGACGCTCACAGGGGCGATTGCCGTGAGCCTCGGGAGGCACGCAATAGGGATGTTCAGCAACGACGATTCCCTTTCGGCCGCGCTGGAGCGGGCCGGGGAGGAGGCGCACGAGAGGGTGTGGAGGATGCCGCTCTGGCCCGAATATCTCGAGATGATGAAGTCGGATTTAGCCGACCTCAAGAACATTTCCGAGCTTCCGGAGGCCGGCTCGATAACCGCCGCGGCTTTCCTCAAGGAATTCGCCGGCGAAGCGAGGTGGGCGCATCTCGACATCGCGGCGGTGGACGTGGTGAAGTGGGCGCACCCCTACCTGGAGAAGGGGGCGACATGCATGGGCGTCCGGCTTGTCGCGGAGGCGCTTGCCAGCCTCCCGAAAGGAAGATAATGATTGCGAGGCTATAATGACAAGAGGTGGATAGGTGACCAGGTACGTTTTGAGCGAATACGCTGTGGAATGGCTCAAGGAGAACCGCTTCAGCGACGAGGAGATAGATCAGCTTCAGGAAATTCTCAACTGGATGGTGTCGAAGCACAACCATTCGAAGGGCGAGCAACCGCTCAAGTTCCCCAAGGGGACGACGGCCAGCGTGTCCACCCTGGTTCGCCTACTCGACTCCATCACCGACGCCGAGGGGAGGCCGATTTGCTTCGAGGAATCGGGGCTGATCCAGATTCCTGACGAGGCGAAGCAGCATTTCGAGGAGGACCTTGAGCTCGAGGAGCTCGAGGGCGTGACCTCCAAGCTGAAGAAGGTGAAATTCGCCCGGCGCTACTCCGACCCGAGGAGGCGCGGTACGATGAAGGGCGATGACAAGTTCAAGTCGCTCTGAGGCTCAGCGCCCGTATCTTATCGAGAAGTCGCGGAATTCTCCCTGATAGGCCAGCCACTCGGATTCGATGCCGGAGACCGAAGCCCCGGCGGGGCCGCGCCCGCACCATTCCAGGAATTTTTCGAGGGCGTTCCGCTCCCCTTCCGCGACAGCCTCCACCCGGCCGTCCTCAAGGTTGCGCACCCATCCGGTGAGCCCGAGCCGCCTTGCCTCGTTCTGGGCGTTCGCGCGGAAGAAGACGCCCTGGACGTCTCCTGAGACGAGGATGTGAAGGCGCTCTTTCATGAATAAGGAAAAGGGGGATAAAAAGAAAAAGGAATCAGGGTGCCGTAAACCGGATGCGTGTTGCCCTTATTCTCCGCCCATGTCCATGCCGCCCATTCCACCGGGGGGCATGCCGCCCTTCGAGCCGCCCTTGGAGCTGATGATGTCGTCTATTCTCAGCACCAGCCTCGCGGTCTCGGTCGCGGAAGAGATGGCCTGCTTCTTCACCTTCGCAGGTTCGTATATGCCATGCTTCGCGAGGTCGGAAACCTTGCCGGCAAGGACGTCGACGCCGAATGACCTGCCATCGGCTTCCTTGTGCTTGTTCCTGAGCGAGACCAGGGTGTCGATGACGTCCATGCCCGCGTTCTCCGCAAGCGCCTTCGGAATCGCCTCGAGCGAGTCGGCGAAGGCCTGTATCGCGAGCTGCTCGCGGCCGCCTATCTGGACCGAGTAGTTGTGGAGCTCCCTGCTGAGGGCCATCTCCACCGAGCCGCCGCCGACGACGTACCTTCCGTCCTCGAGGGCGCTCGCAGTCGCGCCGCGGGCGTCGATGACCGCCCTCTCGACCTCGCTAACGACGTGGTCCGTCCCGCCGCGGACGAAAATCGTCACGGATTTCGGGTCCTTGCACTTCTCGACGAATACCATTGCCTCGCCGGCTATTTTCCTCTCCTCGATGAGGCCGGCGTGGCCGAGGTCCGTCGCCTTGAGGTCCTCGAGACTTGAGGCGATTATGCCGCCCGTTGCCCTCGAGAGCTTCTCCATGTCGCTCTTCTTCACCCTGCGGACCGCCACGATGCCTTTCTTCGAAAGGAAGTGCTGGACGAGGTCGTCGATACCCTTCTGGCAGAACACCACGTTCGCGCCGGTAGCGGCTATCTTCTCGACCATCTCCCGCATCATCTTCTCCTCCTGGTGGAGGAAGGCCTCCATCTTGGAGGGGTCGGTTATCTCTATCTTGGCGTCGGTCTCCGTCTTCTCGATTTCGAGCGCGGCATCGAGCAGGAGGAGCTTCGCGTCCTTGACCGACTTCGGCATGCCGCTGTGGACTACCTCCTTGTCTACAAGGACGCCCCGTATGAGCTGGGTGTCCATGACTTCTCCGCCTGCCTTCTTCTCGACCTTGATGAGGTCGAGGTCGACCTTGTTCCTGCCGTCCTTGGTTTCATAAACCTGGATGACCGCGGCCGAGACGAGGTCGGCAATCTTCTTCTTCTCGTCCTCGCTCCCGATGCCCTTCGAGCCCATCGAGACGAGGGCTATCTTGTTGAGGATTTCCTTGTCCGTCGCCTTCACGGGGATGGCGACCCGGGCGAGCGCCTCCTCGGCCTTCTTCGATGCGAGCTCGTATCCGCGGATGATTACCGTCGGGTGGATGTTCTGGTCCAGAAGCTCGCCGGCCTTGCGGAGCAGGTTGCCCGCGATCACGACCGAAGTGGTTGTGCCGTCGCCGACCTCCTTGTCCTGCGTCTTCGCAACCTCGACCATCAGCTTGGCCGCAGGGTGGTCGACGTTCATCTCCTCGAGTATGGTCGCCCCGTCGTTCGTAATGACTATGTCGCCGAGGTCGGAAACGAGCATCTTGTCCATCCCTTTCGGGCCGAGCGTCGTCTTGACTATGTTCGCTACCGCATAGCCGATGGCGATGTTTATCCTCATCGCGTCCCTGCCCAAAACCCTCTGCGCCCCTTCGGGGAGCACATAGACCTGTTCACCGCTTACCTGTTTGGTCATATTTCCACCTCAAAATAGAATCTGCCGAGTCTTAGCTCTAACAACAATTCGTAGAATCTGATATTATCGAAAATCTTTAAAAAATATGCTAAGCGCCCGTTGGGCGCGGATTCAGTGACAAAAGTTAATATATGGCGAAAGCGCGGTAAAGGCGAAGGGAACCATGCATCCCCCGAGGAAACGCATCCGGACGAGCGACCCCCTGGCAGCGCTTCTCTCAGATGTAAATGCCTGGAAGGCGATGTCACCGGACGCGATTGACGGCATAGGCAGGCTGCGGATATATCAGGACGACGAAGGGTACGAAGAGAAGGAGAGGGGCATACCGGAGCTGATTTATTCCATCCTCCGAAAGGAGAGCGGTCCCTCGACCAGGCTGATGAAGCGGACTTTTTTCGAGGATGATGCGTGGATGGTGAGCGTTGAGTGCCGCGAAGGGGAGGCGCTTTCGGACCGGGGGCATGAAATTTTCACGAGCTCGCGCTCGGGGGAGATGATGCCGGCGCTTTTCGAGGAGGGGGATGCCGCCGCGCATTTCGTCAGGATACACGTCCCGCGGATATTCGTCAGGACGCTTTCGCTCCCGATGATAGCGCGTGCCCACGGGCGGCTTTAAAAAGCTCGCGCGCGGGAGTTTTTTATGGTTTTGGGGGTACGGCTCCGGTTCCTTGCTCTTTCCCTCCTCCTCGCGGCAATAGCATATTATGCATCCCCCCTCGAGCCGGGCGCAGGGGCCGTCCTCGCGATAACCGTTTTCACCGGCGCGATGTGGTTCAGCGAGGCCATGCCCCTGCACGCGACGGCGCTGCTCTCGACCGTCCTCCTCATCGTTTCCGGCTCTTCGACCGCCGCCGGCGCGTTCTCGCCTTATTTCTCCCCGACAGTCGTGCTGTTTTTCGGCGGCTTCATGGTGGCTCGTGCCATGCAGAAGCACGGGCTCGACAGGCAGATAGCGGCCGCATTCAGCTCGGGGTTCGGGACCGGGCCGGGGAGATACCTCTTCGGCCTTATGGCCGCGACCGCCTTCCTGTCCCTCTGGATATCGAACACAGCGGCGACCGCGATGATGCTCCCGATTGCGCTGATTGCCATCAAAAGGTCCGGCCTGACGCCCAAATCCAGCTATGCGAAGTCTGTCGTCCTGGGGATAGCCTTCGCCGCGACAATCGGCGGGATAGGCACCATCGTCGGAACGCCTCCGAACGGGATAGCGGTCGCGGGCCTCGCTGAGGCGGGCATCGAACTCTCTTTCCTCGAATGGATGCTCTTCGGCATGCCATTCGTAATCCTTTTCCTGCCCCTCTCGTGGCTTATCCTCATCCGCGTGTTCCCGCCGGAAATCGGCAAGGTCGCGGCAGGCAAGGAGGCCGGAGAATGGGGCGCGGAGGGAAAAACCGTGGCGGCTGTGCTGGCGCTTGCCGTCGCGGCCTGGGTGACTTCTTTCGCGCACGGGGTGCCTGACGCCGCGGTGGCCGTGGGGGCGGTCGTGCTGCTCTACGCGCTCGGCCTGCTCGATGCCGGCGACGCCTCCAGGATAGACTGGGGGAC
>JBFLVW010000077.1:0-41880 GCA_040758235.1 Microcaldota archaeon
GGACGGTATTCGAGTTCAAGGCGCTCGACATCGGACGCAAGGGAAAGAAGGTCGGGGAGGGGGCGTCCTTTTACAGGGGGATGAACGTGACCGAGATGGGCGCGATAGCCGGGGCTTCGGTCGTGCTCGGCCTTTCGATAAGCTGGCAGTTTTTCGGGGGCGACTTCCTGCGCTGGTTCCTTATCAACACGCTCGTCTGCCTCGGCGCGGCCATACTCCACGAGATTACGCACAGGATTTTCGCCCATTTCTTCAAAATAAAAATGGAATACCGCTTCTGGCCCGCAGGCTCGGCCCTGACCCTCATCAGCTCCTACCTGGGCAACGCCTTCTCGATACAGGGATTCATTCTCGAAGAGATTCCCCCGGACACTCCCAAGTGGAAGGCCGGCGTGATGAAGCTTTCCGCCCCGCTCGTGAGCGCGGCGGTGATGGTAATCTTCGCTCTGGTGTATTCCAGCACCTACGAGCCCGTATACAAGATAATTTACTCGACGAGCGCCCTCTGGGCGATGGCCGAAATCCTGCCCTTCGGCTCGCTGGACGGGAAGGACGTGAAGGAGTGGAGCCACACCGTGTGGTTCCTGGCATTCCTTTTCATAAGCGCGGGCTACATCTGGGCGACGTTTTTCGTCTAGCGCTTTATGCTTTTTTTCGCGACCATTACTGCCGCAAGCTCCCCGAAGCCCCTGTCTTTTATCACTTCGACGTATTTCGAGCGGCACTCGTCATCGAAAACGAACCCCGCGTTCTTGAGCGCCTCCATCCGCTTCGACACCCTCTCGTGGCACTGCAGGAGGTGTTCTGGGCATTTCTTCCCCAATTCGACGAATTTCTTGCCAAGCTCCGCCCAGTATCTTATGCTGCCTACTGCCGCCCTGCGCTCGCTTTCGGTATGATTATCATAAGCCATGAGGAGGTCCTTGGTTTCCAGCCCGAAAAGCTTCCTGAACTCTGCAAGGCCGGGATGCTCCGGCCCGATGAAGGGCATCATGCGCCCTAATGCGAACTGGGCGACTCCCTCCGTCCGCCTTTCGTCATATGGGTCATGGAGGATGTGATAAATCCAATAGACGCGAGCGGGGTGCTCGTAGTTGCTTTCGTGCCAGTCCCCGCTTATGAAGACCCCGTCATCGGCGAGCGCCCTCCGTATCAGGGGGAGGTGCGCATTGAAGGACTCGTGGTGTATTGCCGCGTTGGTGACTATCATGCTTGCCGAGCCCGCGTTCAGCGTGCCGACGGCGCTCACAGGGCCCAAAACCGCCCGGACAAGGAAATCATTTTCCAGCGGCGTCCCCATGACGGCACCCTTTGCCGCCTGCTCTGCCTCCGCCATCCTCTTTTCCGACGGCTCGAGGAGCATAAGCTCGATGCCAAGGCCCATCCCCAGGCCCGCAAGCCGCTCCAGCACCGCCCTGCTGGTCCCCCCGACGCCCGCACCGATGTCCAGAATCGTGAACACCGGGTCCCCGGAAGCGGCAGCGTGGGAAGCCGCATATTCGCCTATTTTGGCGTTCATGAGTGCGTTCGTGTCAGAAAGGCCGGCGTTTCTCGAGCCTTCGGCAATGAGGGCGTTCACGCTCGAATCAGTGTCCCGCCATTCGCAGGAGTATGCGGCCGCGGAGCGCTCGTAAAGCCATTCGGCATTTTCCGGCGTGATATCGAAGCGCCAGTTCCTGAAGGAGTACGCGTGAGTCCGCAGGATGCTCCCGAGAGGCACCGGCGCCCATTCCAGCGCGGCCTGCGCGTCGCGGTCCAGCCTCTCGATATCGGAAATACTCGTCAAGACCAAGTTCCCACCCGATATTAAATGGGAAAAGGGGGTTATAAACGTATAAGGTCGCGCCGGAATGCAGGCAGCCTCGCAAGGAAGATAAGCGTGCGCTGTCAATTCGCCCCATGCTTCCTGCCGTCAGCGAGCTTCAGGCGCTTAAGGACTCCAAAAAAGCTAAAATCCTCTCCGGCTTCTTCAAGACCGGCAAGGGTGAGTATGGGGAGGGCGACGTGTTTTTGGGGGTGAAGGTGCCCGAAATCCGCAAAATCGCGAAAAAACACTCCGAAATCCCGCTATCGGATGTCCGGCAGATGCTTTCGAGCGAAATCCACGAGGTCAGGCTCGCGGCCCTGCTCATTTTGGTAAGTAAGTTCGAGAATGCAGAAAGCTTACCCCGAAAGAAAATATTCGATTTCTACATGGAAAACAGCGAAAAAGTGAACAACTGGGACCTCGTCGATTCGAGCGCGGAGAAAATCGCCGGGGCGTATCTTGCCGACAAGGACAGGTCGGTGCTTTACACGCTAGCCCGGTCCCAAAACGTATGGGAGCGCAGAATCGCCATCATAGCGACATACCATTTCATCAAGAAGGGCGATTTTTCGGACACTTTGAAAATATCCGAAATGCTCCTCGATGACCGGCACGACCTCATCCACAAGGCCGTGGGGTGGATGCTCCGCGAGGTCGGGAAGCGGGGCGGGCTTGCGGAGGAGGAGGCTTTCCTCAAAAAGCACGCCAAAAAAATGCCGAGGACCATGCTTAGGTACGCGATAGAAAAATTCGGCGAAAAGAAAAGAAAATCGTATATGGCTATTTCTTAGCCACTTTCTCCTCCTTGAGCACCATCTTCGCCACCAGGAACACCACGAAGGCGATTATGATGAAGTTTATGAGGGATGCGAGGAACGCGCCGGCGCCGAGCTTCGCCGGACCGAGGTCCAGCGTCGCGGTCTGCCAGTCCCCTCCCGGCAGGACGACCGCTATGAGCGGCATGATTATGTTGTTCACGAGCGACGTCACGAGAGCCGTCGCCGCGACGCCCATTATGAACGCGACCGCGAGCCCGATGACCTTGTATTCGTACAAAAACTCCTTGAATTCCTGCAGAATTCCCAGAATATCACCAGCCTGAGTATCGCCGCCGGGATTTTAAAACCCAAAAATCAGAACGGCTCGAAGCCATGCTCGATGGCTTCCCCTGCGGCATCCATCATTTCCGCCCCGCAAGGATAGCGGCGGTTCGGGTCCTTCTCGAGGGCCCGCCCTATTATCAGCGAGAGCCTGCCCATCCCCGGAACGGAAAGGTCGAGGGGAAGCGGCTCGCCATGGCGGTGGGCCATCAGCATCGCGTCCCCGCCTCCCGAAATGAGGTGCTGGTAGGGGTTGCGCGCGGTCGCGAGGATGTAAAGGAGGACGCCGGCGGAGTAGATATCGGCACGGCAGTCCACGGACGCCCCGCGATAGGTCTGCTCCGGGGCCATGAATGCCGGGGTTCCGATTGGCTCCAACGAATCGATGGCGAGGTCTGGCACGCCCGGGACCTTCGACAGCCCGTAGTCGATTAGCGCGACGGGGTATTCCCCTCCCCTCATAAAGAGGTTCCTGAAGCTGATGTCGCGGTGCACGATGCCGCGGTGGTGCAGTTCGGCCAGTATTCCGAGAAGGGGATAAACCGCCTTCAGGACGCCCATGGGAGAAGTGTCGTGAAGGTTCTTATTGCAGAGCATCCGGCCCTGGATGAATTCCTGGACGATGTACGGGTCGTCCGACTCCAGCTCGGCATGGTAGATGCGGGGCACGCCCGGGTGATTCAGCATGGAAAGCGCCGCGGCCTCGTTCCTGAGCGTCTGCCGGGCGCGGGCATTACCGAGATGCTCATCATGCAGCCGCTTGAGCGCGACGCATTTGGTGGTCCGGACGTCCTGCGCGAAATCCACCCGGCAGATTGCCCCGGTGCCAGCTTCCTGCAGCGGCCTGAACCTCCCGTCCACGAGGTCGAAGAGCCGGCGCTGCCTCTGGCCGAAAAGGTCACGCATCGTGGGGGTGCGTTTCATATGATAATTATATAGACAGAAAGCCTTAAATTACCACCAATACTGCGCTGGATGGCGGCCAGGTAGACAAAAACAACGCCGCTCACCGCGACCCGAAGGGTCGCGCATTAGACCAAAATGGGCCTGCGAGGAATTGAACCTCGTATCTCTTGTGTGTAAAACAAGCGTCTTACCGATCGACTACAGGCCCTTGATGTGGTTACTTGCCTGTGATTCTTTTTATTACCTTTTGGCAGCCATTGCAGAATTCCTTCCCCTTGCGGTCCACGCCGACAATCGAATCCGAGAAGACCATCACGCATTTTTTGTCATCGCAGTGGGGGAGGCCCATGCAGTGCCCGAGCTCGTGGACGGCCTCCTTGACGATGCGCTCCTTGAACAGGGCACCGGCGGCCGGGATGTCCGGGACTGCGCCGTAAAAGCGGGGGTCGAGGCGGGCGGTAGAGAGAACGCAGGCGTTTTTGGACGCAAGGCCGAAGACGAAGCTCAGGCGTCCCGCGAAAATGTCCTCCCTGATGATGAATATCGTCAGGCCCTCATCCCCGGAGCCGGCAAGCCTGCGGAGCTCGCGGAGAAGGACTTCCGCGTCGAACTGCTTCCGGGAAGCCCGGAACGAGCGCGTCAGGGGGAAGTCTATCATGGCAGTCGTGAGCTGCGCGCTGAAAGTCCTTCCTATTGCATCCAGAAGGCCGTTGAAGCCGGGGACTGTCCGCTCCACGAGGACGACGGAGATGAGCATATCTGGGGTTAGGGAAAGGAAAGAATAAAAGAAGACCTCAGGAAGTTTTGTGAACTTTTATCCTTAGAAAATGAAGGGGAAAAGTTCAAACGTTGAAGTATTTGATGAGCTCGTGCGAGCTGACGCCCTTCATCGACTCCTTGTGCTGGCGCAGCTTGAGGTCGATGTAGTCGCCGAGAAGCTCCGCCGGGACGACGCCCTTGAGGAAGGCGTTGTCGCTCTCGAGCGCGAGGAGCGATGCGTGCAGGCTGGATGGCATTTCCCGCTCCACGCGCTTCTTCTTGCTGTCCGCTTCGCACGGGTCGCCCGGCTCGGCCTTCTTCTTTATGCCGTCGAGGCCCGCCGCCGCGACGAGCGCGTGCGCGAGGTAGGGGTTCGCCGAGGGGTCCGCGCCCCTGTAGACGACTCTTTTCGCCTCCTTCAGGTTCTTCTTGTAGCCCGGAACCTGGACCAGCGCTTCCCTGTCCGAAACGCTCCATCCCATCTTGAAGCCTTCCGCCGCGAGGCGGCGGTAGGAGTTGGGCGTCGGGGCGAGGAAGAGCGCGAGGGCGGCGGAGTGCTCGAGCAGCCCGCCGATGAAGTACCGCCCGGCCTGGCTCAGCTGGCCGTAGTCCTCCTTCCCGTCGTAGAAGACGTTCTGCTCGCTCGTCTTCCAGAGGCTGATTGAGACGTTCATAGCGTTTCCGCGCTCCCCTTCGACCGGGTACGGCATGAAGGTCGCCGAGGCGCCGACAGCCGTCGCGAGGTTCTTGGTGATGAACTTCAGGGTGTTCACCGCGTCCCCCGCCGCCTTGAGGCCGCGCGGGGCGAGCTCGAAGCACTGCTGGGAGGTCGGCGAGCGGCCGTGCCGGTGCGAGTCCACGAGCATCCCGAAGCTGTCCTCCATAGTCTCGGAAATCTGGTTGCGGGCCGAGTAGAGCGAGTCGTGGGGCGATGCGACGAAGGCGCCGGTGTTGTCGTTGGAAAGCGGCGACGGGCCCCATTTCGCCTCCCTCGTGTCCATGAGGAAGCCGCTCCCCCTGCCGCGTGAGTTCTTGTCCGCCGTGACGGCGTCGAATATGTTGCACTCCACTTCGCTGCCGACGAGGGAGTTCTTTATGCCCTGCGCGCCGAGGTTGGTTTCCATGCGCTCGGCCACATAGCGCGGGTCCTTGAGGAACCGCTCCTTCTTGATTGCGACGACGACATCGCAGAGAAGCCTGACGGTCGCAGGCTCCCAGGGAATCCTCGCGAGGGTGTCCGGGTCCGGAAGGAGCACGAGTTCGCCCTGCTCGGAGGACCCGAAGACCTCGCCGAGGTCGGCAGCGTGCATTCCGTTGCCGAATGAGGCCTCTTCGAGCTTCCTGTTGGATACGCTCACCCTGTGGAGGGTGCCTTTTATGTCGAAGAATTGGAGGTCGATCCACCTGATTTCGTTCGTGGCGATATATTTCATCACGTCATCTATGGCTGACAGAAAAACCACCTCGGTTTGGTATTTTTAACCAATATAGGAATAAATAGGTATCGTAAAGCCTCCTCGGAAACCGCTCAGCGGTTCTTCAGGGCACTGGCGAGCGCGGCGGGCGTCGCATAGCTTCCGTCGAGGCATGCCGTGCAGAGGGGAAGGCCTATCGCCCCCTTCAGGCCTTCCATGGACAGGTATCCCAGGCTGTCCGCGCCGAGGAATGCCGCGATTTCCCGGACGGATTTCCCGTGCGCGGCAAGCTCCCCGTAGCTCTTCATGTCCACGCCGTAGAAGCAGGGGTGTCTTATCGGCGGGGAGGTTATCCTGACGTGGACCTGCGACGCGCCGGCTTCCCGCAGCAGCGACACTATTTTCTTCAGGGTGGTCCCCCGGACTATGCTGTCGTCTATGAGCGCAATCCTCTTCCCCGAGACAACGCTCCGTACGGGGTTGAGCTTGAGCCGGACATTCGAGGCCCTTTTCTCCTGAGTCGGCATGATGAACGTCCTCCCTATGTACCTGTTCTTTATCAGGCCTTCCTCGCATGGGAGGCCGAGCGCCCTCGCATATGCCTCCGCCGCGGGGCGGGAAGTGTCCGGGACTGGCACGACTATGTCGGCTTGTGCCGGGTGCTCGATAGCGAGCTGCGCGCCGAGCTTTTTGCGGGTCTCCAAAACCTCCTTTCCGTTAATCACGGAATCCGGACGGGAGAAGTAAACGTATTCGAACATGCAGTTTTTGGTGTCCTTCTTCAGGATGGTTTTGCGCTCCATGGCACTTCCCAAAACAACGAGTTCCCCACCTTCCACCGAGCCCATGCACGGTATCCCGTTCGCGTCGAGGGCGCAGCTCTCGCTCGCGAACGATATGAAACGGTCGTTCTCTCCCCAGACCAGCGGGCGTATCGCATGCGGGTCGCGGAAGGCGGCGAGCCTGCCGCCGATTATCGCTACGTCGGAATATGAGCCGTCCAGGGCGGCGATTGCGTGGCGGACCGCCTCCTCGATTGTTGCGCCGCCCTTGAGCCTCGAGTGGAGCAGGAAGGCGATGGGCTCGGAATCGACCGTGCCCGTGAATGAATAGCCGGATTTCTCGAGCGACGCGCGGACGGCGTCGTAGTTCGCAAGGTGGCCGTTGTGGGCGAGGGCGATGTCTCCTATCACCGACGGCTGGACGTCCTGCATCAGGCACCTTCCGGTCGTTGGATATCTCGTGTGCCCGATGCCGATGTGCCCTTTCGCCTTCATGTCGGCATCCCCGAAGATGTCCGTAACAAGGCCGAGGCCGCGCCGTGCAACCAGCTCCCGGTTACCGGCCCCGGGTTCGGTGTTTCGGGTTCCGGGTTTCGGGTTATGGATATCGCCCGGAACCGGATGCTGGGTGCCGGATGCGGGAGACGGGGGGGCGAGAATGACCATGCCGGCGGCGTCCTGGCCGCGGTGCTGGAGGGCGACCAGGGCGTTGTATAGGAAGGGGGCGACGTCCTCGCCCTTCTTCGAGTATATCGCGATTACGCCGCACTCTTCCTTTTTTTCTGAATAGAAGAAGTCCATGGTGTATAGTGCGGCGGGGGATTTAAATCCGTTGCCGCGCCAACTGCTTTCATGTTCGGCACCTCCGGCATCAGGGGCATCTATGGGAAGGACATAACCGAGGCCCTCGCATGCCGCATCGCTTCCATCTTCGCGGAGGGGGAGCTGGTGCTCGGCAGGGACATCAGGGAGAGCGGGCCGATGCTCGTTAGCGCATGCGCCCGGGGCGCCTCGGCCGCGGGAAGCGCGACGATAGACCTGGGGGTGCTTCCCACCCCGACGGTCGCGCTCGCCACAAAAAAGCGCGGATGCCGCGGCATCATGGTAACTGCATCCCACAACCCCCCGGAATACAACGGGCTGAAGCTCATCGAGGCGGGAAAGGAGATAGGCAAGCCGCTCGAGCGCGAGATAACTGAAAAGTATCGAGCCGGAGGGGGGAGCGGGTACGGAGCCGCCGCGGCTGAAGCCGCCCGATATCACGACCGCTCGATTATCGATGACCACAAGTCCCTTGTTTGTTCGCTCGTGGACGGCGCGGCCATTTCCAAAAAAAAGCCGAAGGTCATAGTGGACTGCAACGGCGCGGGCTCGGCAATCACCCCTTCCCTCTTGGCGGACCTGGGGTGCAGGGTCATAAGCCTGAACGCCTCGCTTTCCTGCTTCAACAGGCCTTCCGAGCCGCGCCCGGAGAGCGTCCCGTACATGCCGGCGCTCGTGCGGGATGCCGGAGCGGATTTGGCAATCCTGCATGACGGCGACGGCGACCGGTGCGTAGTGCTCGACGAGCGGGGGGAGATGGTTCCCCAGGACGCCCAGCTCGCCGCCATGGCGTCGCACGAGCTTGTTTTGGGAAGGGGAAAGGTCGTTTCTACGGTAGAGGCCTCGCTCACAGTGCGGGAGGCGGTAGAGGATGCCGGGGGGGAGATGGACATCACTCCGGTCGGCAGCACCTTCGTCGGGGACAGGCTGGAGGAGGCCGGAGCGGTTTTCGGGGGCGAGCCTGCGGGCGAGTATATCTATTCGAAAGGGGTGCACGTCCCGGACGGGGTCCTCGCGGCCGCGAAGTTCGCGGAGATTTTCTGCTCTCGGGGAAGACTCTCCGCCATAAGGGAAAGATACCCCCAGCACCCCATGGCGAGGGAGAAGTTCCGGGCCCGGGACAAGGCGGCAGCGATGGAGAGGATAACGAGAGAGGTAGCGATAGAGGGGACTGTCAGGGCCGATGACGGAATCAGGGTGGACGAGGAGGACGGGTGGTTCCTCATCAGGGCGTCCGGCACGGAGCCGGTAGTCAGGCTCACGATGGAATACAAGGACGCGAAGAAGCTCGAGCGCAGGAAGAGCGAGCTTTCAGCGCTCATTTCCAGGCTCCTCTAGCGCTCGATTTTCTCGACCGAGATTTCGAGGCCGATTCCCCGTTTTTTCGCGAAAGCGTGCATCGCATCGACTGATTTTTTGGCGTATTCACCGCTCGTGCGGACGTCCATCTCGACGAAAGGCTCCCTGGCCCACATGGAAGGGGTGCTCTTCCGGAATACCACTTTCGTCCCGTTCCGGAGCGCGATTTCCCGCGAGCCCTCCGGCAGGAGGGCGTCCGACACCCCCTTCCTGCGGAAATGCCTGTTGAGCCTGCAGAGCATGGGTTCCTTCGCGTAAGGCCTGCCGAAAAGCCGTATCCTGAATCGCTCTTCCATGCCCCACCATCTTGGGCGGCGGGAATTAAAACATGGACTACCGGAGGTGGAGAATGATGGAGGCGAGGCCGTAGGGCATCGAGGGCGGCACGCCGGGCCCTCCTGCGCCGGTCTGCCTGGGAGCTGAATGGGCGGCGGAGAGTGGAAGCGTGAGCGCAAGCTCTTCCCTCGCAAGCTCCAGGCCTGATGAGGCGAGATATCCGACGGCAAGCGAGCGCGGCCCGCCGGGCGGGGCGAACGCCACGACGTCGCCGAGGATGTCCACGCTGACAAGCACTTCCATCGGCCGCCTGCTTCTCAGCATGGCGCCGAGCGTTTCCACGCCGCACTCCCTGCCCGAGAACGCAAGCAGCGACGCGGCCCCCGCCATCTCGTCGTAATGCTCCGAGCCCCGTATCTCCCGGACGAGATACGGGATGTAGAAGTCCGTCACCATATCTGCAAGCAGCTCGAGCGCCCTGCCCATCGGGCTGAAGGGGAGCCCGTCCCCGCAGAGAACGTCGTGCATGGGCTTGGGGCCGAGCGCGCATCTCATGCGCTCCAGGGCTTCGGTGCGCCTCTTGTTGCCGAAGCACGGGGAACGGTAGGGGTGGCCTGCAAACATGTGTTAATATTGGTAACAAAATGTTTAAATTTCATTCCAGGCCGCCGGATGCGAGGCGCCCCAGGACGGCGAGCGCCCGCTCTGATTTTCCGGATGGCACGAGAAGGTGGTCGTGGAAGTAGGCGGAAACGGCATTCACGGGGATTTTCTCCTCCGCGAGCGCTGCCGTGAGCTTTGCCAGAAAACCGACGGCCATGAGGTCCGAATTTATGGTCAGGGTGATGAGGGAGAAGGGGCCGGAGGGGGAGGCTTCTGACAGTTCTTTCATGTCATCGAGTATTTCTTCAGAAAAAATGACGGTGAGGCCTTCCTCTTCCCTGAAAATGCCCAAAATGCCATCGAGGTGATTGGCAAGCTCCATGAGCCGTGATTCTTCCACCGGGGCGAAATAGTAGTGTCCGTCCTTCAGGGAGGGTTTCATGCCGCGGATGAGCGTTTCGAGGTCGGATTCAGGGACCATGGCCGCACACCAAAATCATAACAGCTCGCCGCGCGCCTGCTCTATCTGGTGCCGCGCCGCGTCCTGCTTTTTCCTGAACTCCGGGAGCACCGCGTTCGAGAACCGCAGGGGCAGCAGTTCATCGTAAATCTCCTCCATCATCTTGAAGTAGAATCCCGCGTCGTCCTTCCTGCTCCTCCTCAGGGACTCGTACATCTCCCGCTTCAGCTCTCCGACCGCATCCAGCAGGCCGAGAAGATAGGGAATCTCAGGCACCTTGAGCTGGGCGTATCCCGGTATCTTCTTCGACTCTATCGCCGAGAGGACGATGCGCGCCTCGGCGTATTCCTGGTAGACGTGGTTGAGCTGGGAGGGAAACAGCCCTGAAAACGGGGCGAGCTCCCTGAGCGTCTTTTCTGCTTCATCAAGGTGGCCTTTCGCTGCTTCGAGCTCGTATGCGTGCATGCATTTTATCGCGTTCGAGCAGGAGCGAACTACTTTGCGGGATTCGGACAGGACGAAGTCGAGGTCCTTTTCCTTCTTCGAGAGCTTCTGGACAAGCTTGTCGATGCCGATGTTCAGTGCCATGCCATCTCATCGCCAAAGAGCATTAAAAACAGGCATGAGAAATACGCGCATGGCGGTTGAGGATATTCTGGGAGTGTGCCTGCTCCCGCTGATTATCATAGGGGCGTTCTGGGTTCTGGGCTCCATAAAGGTCCTGTACCAGTACCAGAAGGGAATACTCTTCCAGCTTGGAAGGTACGGCCGGACCGTCGACCCCGGCGTGACCGTGGTCCTTCCCTTCATACAGGAGCTTCGCGTCGTGGACATGAGGATAACGACTGCGGACGTCCCGAAGCAGGAAGTGATAACGAAGGACAATATCCCGGTGCTCGTCAACACTGTGGTATATTACAAGGTCGAGAAGCCCGAGGCCGCGGTCCTCAAGATTCAGAACTTCGATTTCGCGGTCAGGCAGTACACGCAGGCCGCCCTCAGGGACGTCGTCGGCAACAACGAGCTGGATTTCGTGCTGACCGAGAGGGAGAAGGTCGCGCAGTCCATTAAGCAGATAGTGGACGCCGAGACCTCCGAGTGGGGCGTTGACATCATCTCCATCAAGATACAGGAGATAGAGCTCCCCGCCGAGATGAAGCGCGCGATGGCCAAGCAGGCGGAAGCAGAGAGGGAGCGGAGGGCCGTCGTCATCGCTTCCGAAGGAGAGCTTCAGGCTTCGGAGAACCTCAAGAAGGCGGCGGAAAATCTCTCCAAATCATCGGCCGCGCTCCACCTGCGCACCCTCCAGACTATAAGGGACATAGCGGCTGACCCGTCGGAAAAGATAGTCCTCTTCGTCCCGAGCGACATCGGCGGGACCATCCAGAACCTGCTGGGGAGAAAGAAGGATTAGCATGCTGGAAGGTAAGGTCAAGTACCTGCAGCTCGCGTTCAACCACGATTCGGCGACTGTTGCGAGGCTTCTTCCCCGCATCCCCCGCGACCAGCGAATAATAATCGAAGCCGGGACGCCTTACATCAAAAGGGAGGGGAGGAACGCGATAAGGATGATACGCGCATCGTGGCCCGGATATGTCCTTGCTGACATAAAGACGATGGACGGGGCCGAAGGGGAGGCCGCTGACGCGGCCGCCGCGGGGGCGAACGGGGCGACCGTGCTCGGGGCAGCCCCGAAGGAGACTCTCGACCTTTTCATCGAATCGTGCGGGGATGCCGGCATCGACGCTTTCGTGGACATGATAGGCGTGGAGGATCCCCTGCGCGTGCTGATGAAGCTGAAGAAGCCCCCGCGCGTCGTGGTCCTGCACCGCGGGAGGGACGAGGAGAGCACCCGCTCGAAGGTCCTCAAATACGTCCACATAAAGAGGGTGCGGAGCAAGTTCGACGTGCTGATTTCAGCCGCAGGCGGCATAGACCTCCGCGAGGCCCAGAGCGCGTCCTTCAACGGGGCGAACATAATAACCGTGAACATCGTCCGGCCGGACGAGGACTGGACAGGCATAAACACCGACGATGCAATCGAGGCGCTCGCGGTCGAGTTCCTGCGGGGCATCGAGTGACATGGAAGGATGGCTTTTCACTGCCGGCCTCATCGGGGCGGCAGGGAGTTTTGTTGCGACAATCGTCCTCTCGCTCGCCGTGCGCGCGGTGGGGGAGAGGGCTGAGAGGCTTGCAAAGCCAATCGCCTTATTCCTGTTCCTTGTTTTGGGGTTTTCCATAGTGCCGGTTTTCGTGGGTCTGTTCGTGGCCGGGGCCGGGCATGTTATCCCGGTACCGCTGGATTGGCTGGAGAAAAACGACACGCTTATCGTGCTCGTTTTCTGGGCGGTGTTCCTGTTGGGGCTTATCGTCGCATACCCGGCTATGGTGAAGGACGGATTTTTCGGCCCGGAACGGGAGGCCGGGGGCGGAAGGCCGAAGGGGCCGACGTGGCCCCCGCTGGATTATCAGATAAAGCACGCTTCGGCAATCATGCTCGCGAAAACCATGGACGATGGCGCCTATGAGGTGCTGGGCTTGTGGAAAGCGCCGGCGGAGTTCCTGTTCCAGGAGGGCTCGGCGGCGCTCATCGAAACGAAATCCTTCAGGCTCCTCGGCTACGAGCCGAAAACGGGGCAGGAGGTAGTGTTTTTCTTCATGAACAGACCTCCCTACAACGAGCCGATAGAGCTCCTTCCCGTTGAGGAAGGGAGGGTGGTGTTCGCGCCCGGGGACGCGACGGTCAGGGAGGAGATGGCGCCCGGGGAGCTCAAGGCGCGCGTGAGGCGCCTGATAAAGGGATAAAAAAGAAACAGGAGAAGGGTAGCCATGCACGTGGTCCTTTCGGTAGGCGGAAGCTCGGTCATCCCGGACGGAAAGCCGGACATGGAATTTTTGAAATCCCTTGCGAAGATGATAAAGAACAGCGACAGCAGTTTCGGCATACTCACCGGGGGCGGGCCGATAGCGAGGCTGTACGCGAACGCCGCTCGCTCGCTCGGCGCGAGCGAATACGAGGCAGACAGCATCGCCATCACTTCTACGAGGCAGAACGCCCAGCTCGTGATAGCCGCGCTTGCCGGTGCCGGGGTGGACGTCCACAGGAAGGCGCTCTCTGATTTCGACGAGGCGAAGATTCCGGCGCACGAGACCAAGGCGGTCGTGATGGGCGGGACTATTCCGGGAATCACAACCGACACCGATTCCGTGCTTCTTGCCGAGGCCATCGGGGCGAGGAGGCTCGTGAATATCAGCAACGTCGACGCCATTTACGATTCCGACCCCGGAAAGAACAAGGGGGCGAAGCGGTTCTCCAAAATGGCCTACGAGGAGCTGATTGCTCTTGCGAGCGCGAGCGACAAGCGGATGGCCGGGACGAATTTCGTCTTCGACCTCCTTGCTTGCAAGCTGATTGCGCGCTCGAAAATCCAGACGCATTTCGTTTCTTCAAAAAGCCTTTCGGACGTCGAGAGCGCGATCGAAGGGAGAAAGCACGCCGGGACCGTAGTAGGCTAGCGCCCCGGAACAGGGGACTGGAAACGGGATGCCGGCGGGGGTGGCAGGCATGGACAAGGAATCGATGGTAGAAAAGACGGCGGCATATGTCAAGGGGCGGCTCGAGGGGGATTCGTCCGGGCACGACTGGTGGCACGTTTTAAGGGTCACGAGGATTGCCACCCACATAGCGGACAGGGAGGGCGCGGACCAGTTCATCGTCCAGATGGCTGCCCTCCTGCATGATTTGGACGACTGGAAGGTCGCGGGCGAGGAGCGTGGGCCGCGCGAGGCGCGGGAATGGATGGAGAGCCTGGACCTGGAGCGCGGGGCCATCGAGAGGATATGTGGCATAATAGGGAACATATCCTTCAAGGGCGCGCGTGTCGAGACGAAAATGGAGTCGGTGGAGGGGAAGGTCGTCCAGGATGCCGACAGGCTGGATGCGATGGGCGCGATAGGAATCGGCAGGGCGTTCGCTTACGGCGGAAAAAAGGGGCGGGCCATGCATGACCCCGCGGAGAAGCCGGCCCTTCATGGCTCATTCGAAGAGTATCGTGCGGGGAAGGGCTCCACCATCAACCATTTCCACGAAAAACTGCTGTTGCTCAGGGACAGGATGAACACCGAAACAGGAAAGGAAATGGCTAAGGAAAGGCATTCATTCCTGGAACTGTTCCTCTCGCGGTTCATGCAGGAATGGGATTAGCCCTTGAGGTACTTGCTGACTTCCTTGTCCGGGAGCGACACGCACTTCTTGGATTTCACGGTGACGTAGGAGATTTCCACGTTTTCTGGAAGGAGCTTCTCCTCCTGGGTCTTCCTGAGCGAATCGACGCACAGCTTTATCGCGTCGTCCATGATGAGCTTCTCGTCGTATTTGGACTCCAGGTACTCGTCCACTTCCTTCTTGTTCGCGCCGATGGAGTCCGCCTTGTAGGCGGTCATCGCGCCCGAGGGCTCGGCCTCGAAGAGCTTGGGGCCCTGGCTGTCCACGCCTGCGATGAGGAGCGATACGCCGAAGGGCCGGATTCCGCCGTACTGCGTGTACACCTGCATCAGGTCGCAGACCGAGCGGGCTATGGAATCCACCGATGGCGGCTCGCTGTAGGTTATCCTGTGCCTCTGCGAGTCCACCCGGGCCACGTCGACGAGACGCCTCGCGTCAGCGATTAGCCCGCTCGCGGTCACGACGATGTGGTCGTCCGCCGTGAACACTTTTTTCAGGGATTCCGGAACGACCAGCTTCGAGTGGATAGACTTGAACGCGACGAGCGCGACGCCCTCCCTGCACGTGATGCCGACAGCGGTCGCGCCCCTTTTCACGGCCTCCTTCGCATACTCGACCTGGAACAGCCTGCCGTCTGGGCTGAACACGGTTATCGCTCTGTCATAAGCCTGGGGGGAAACTCCGTACATGTTGCACCTCTGAAAAAGAATTTGATTAGATTAGAGTGGGGGTGTTTAAATGCGTTGTCCTTGCCTTTTTGGGGGTTTTACGGGAAGGGCAATTATTAATTCCGCGATGAGTAGCTTGTCCATGGCTCTCGACACCGAAGGCCTGAAAAGTCCTGACGCATCTGCCAGGTTCCGCGCACTCGCATCAATCAGGGAGGCGGCTGATAGAGGGGAGGACATCGGTCCTGCCGAAGGGGCGCTGCTCGAGGCGCTCGCTGATAAAGACGGGGACAACAGGGCGAAGGCCGCACGCATCCTGACCGCGCTCTACGGGCGGAGGGGTGAGTGGAAGAAAATCGGGGCGTTGCTTGGGAGCATGAAGGGCGATGTGAAGGAGTCGGTCATTTTCGCGCTCGGGGAGTTCATCGGGAAATTCGACATGCAATCGGACATGCCGGGCCTCGCCCAAAAACTCGATGATAACGATTTCGATACGAGGGCTGCGGCCGCAGGCTTCTTCGCCAAGGCCGCGGCGGCGGGGCTCGACATCGGGTTTGCGCTGGATGGGCTGAGGAGGGCGGCAGTATATGGCGACGAGTTGGTGAAGGTGAGCGTTTCGGACGCGATAAAGGCGTACGAATTGAAGAAGGCTCCGGGAGGGAGGTGCGCGGACTGCCTCGACTGCGAAACGGGATGGGGGGCGATTGCCGGCTCCGGGAAGCTCGCCGACATGGCGATAATGATAAAGTCGATAGGCTGCTGCGGGGGCGACGTCACCCACAGGGTGTTCCGGTGCTCGGCATGCGGAAAGCACTACCTCTCCACGTTTTTCGACCACTCCGATTTCGACCGGGGACAGTTTTCCATATTATTGATAAGCCCGGAGGATGCCGGACGCATCGCGGCCGAGTTCAAAAAATGCGGAAAACCCGAATGGCGCATGTGCAAATGCGGCGTGCACATGGAGTATCTGAAGGACGAGAAGGTGCCGGTCGAAGGGAAGCTGAAATATTCATCGGAAGGGTAGCTACATCGACCGCAGCCGCTTTATCCTCTCATCGATGGGGGGGTGCGTCGAGCCAAGGAACCCAATCTTGTTGGGGAAGGGGTCCGAGAAGAAAAGCGAGGCGGTGGTGTCGTTCGCGGCCTTCGTGGGTATGCCCGCGCTCTTTATCTTGCCGAGGGCGCTCGCAAGCCCCTCCGGATACCTCGTCAGCTTCGCGCCGTTCGCGTCGGCGAGGTATTCGCGCTGGCGCGAGAGGGCGAAACGGACTATCTGCGCGAAGACGGGCGCGAGGATGACGAAGATGAGGGCTATGAGTATGAGCGCTCCGCCGCCTTTCCCCCTCCTCCCGCCTCCACCCATCCCAAAACGCATCGAGCGCCATGCGAACTCGCCAAGGAGCGCGATTGCCCCCGCAAAAACGACCGCCAGCATCGCGAAGCGGATGTCGAAATTCGCGATGTGGGATATTTCGTGCGCGACAACGCCCTCGAGCTCCTCGCGCTTGAGCATGTTGAGCAGGCCGGTCGTCACGGCGACGGACGCGTGCTTGGGGTCTCGTCCCGTCGCGAAGGCGTTGGGGCTGGGGTCGTCAATCACATACAGCTTCGGCATGGGTATCTGGGAGGCGAGGGCGAGGCCCTCCACCACGTTGTAGAGGAAAGGGTACTGCTCCTTCTTGGCCTCCTTCGCCCCGCTCATCGCGAGGATGATGCCGTCCCCGGCAAAATACACGGTCAGCGTGTAGAAAAGGAGGGCGAAGAAGCCGAGTATCGGGCCGCAAAGCCCGATGTCGAACATGTAGGAAATAGCCCACACGCTCCCCATGAAGATGAGGAACATGGCGGCAATCAGGATGAGCGAATTGCGCTTGTTCTGCTCTATTGCGTCGAAAAAGCTTATTCTTTCGGCCATCCTGCTGTTACCTCACTAGGTTTGCCGTTTTGAAAAAGAAAAATCAGAATTTGACCTTCGGCGCTTCCTTCTCTCCTGCCGGCGCCTCGAAGTACGGCTTCGCCTTGAACCCGAAAACGCCTGCAATCAGGCTGCTCGGGAACATCTGGAGGCCGTTCTGGTATTCGAGCACCGAGTCGTTGTAAGCCGTCCTTATGTAGGCTATCTTGTTCTCGGTCCCTGCAAGCTCCTCCTGAAGCATCTTGAAGTTCTGGCTCGCTTCGAGCTTCGGGTAGTTCTCCGCGACGGCGAAGAGCGACTTCAGCGCCTGGCTGAGCATGTTGTTCGCCTTCGCGCGCTCCTCCACGCTGCCCGTGACGAGCTGCGCCCTGTATTTCGTGATGCTTTCGAACGTCTCGCGCTCGTGCTTCATGTAGCCCTTGACGGTTTCGAGCAGGTTGGGTATCAGGTCGTACCTCCTCTTGAGCTGGACGTCGATCTGTGCCCATGCGTTGTCCACCCTGTTCCGGAGGGTGATGAGCCGGTTGTAGGTGAGGACCACCCAGCCGAGAATAAGTATCCCGACCCCGATTACGCAGACTAGAGCGAAGATTTCCAATGCCATCTATTTTTCACCGGCTAATATTGCTGAATCAGAATTTATAAGCTTATTATTTGGGGAACTCGAAGGAGTGGCCCTCGCGGACTATTATTTCGATTTCCTTTGCGCCGTGCGCCTTTACGGCGCTCCCGACTGCTTCTGCGAGCGCCTTGTGCAGGGCCGCATAGTCAGCCGGGCAGGCCGGGTTCAGCTTGAGGGCCATCGGCCCCCCTTCGCCGTCCTGGTACAGCGTCACGATTCCGGCATTCTCCGGCTCCCGCCTGCCTTCCTTGATGTATACTTCAAAAGAGTCCACTATGGAGAAGCGGACGTGCGGCTCTGTCTGGAGCCCCCGGACGCATGACAATCCCATGCGCGAAAGCTCCTCGAATACTGCCCGGGCAAGATGCCTGATTTGCCCCTTGTCCGGGATGTGCACCCATATCGGCTCTCCCATCGCCTTCTCGGCAAGAGGCTGGCGGTGGGGTTTTCTTTCCTGGGCGCCGTTCCCGGCCTGCTTGCAAGCCAATGAGCCTTCCGCCATAACATTAATTGAAAGCACACAGTTTTAAAATCAGGACGAAGGAAGGGATTCGAGAAATGCGCTCCATTTCCCCTCTTCGATATCTATCGCCAGCTTCTTCCTTTTCGACGAGTGCCCTGAAAGGATGCGGACGGACGCGCCGACTGCGGCCGAAAGCTCTTTTATCAGCTCGATGTTCGCGCGGTTGTTTTCGGGCGGATTTTTCAGCGACGCCCTGAGTCGGCCCCCTTTCACGCTCAGCGAAAACCGCTTCGACCCGGGCGCCGCCAGGACCTCGACTATCATTTTTCCGCCCTTATGATGGAAATGAGCTCCTCGCTCGTCATGAAGCCCGGATAAGCCCTTCCGTTTATCACGGTGGTAGGATAGCCGGTGACGTTGAACTGCGTCTCGAAAGCCTCGGCGACGGGGCTGCCCAGCGTGCCGTCGAAGGAGAACAGCTTCACGTCCACGCTCCCGGAAAGGGCGTCCCGCGCCTTGAGTATCTCGCTACCCTGGTCCCTGCACCTTTGGCAGGCCTGGTTCGAGTAGAAATTGATGAGGAGGACGCTGTCGTCGCCGCAGAGCTCCTTCACTTTTTTTGAGAGGAGGTAGGATTCCGCCTCGAGGATGAAGTATTTCTTCTTGAGCTCGTTGTCGTAGATGCCCTTCTCGTCCTCGAGGAAGCTGAGCTTGTAGCCTACGCGCTCTACTTCCGCATCTATTCCGTCCAGCTCGGAAAGATAGACGGGGCAGAAGGAGGACGAGTTGCCTTCCGAGAGCATGAGGAGCTGGACGGACGCCACCTTCTCCGATATGACGCCAACTTCCTCCGATATCCCGCTGAGGTTCCCCGTGTCTATGATGTACCCGATGTAGACGCCTATCACGAATATCATGAGCGATATGACGAACGCCCCGACGTAGATGGGGATGCTTATCTTGCGCTCCATGCCTCTCACCAGGAGAACCCGTCCTTCCTGATCTCCTTCAGGAGGAAGAGGACGTTGTAGCCTATCATGAGGTACCAGTAGAATATCACGAAGGAGGCGAGGTAGCGGAGCTTCACTTTCTCCCCCTGAAAGCTCCTGACCGCGAGGAGCAGGAACAGCGTGGAGGCGAGCAGGACGAAGCCGCCTATGAAGGTGACGAGGCTGAAGCTCATCCCCAGCGCCTCGAACCAGATGTGATTGACGTAGTAGGGCGCCGTGAGGAACGAGTGGAGCATCAGGCCGAGCAGGGCGAAGAAGGCGACTATGGTCGCGAACTGCATGGGCACCGAATACATCCCGAAGTCGCCGTATTCCGGCTTGACCATGTGCCTGTATTTCCAGTAGTTGCGGAAGCCCCCGCGCTGCCAGCGCACGCGCTGCTTTATCAGGTCGCGCAGGTTGTCGGGCGGCTCTGTGAACACCTCGGCGCTCATGGAGCTCCGTATCTTGAGGTGGTGCGACTGGATGCGGAGGGCTATTTCCTGGTCCTCGACCAGGTTGTGCTCGTCGAAAAGGCCCACCTTGTCGAAAACCGAGCGGCGGAACATGCTGAAGGGGCCGGGGGTGACCGGCACGCTTTCGAGGAAGGAAAGCAGCTTCCGCGAGAAAAGTATCATCAGGTATTCGAGGCGCTGGAACTCCCTCACCCAGTTGTCGCTCTGCTTTATCTTGACGGCCGGGGAAACCGCCGCGACCTCCGGGTCGGCGAAATACGGTATCAGCTCCCTCAGCGTCCCGGGCGACACGAACGAGTCGGCGTCCATCGTCGCGACCAGCTCGCCCTCCGCCTTTTTCAGCCCGAAATTGAGCGCGGAGCCCTTCCCCCCGTTCTTTTTGGTGAAGACGCGGACGCTCTTCGAGGCGAATCCTTTCGCGGCTTCGTAGGTCCCGTCGGTCGAGCCGTCATCGACCACTATCAGCTCGAGCTTTTCCTTGGGATAGTCGAGGGAGAGGATGCTCTCTATGGACGCCGCTATCGTCTTCTCCTCGTTGTGCGCCGGCATCACTATCGAGACGGAAGGCGTCCAGTCCGTTTTCTCCGGCGGCTTCAGGTAGTCTTTCCTGTGCTTCAGATAGACGAGGATGAAGACATTGACCGTGAAGAGCGAGAAAAAAGCTACAAGGTAGTTGAGGATTGTCGGCAGGTCCATAACAGGAAACATTCTCCGGATGGCAATTTAAGGATTGCCTCCCGCAGCGCCTAAATCAGCAGGAGGTATTTCGCGAAGAACAGCGAGAGGAGCACGCCCGCGAGCATGAAGGGCAGGAAGGGCGGGAGCTTGGTGTACACCCACACCTCCTTGATTTTGCTCTTCTTGAGCCTCGATATCTCCTCCCGCGTCATGAGCCTGGGTATCTTGTAGCGCTCGACCATGTCGCGGTTCATCACCTCGAGGGCGAGGACGTCCTCGGGTTCGAGCTGGGAGACTGGAAGCTCCTCGGCAAGGAGCATGTTGAGGGAGTCCCTGAACACCAGGAAGAATATCGACGCGAAGAAAGCTACCGTCACTATTGCGAAGAAGACGGGCGAGAAAAGGAACGAGTTGATGAAGAACCACGCGAATGCCAGGTAGGGTATCAGCATGAGCCCGTAGAGGAGGTTCGGCTTCGCCTCCACCTGCGTGAGCTTCCAGCCGAAGTATGCCATCACGAAGACTGCGAAGATGACGCCCGAGAACACGAACACCGAGAACCCGAAGGGCAGGTTGAAGGGCATCGCCGTGAACGATGGATGCACCGGGAGCAGCAGCATTACTGCGGCAAGGACGAACACGTCCGCCCCCCCGAACTGGCCGGCCCTGTAGAAGAGGTATCCGACCGCGGCCACGAACGCCGCCGCGGCCATCGAGAACCAGAACAGCGTTTCCTCATAGAAAACGGCGTTGACCACGAACGCTATCAGCAGGAACGCGTAGAGGAAAGCGTCCGGGACGTTCTTCTTGTTCGTGATATCGAAGTATGCCGCGACTGCCGTGCCGGCGACAGCGAGCACCACGCGGATGAGCTCCCCCGGCAGCGCCAGCGAGCCAAACAGGATATCTTCTAACATATCAATACCTCAAATGAAACAATACAATGTCGCGAAGCCCTTTTAAACAGCTATTTTCAGGCTTCAGTGCCGAGCAGGGCGGCCTTGAGGGCCAGATTGGAGAGGAGGGGGGGCGCTCCCGCCTTCCTCAATGCCCTCCCCAGCAGGTCCGCATCCTCCCTGCGCAGGCACCGCAAAGTGATGCACAGGACCCCGAAAAGCGCGAGTATGGCCAGGCACACGATGGCGAAGAAGGCGAGGTAGGCGAACTTGCCGGCATACTCGGCGAGGGCGTCCGCCCCGGCCGGCGCGGAAAGCAGGAGCGATGAGAGCGGGCCGTGGGCGGCGTAGGCCGCGGCAAGCGTGATTGCGCCGGCCGCACTGATGCGCCACACCCTTGCGGGAAAAGTGAAGCCGAAGGATTTTTTCGAGTAAAAGGCGAACAGGGCGGCCATCAGGGCCATGCTTGCGAGCGTCGCAGCCGCCGCGCCCTCCATACCGTATAGCGGCACGAGAGCTATTCCGAGGCCCACATTCAGCGCCGCCGACACGGCGTACACCGCTATTTCGAGGCGGACGAGGCGCATGGCCGCGAGCGTAACGGACAGGATGTGCGAATAGGTCTTGATTGCGAATGCGAGGGCGAGGATTGTCATGGCAGCCCCGCCGGACCGGTAGCTTTCCCCATAAAGCGCGCCGAGGACATCCCCGGAAAAGACCATGAGCGCTATCGCCGCCGGGAGGGTCAGGAGAAGGGACCACCCCTGCGCGGCCGCGGTGAGCGAGCGCACGCCTTTCATGTCGCCTTTCCCGACAAGGCGCGATATGACGGGCAGGAAAATCAGCTCGATGGAGTAGGGGATGAGCGTGAGCATGATTGCGAGCGAGGAGCCGATGGTGTATATGGCGACCAGCTCGCTCGCGCCTTCCGGAACGCTCAGGTAGCCGAGCACCAGCTTGTCCGCGGAGGCGAGTATGGTCGCGAATGACGCGAGGACGCTCAGCATCACTCCGAAGGGGATGATTTCGCGGAGCACTTCGCCCGATGCCAGCGAAACCGGCTTTCCGAGGGCCCGGGCGTCCTTCATCACGAGGGGCGTCCAGACGATGAGGGCGAGCAGGTGGGAGAGGGTGAATGCGGCGGAAATCGCGAGCAGGCCGGGGACCGAAAGCCAGAGGAGCAGGGCCGTCAGCCCCAGCTTGAGGGCGTTCTGGGCCCCCATCATCGTCTGCATGCCGCGCATGTCCGCGCTCCCCTGCAGGAAGAACGCGTGTACCCTGAACAGGCTTCCGACGATTATGAATGGGACGATGAGCCGGAGGGCGGGGGCGAGGCCGGGGTTCTGGTATGCCGCCGCGATTCCGTCCGCGCCCGCGAAAAGCGCGGCCATGAACAGGACGCTCGATGCGCAGACGATGAGATATGACGCGCGCAGGAGGGCGGCCGCCTTGCCCCGCTCCCCTTTCGCATCGTAGAAGGGGATGTAGCGCTGGAGCGAGCTCGGGAGGCCGAGCTCGCTCGCGACCATCAGTATGCCCACCATGCTGTAGGAAAGGTAGAAGAGGCCGATGTCTTCCTGCGTGGCGGCCCGGGCGAGCAGTATAAGATAGACAAAAGACAGGAGCTTGGACCCGAAATTACCGGCAAACCCCCAGAGCGAGCCCTTCGCCACCTTGCCGGAGAAATCGACGGGCTCCTCTTCGTCCATTTTCACACCGGATAGTGGCTGATGAGCCGGGAGATGCCCTCCGGCAGGGCCGTTTTCGCGCGGAAGCCGAGCAGGGCTTCCGCTTTGGACGTGTCGGCTTTGGTATGCGCGACGTAATTCCTGATTGTGTTCGGCGCGTATTCGGGCATGATGTCGGTCCCGAGGCGCTCGTTGAGCATGGCCACCACTTCGTTCAGCGTGGCGTTCGTGCCGGTTCCCACGTTGAAGATGCCGTGCTTCCCGTGCCGTAGGGCGAGCAGGTTCGCTTCCACCACGTCGTCCACGTAGACGAAGTCGCGCGTCTGCGAGCCGTCGCCGAGGATGACCGGCCGCCTCCCGGCCCGGATGTCCCAGAGGAACTGCGTCACGAGGTTCGCATACTTACCCTTAAACTTCTCATGCGGCCCGTAGACGCTGAAATACCGCAGGCCGACGCTCTTGACCGAATAGAGGTCGCTGTAGAGGCGGGCGATGCGCTCGATGGCGTAGCGCCCCTCGGTGTAGAAGTCGGTCACCCTTATCTCCATGTCCTCGCGGTGCGGGGGGGCGTTTCCGTTGTAGAGCGAGCTCGAGGAGGCGAAAACGAGCATGCAGTCGTTTTTCCGGGCATACTCCAGAATGGAAATCCACTCCCCGAGAACCGCCGAAGTGAGCATGGGGTCCTGCTTGTACATGGGCGAGGAGGAGTACATGCCCTGGTGGAGGATGGCGTCGAATTTCTCCCCCATGGAAGCGACGTCGCCGGCGTTCTTCCTGACGACGCGCACTTTCCCCTTCACCGCTTCTATGTTGCTTTCGTTCCCGGTGTGCATGTTGTCGAGCGCGGTGACATCGTGCCCCTCGCGCACGAGCCTCTCCGTTATGTTCGAGCCGATGAATCCGAGGGCCCCGGTGACCAGGATTTTCATTCTGAGACCTCCAAGAAAAGAACAATGGATGTTCTGGGGACGAAGCTTTAAATCATCGCTTGCCATCGATTGGCATGGACGCGCAAGGCGCCGCGCTGCTGGTGTGGACGAGATTCGGGGAGCTCGCGCTTGCGCCGCTCCGGAACCAGGAAATGCTCTGGGCAGCACTGCCCCTTGCGATAGCCACCGTCTTCATCACCCTTTATTTCGCGAGGAACAAGGGCGAGGAGCTGGGCTGGAACACGGCATTCGGAAACACGATGGCGTTCATCTTCGCGGCCATCAACCTCATCAGGGAGATGTCGCGTCAGGAGGGGAGCATCGGGAGCATCGCCTCGAACCCGCTCTATGCCGGGCTCAGCGTACTGCTCGCCGGGACTGGCGCGACCCTCATGCTCATCACGTACTTCCACCTGATGCCCCGGAGGGCCGCCTTCTTCCTTTTTTCCGCGATACCCATCAACGTATCCGTGTATGTCGCGATGAGCATAGTGTATGGGGGCGTTCCGCCCGACATCGTTACCGCGGCGGCAGGCGCCCTGCTTCTTCTCGCGATTCTCGTTGCCGCGAAACTGGTCCAGGCACCCATATCCGCGCTCATAGGGTATGACGAAAGGCATGATGAGGTGGAGGAGCTTGCGGAGGAGGTCGAGGAGGAGATTGAGCGGAGAAGGAGACGAAATGCTGTTCGTCCCAGAAGTTAGGCTTTTGCAAGCTCCCCTGCCTTTTCCCCGAAACGCGCCAAAAAGCGTTCCCAAGTGAATTTCTCCTCGGCCTTCTTCCTGCCGGATTTTCCCATGCGCGCGCAGAGCTCCGGCTTCGCGGCGAGCAGCTCCATCTTCCGGGCCATCGCGTCGACGCCATCGACCAAAAAGCCGTCCTTGCTGTCCGCTATCGTCTCGCGCGGCCCGCCTTCGTTCCTCGCGATGCAGGGCTTGGAGGACGAGAGCGCTTCGAGCGGCACAAGGCCGAAGTCCTCGTTCACCGGGGCGTAGAGGACGGCGTAGCACCTCGAATACAAATCGAGCAGGCGCTCCTCGCTGACGTCTGTCTCGATTGTGACCGAGCCATCGCACATGGCGCTGATTTTTTTGAAATAGGCGCGATGCTCCGGACGCGAGGAGAGCGAGCCGGCTATTACCAGCCTCCAGTCCCCGCCCGCCCTGCTCCTGAAGAGCCGGAATGCCTCGATTGCGTATTCGAGGTCCTTTTCGGGGGCGATGCGCGAGGGGTAGAGGAAGAAGTTCTCGTAGCCCCTGCATGAGAATTTCCCGACATCCACGCCCGGGGAGAGGACTTCCGACTCGCGGCCCAGGTATTTCTTTATCCGGCCCTGGCTGTTTTTGCTGTTCGTGAAGATGTACTCTATTTTTGGGACCGTCTTGCGCTCGAAGAATTTGAAGGCCTGGATGGAAGCCCAGAAGAGCGGCTTCTGGAGCAGGGAGCGGCGCCTCATGCGCCACTCGTAGAGGTCGTATGCTTCCCTGTTTGGGCTGTGGGAGTACCACAGGACAGGGCTGTTCCTGTTACGCACCCATTCAGATGGCGTCCCGTGCGCGTTTATCACATCGTAGTCGTCGAGCTTCAGGTTGTAGAAATGGTTGCCCGCTTCGATTGCGGATGCGACCCTTCGCCCGAAAGGGAGCTTTCCGAGAATGGACGGGCGGGCGATTTCTATGTCAATTTTCCGGAAATCCTCGAACGTCTTCTGGGGGTCGTAGCGCACGCAGTGGATTTTCGCGCGGAAGTGCCGGGCTATCTTCAGCACCACGCGCTCCACCCCGCCCTTCGTTTCGAGGAAGGGCGTCGCCAGGACGAGCTTCATGAATTCTGATGGGGGAGTACGCTTTTTATTGCCGGAGGGCGGCACCCGCCTCCGTCAGAGCCTCGAGGCGACGGACCGGAATTTTTCTTTGAAGTCCGCGACCCGGGACTTCCTGTCGAACGGCCGCGCCGCCGCGCGGAAGCGGCCGGAAAGCGCGCGTTTTTTGCCCTCAGGAAGCGACAGGAAGCGCGAGATTTGCTCTGCCCCGGCATCGAGGCCTTCGCCGAGAACGAATTCCTTCCCGACGCTTTCCGCCACCTCCCTCGTGCCGGTCGTCTGCGATACGAATGTGGGGAGGCCGGCAAGCATCGACTCCAGCGTTGACACCGGAAACGTATCGAAGCGCCCCGGATGAACGCAGAGCGATGCCCCGGCAATCGCCCGGCAGTAGCCGGCGGCGTCCGGGAAATGTGATACCGACACGCGCCCGCGGTTCTTCAGGCCGCGAAGAAGCCGGCTGTCGAGTTTCCTTGTTATGATATTGAGCCGAAGGGAGTCATGCGAACCGCACAGCCTGTCGAACGTCGCGAGCAGAAGGTCGTGGCCCTTATATTCGGGCGGATACCCCACGGATACTATCGTGTCCGCCCCAGGGTCGTAGAGACTGCGCTCAAGCATAGGATATTTGTCGTCGTCCACGAACGGGTATGCGACCTCGCATGGCTTCGATATCCCGTGCTTCTCCAAAAAGTCCCTGCACATGCGCGAGACGGCGATGAACCCGTCAACCTCCCCCAGGAGGCTCTTCATCAGGGAACGCGTGAGCGGGTCGTAGGCCCCGCTCAGCGTGCGGAAAATCTTGGGCGAAGCGAAAAGCTCCACGACCTTCAGGTCTTTCCGGAAAAGCCGCTTGAACAGGGCAGGATATTCGTAGACTGACTCGCTGAGCGCTATGTCCGCATGCCCAAGCTCCTTTGCGCGGAAACGGGCTGCGAGATGGATGCCGCGCCTGAGGGGGTAGAGCTGGGTGCCTGGAGCTGGCGCACCGAGCGTCGTGAGGCTTTCGCATACCGAGGAAAAGAAGGCCGTATGCACCGGGTTCGGGGGGATGCCCGCGAGAAGGCCCGCGACCCTCAACCCTGCCATTCCAGACAACTCCGTATCCCTTCAGGCAGGCTTGTTTTCTCCGACCATCCGAGCGTTCGCATCTTTCCGGTATCAAGAAGCATGAGTTTCACGTCGCCCGGCCATCCCCGTTCGGAACCGGTGTAGCTGATCACAGGCTGCACGCCAAGCTCCCGGCACATCATCAGCGCTATTTCGCTGACCTTGGTCTTTGAGCCGCTTCCCACATTGAAGACGTCGTATTGAAGCTCCTGCCCCCGCCACGCCGTCAGCATGGCGGAAACGCAGTCCGAGACATGGAGGTACGACTTGTCTTGGTTCCCGTCGCCGAGAATCTCGAGCCTCCCCGGGTCTGCCATGAGCTTCCGGCGGAAATCCGGTATCACGCCATGAAGCGCCCGGGGGCCGATTATATTCGCGAGCCGCAAAGAGGTGCCCTTCATCCCGTATGTGTGCGAGAATGCCGAAATCCACGACTCGCAGGAAGCCTTGCTCGCCCCGTAATTGCTGATGGGGGCGCACCGGTGGGACTCGGGCGTGGGGATCAGGTCCGCATCCCCGTACACTGCCGAAGTCGAGGCGAACACGAAATGCCGGACGCCCGCCTCCAGGCAGGAGCGCAGCAGCGCGAAAGTCCCGGCGACGTTGAGGTCGAATGTCCTCCCCGGCTCGTCAGAACTCGCGCGCACGTTGGCCTCGGCGGCCATATGGAAAACGGTATCGGCGCCCTTGAGATGCCCGGCCAGGTCGCTCCGGATGTCGCCCTTGAGGAAAATCGCCCGCTTGTCCACATTTTCCATCTTTCCGGACGACAGGTCGTCTATCACCAGTACCTCGTGGCCCTCTTTGAGAAGGGCATCGGTAAGATGGGAGCCGATGAACCCGGCCCCGCCGGTAACGACTAAGCGCATGTGCCTATTTCCCTCGCTGGATTAAAAATTTGTTGCATTTTCAGACGGTGGAGCCGGATTGCCCGGTCCCGATGGCGGGAACCTTCGGCGACCCCGCGAGCCTCACGCCGCTGACTATGGCCGATGAGACCGCAAGGACGCGGGCGGGAAGCGAGAGCATGTCCCCAGGCGAAAGATGGGCCGAAAAGTTCCCTTTCCCGAGCGCCCTGCGCCTGTCCGAGCGCCTGAAAACCAGGCGGGCATATATCCTTGCCGCCATGAGTATCCTCTGGTGCAGAGGCGCATACCTCGAGTAGAATATCATCGCGTTGCGCGCTAGCAGGGAATCCGTCCGGATGTCCAGTTTCATGGAGCCTCCTTCGAGGTGATGCAGCGAGGCAGTCCCGGCGTAAAGCACCTTGTAGCCCGCTTTTCGGGCGCGCATGCAGAGGTCCAGGTCCTCGTAGCCGTAGGGCGAGAAGACCTCGTCCAGGGCGCCGACGCCTTCGATGAGCCGGCGGCTTATGAGGACGGCCGCGAAAGAGACCGCCTGCACCTCTTCCACGGCAGAGTAGTTGCCGGCCCCCTCCCCCTTCCCCCGCAGACGGTCGGGCCAGAAAAGCTCCCCGGCATGCTGGATGGTGTTGTCCGGATAGAGGAGTTTGCATCCCACGATGCCGACCCGGGGCTCGCTCTCCGCGCACCGGACCATCTCTGAAAGCCACCCCGGCTCGATGACTTCCAGGTCGTTGTTGAGCAGAAGGACGTAGTCCGGGCGGTATTTTTTGAGCGCGTGCCCGATGCCGACATTGTTGCCGCCGGAGAAACCGATGTTCTTATCGAGTGGGAACAGCTCCACCGATGGATGGGTTTTTTTGAAACCGGCCATCGAGCCGTCCGTGCTTCCGTTGTCGATGACGATGAGCCTGTAATTGGAGTAGTCGGTCTTGGGGAACGACTCCAAAAGCCTGTCCAGCAGCTTCCGGCCGTTGTAGTTGATGATGAGGACGCACACCAGCGGCTGGGGCGGCTTTTCCATAAGGCGGATATCCCGATGGCGCTATTTAAACATTTGCCGGGAAAAGCCATCCGATGAGGATAGTCCTGCTCGGAGCGGGAGGCCTGCTTGGCAGGTATGCGATGGAGGCGCTCAGCGGCCACGAAATCGTCCCAGTTTCACGGAACCCCCCTGCAGGAGGGAGGGCCCTCGACGCGGCGGATATCGCGGGGCTGGACCGGCTGCTTTCCGAAGCGAAGCCCCAGAAAGTAATCAACTGCGTCAAGAACAGCTATTCCACCGACCAGGCGGAAAAGATGAGGGAGGAGACCTGGCGCTCCAATGTTACGGTCGCGGACAATGTCGCAAAGCTCCGGGAAAGGCACGGCTACTCGATAGTCCACATCAGCACGGACTGGGTGTACGAGGGGGCGGACGGGCAGGTTTATTCGGAGCAGTCGCTCCCGTATCCCCAAAACTTCTACGCATACACGAAGGCGGTCGCTGAGGAGAGGATAATTTCGCGCACGGATGATTACCTCATACTGAGGCCGACGGGCATCTTCGGGCTTGATTCGCGGGGCGGGAATTTCTTCATGCGCACTCGGAGCGCGCTTGCGGCGGGGGCCCGGCTTGATGCTCCCTCCGACCAGTTCTCCCAGCCCATTTTCGCAGGGGAGCTCGCCCGCATCATGGCCCGGGCAATTTCGAAAAACGCGCGGGGGGTATATAATGCCGTAAGCAGGGAGTGCCTATCGCGCTATGAGCTCGCCCTGAGATTCTGCGATGTTTTCGGATGGGACAAAAATCTCGTCCGCCCGGTTACGAGCGGGGCGAGGGCGATGCGGATACCGAAATCATTGAGGCTGGATATATCGAAGCTTGAGCGGGACGTGTGCGAGGTAAGGCCGCTGGAGAAGCAGCTGCTTTCCCTGAAGGAGGAGTGCGGATGAGCAGGGAGCTGGAAGCTGAGGACCTTCCCGTCGCTGGAGCGTTCATAATCAGGCCCAAGGAGTTCTACGACGAGCGGGGAGCGTTCAACAAGCTGTATACGCGCGAGCTGCTGGAATCGAAGGGAGCGGGATGCGGCTTCATGGAGGAATACCTTTCGGTGTCGAAGAAAGGAGTCCTGCGCGGGCTCCATTACCAGACCGGAAGATACGCGCAGGCCAAGCTCGTGCGCTGCGTCAGGGGAAAAATACTGGATGCTTTCGTGGACATGTCGGCAAGGTCCCCCACGTTCGGGAAATCCTTCACGGTCGAATTGAGCGCGGAGAACAGGCTGGGGCTTTATGTCCCGCGGACATGCGCGCACGGGTTCCTCGCGCTCGAAGAGGGTGCCGAGGTGTTATACAAATCCGACAACGACTATCACCCGGAGCACGAGGCCGGCCTCAGGTGGGACGACCCGAAGATAGGGATTGCATGGCCGAAAATGAGCTATATTATTTCCGAAAAAGACAGGAAGTGGCCGCCGTTCGATGATGCGCCGAAATTCGATTAGCCCTTCCAACCGATTCCGGCGTATTTGAGCCGGGAGCGGTATTCTGCGCCGTAAATCCTGCGGCAGTCGAAGAGAATGGGCTCTTTCATCAGCGAGAGGAACTCGTCTGGGGATATTGAGGAGAACTGCTTCCACTTCGTGACAAGGACAGCCGCGTCCGCATTCCTGAGAGCATCGCGCGGCTCCGGGAAATAGCCGATGCGCTCCCCGAAAACGCGCTTCGTGTTCGGAAGGGCCTGCGGGTCGCTCGCCCTCACATTCGCGCCTTCGCTGAGAAGCAGCCCGATTATCGCGAGCGCGGGCGATTCGCGTATGTCGTCCGTGTCGGGCTTGAAGGCGGTCCCGAGCACAGCGACCTCCTTTCCGGCGAGGCCCCCCATTTCCGACTTGAGCCGTCTCATCACATTGGACGGCCGTTCCCTGTTTATGCCGGCGACCGCCTCGAGTAGCGGAGGCGTATGGCCGCGCCCCCGCGAGAAGCTGATGATGGCCGATACGTCCTTGGGGAAGCAGCTCCCCCCGTATCCGCAGCCTGCCCGTAGGTAGCCCGTGATTTGCGGGTCCGTCGGCGAACCGTCGGGGCGTCGCGGGTTGATGCGGGAATCAAGGGTGACCGCCTTCAGAACTTCGTCCGCATCCACGCCGCCGGCGCTCTCGCAGATGTCCCCGATTTCATTCGAAAAAGATATGAGCGTCGCAAGGAGCGAGTTGTTCGCGTATTTTATCATCTCGGCGGTACGGGTATTGACATGCACGAGCCTGCCTCCAAAGCGCCCCTCATAAACGGCGCTTGCCGCCTCCCTGCTCAGGTCGTCCTCCGCGCCAATCACTATGCGGTCCGGCTCCATGGAATCGGCGACGGCGCTCCCTTCCCTCAGGAATTCGGGGTTCGAGCACGCGCCGAATTCCTCCGGAAACTTCTTCCCGCTCGCTTCCGAAACGCCCTTCACCACCACGTCCATGCAGGTCCCGGGGACGACCGTGCTTTTCACGACAACGACGTGCCGTTCCTTTTTGTCCCTTATCGCGGCGCCTATGCCGCGGCTCGCCTCCGCAATCTGGGACAGGTCGATGCTGCCGTCTTCCTTCATCGGTGTCCCGACGCAGATGAACGAGATTTCGGTATCTCGGACCGCGTCCGCAATGCTGGCCGTCGCACGCAGCTTCTTGCCGGCATTTTTCAGAAGAAGCTCCGCAAGGCCCGGCTCGTGTATCGTAGGGATGCCGCGATTGATGCTGTCCACAACATCCCGCCTGATGTCAACGCAGACGACATCGTGTCCCTTCTCCGCGAAGCAGGCCCCGCTGACGAGGCCCACGTATCCCGTTCCTATGACGCTGATTCTCATCTGTTCCTCTCGTACCATTTTTTCGTCCGTGCAAGCCCCTCGTCGAGGGCGACCTTAGGCGAATAGCCGAGCTCCGACCGGATCTTGGCAAGGTCGGGGCACCTCCTCATGGGATTGTCGGTCAGGTATTCCTTGTCTTCGCTTTTTTTGAACGTCACGCCCCGGCCGAAGAGGCCGGAGATTTTTCGCGCGAGGTCCAGCATCGAGATTTCCTCGTCGTTGCCGACATTGTACGCTTCGCCGTTCCGCCCCCGCAGGAGCACCCTCAGGAAGCCGTCCGCGGCATCCGAGAGGTAGCAGAAGCTGCGTGTCGGCCTGCCGTCCGAAAGCAGGGCTATGTCCTCGCCCCGGAAGCCGTTCGAGAAGAAATCCGGTATGACGCGCTTGTCGTCCAGCCTCAGGCCCGGCCCGTACACGTTGAACGGCCGCACGGACTTCACCGGCACGCCGTGCGCGCGGTGGAAATTGACGCACAGCGTTTCCCCGAACCGCTTGGATTCGTCGTAGCAGGCGCGGGGGCCGGTGCATGAGACGTAGCCCCTGTAAGTCTCAGGCGTCGGCACCATCCCCGTCGGGGGGTCCCCGTAGATTTCCGATGTCGAGAAGAACACCATGCTCTTAATCGGGTGCCTTCTTGCAAGCTCGAGGAGGTTCCTCGTCCCGTTCACGTTCGCGTCCATCGTTTCGATGGGGTGCAGGCGGTAGAATGTCGGGGAGGCTATCGATGCGCAATGCAGTATGTAGTCGGGTTTCAGCCATCCGGGGAGGGGTTCGGTGATGCTCCCTTTCACCAGCTTCACATGTTTCTGCCCTTCGAGGTGCGCAATGCGCTTCGGGGTCCCGCTGATGAAGGAATCGAGGCAGATTATTTCGCACGGCCTTGAGAAGTTTTCGTTGAGCTGGTGGAGCACGTCCAGGAAAAAGGCGCCAAGGAATCCCGCCCCGCCGGTCACGAGCACGCTTTTTCCCTCAAGCCCGGAAAGCATCCCGCCGCCCGCCCGTATCACGCGGGCCGCATCCTCCTCGACAACCGGGTCGGTCATCGCCATACCTTCCATGGAGCCTTCCCGGAGGCCCACAGCTCGTCCAGCTCCAGCTTGTCGCGCAGGGTGTCCATGGGCTTCCAGAACCCGTCGTGCCTGAAGGCCGCAAGCTCCCCTTTTTTCGCCGCAATTTCGAGAGCCCCGCTCTCCAGCGCCGAGCCGTCTCCCTCGATGAGGTCGAGCATGCCCGGCTCCATCACGAAGAAGCCGCCGTTCACCCAGCCCCCGTCCCCTTTCGGCTTTTCGAGGAAGGACGCCACGTCGTCGCCCTTCATTTCAAGTGCCCCGAACCTCCCCGGAGGCTGGACTGCGGTGAGCGTTGCGAGCTTCCCGTGCCTCTTGTGGAATTCAAGCAGGGCGGGAATGTTTACGTCCGAAAGCCCGTCGCCGTATGTGAGCATGAAGGTGCCGTCTATGTGGTTTTTCACCCTCTTCACGCGCCCGCCGGTGAGCGTCTTCTCGCCCGTATCCACGAGGGTTATCTTCCAGTCGTCCACGCTCGTGTTGTGGACGGTCATCCTGTTCGTCTTCAGCTCGACCGTGATGTCGGAGTTGTGGAGGAAGTAGTTCGCGAACCATTCCTTTATCACGTAGCCCTTGTACCCCAGGCACACTATGAATTCGCGGATGCCGTGGTGGGAATATATCTTCATCAGGTGCCAGAGAACCGGCTTCCCCCCCACCTCGACCATGGGTTTGGGCTTGACTACGGTCTCTTCGCTCAGCCGCGTCCCAAGGCCCCCGGCCAGAATAACCGCCTTCATGTTTCTGGATTGCCAGGAAGTCGATTAAAAACCATGCGGCGCCGGAAGGCCGCCCCGCGGCCGGTAGAGCTTTTTGAAATATGGCATTTTCGACTCCACGGCGAAGAATTTTTCCAGGTTTTCCGCGGTCTTGAAGTTTTCGATGCCGTGCCTGGAATAGAATTTTTTCTGGGCTTCCCACGTCATGCCCTCGCCGGAATAGTCGATTTCGTGCCATTCCCTTCCGACGACGTGGGAGGTGTTCTCGTCCAGCGGGCCGGGGTTCTCCATTCTCAGGGAGTCTCGCAGGCGGAGCATGTAGTGCGCCATCTTCTCGGCCTCATCCTTCCCCACGCCCCGCTCGTGCACCGCTATCATCAGCTCGACTGCTGTCTTTGGCATCGCGAGCGCGAGTTCCCGTGTTTTTGGCATTGAATCGAGGTCCGAGAGGAGGTAGCCTGCAGCCAGTTTTCCCTGCTCCTCCGTCAGCTTTCTCTTGGGCTTCTGCTGGGCGACACGCGACTCTATCACTTGCGCCGCGTCCCCAAAGCCCCGCGAGCGCAGCTCATCGAAAGCGCTATCGGATTTTGGGGCGGGAACGGATTTTGGCGTGGGCGGCGCGCTTTCGGAAGGGATGACCGCGCTTTTTGCGGGCGCTGGAAGCCGGTCCGAGGGCCGGAACACAGATTCTGGCGCGGGTGCCGAATAGGAAGGAACGGCCTCGGAAGCAGGCGGCGCGTCTTTCGAGCATGCGGCAAGAAGCGGGAGCATGGCCGCGAATGCGATTCGCGCGCCGCAGGGTGCTTTGCTTTCCCGGAGCCTCATGCATATTGTGTATCGGAATGGGTTTTTAAGTCCGTCATCGCGCATCCACGCCAAACGCAACCGATTATATATTCCGAAAGCTCATGTGAAACGATGGGAAGACTGGACAGGGAGGCGGCGCAGAGGAACAGGGCCGCGGTCGATGCTTTCCTGGATGGCATCGCAAGAAGGGAGAGGGGTAGGAAATTCAGGGACCCCGAGGCGGCATTCATGAGGTTTTCCGCGCGGGCGGAGGAAATGGTGGGCTCGGTGAAGGCTCTCGAAGCGAAGGCGGCGGAAAGGGCCGGGCGGTGCGGCGAGGAGGCGATACCTGCAAGAGTCTTCCTGAGCCTTTCCGGCCTCATCGAAAGGCTCTGCGCGAGCGCGAAGGCGAAAAAGGACATATACGCTTTGAGGGTCGCCTCCAAGGCGGCGGAGAAGCTTGCGATAGATGCCGAAGAGCTGCTCGCCGTTCCGGATTGCCCTCGCGAAGCGCCAGCGAGGAAGGCGGCCACCCTGCGGGAGGCGGCGAGGGCGAAGGAAATCTACGAAGTCATCATGCGCACGCTCGACAATACGCACAGGGAGCACGGGCTGGAGGCGCCGGAATTCCCGCAAACCTCAGGATGAGCCCGGCCGCTCCCCGCAAGAAGCAATAATAACATTGCCTGCATTTCATCAGCGGGGGATGAATATGCTTGGCTGGCGAATACTGAGCCACGGGCAGTACAAACTGGACCTTCCGCCCATCACGAAGGAGGAGGCGGAGCTGATTACTTGCGCCGAGGAGCGCTTCAGGGAGGCGACCAGGCTCAGGGCCGTCTACGACCGCGAGGAGAGCAGGAAGCTCGTCCAGGGAATCGTGGAACGGGCGGCGGACGATTCCGGCGTGTTCCTCGACCGCTCGCAGAGGGAATACATGGGCCGCGTCGCTTTCATGCACATCTACGGCGTCGCGTTCATGGAGCCGATACTCGAGGACCCGGAGGTGGAGGAGATAAGCGTCGTCGGCCCGCGCAAGCCGGTGTACGTTTATCTCAGGAAGAAGGGCTGGAGGAGCGTGAACGCCTGCTTCGACGACGAGCGGACGATCGCCGACATGGTGAACAGGATGGCGCGCCCCCTCGGGCGGCACATAACAATGCAGAACCCCAGGCTGGACGCGGTCCTTCCCGACGGCTCGAGGCTGCACGCCTCGCTCGTCCCGGTCTCCTGCGGCGAGATAACGGTCAGGAAATTCCGGGAGAGGCCGTTCTCCCCCCGGGAGCTCGTGGAAGCGGGAACGGTTTCTGCCGGAGGCATGGCCCTGCTTTCGGTCCTCATGCAGTGCGATTTTTCGGTGATTGTCGCGGGGAACACGGCGAGCGGCAAGACGACGACGATGAACTCCCTTTTCTCCTTCGTCCCTGCAACAGAACGCATAATAATCGCCGAGGAGACGCCCGAAATCAACGTGCCGCACGGGCAGCGCCTCCGCCTCGTCGCGAACAGGGAGCTCGGTGTGTCGCTGCGCGACCTCGTGTACGACTCGCTGAGGATGAGGCCTGACAGGATGATAGTCGGGGAGGTCCGCAACAGGGAGGAGTGCGAGGCGCTTTTCGACGTGCTCCTTGCGGGACAGGCGAGAGGCAGCTATGCGACGTTCCATGCGCAGAGCGCGGATGAGGCGCTCTCGCGCCTCCAGTCTTTTGGGGCGAGGAAGGAGGACCTCTCGAGCATCGACTGCATCATCGTGCAGCGGAGGATGCTCGAATACGACGCGGCAAGGCGGTCCGCGAGGGAGGTGCGGGGGGTTGTCGAGATGGCCGAGGTGGTCCGCGGGGAGGCGGAGCCATTCTACCGGGGCGGGAAGCTCGCCAAGCCCCCCGGGCTGCTCGAGCGTGCCGCGGGGAGCTTCGGACTCGGGAAAAACGAGATGGCCCGGGAGCTTGAGAGGCGCAGGAAGCTCATCATGCGCGCCGGGCCGGCGTTCGGGGAGTTCTTCAGGGAGGTGCAGGCGGAGTTTTTCGGGGCGGGCCCCGGCGGAGGTGGGGAGGAATGATGGCGCTTTTCCGGCTCTCCGCGTATTTTCCCGATTCCGGGCTTGTGGTGGGGTGCGCGCGCGAGCTGCGCTTTTTTGGGGTGCTTCCCGGAAAGTATGCGGCAATGTCTCTCTCGCTCTCCGGGGCGGCCGGCCTTCTTGCGCTCGCATTTTCGCATTCGCCCGCCGTCTCGCTTTTCGCAACCGCCATTATCGCATCCCTCATCCTCGCCGTCCCGAAAATGGAGCTGGACCGTTTGTCCGGGGAGATCCGCGCGGAGCTGCCGCTTTTCATGCGTTCCCTCGGCATGTTCCTGGAGCTCGGCCTCGACTTCCAGAGGGCGCTCCGCGAGGCGTCGCGGGGCCACGGAGCGCTCTCGCGGGAGATGGATGCTGTCCTCGATTCGGTCCGGGGCGGCATGGGTTTCCGGGCCGCGCTCGCGGCTTTCGCCTCCTCCTTCCGCTCGATGGAGGTAAAGAGGGCCGCGGCGCAGATGCTCTCGGCATACGAGAACGGCTCCGACGGCTCGGAAATCCGGAAAATCGGGGACGAACTGCTGTCGCTCGAGCACCACAGGCTGAGGGAGCATTCCGCGAGGGCGGGCATGTTCGGGCTCCTGCTCATCGCCTCAAGCGCCGTCCTGCCGACTTTCTTCATCGTTTTCGCAGCATCAGGGGCGTTCGGCGGAATCGGGCAGGGGCAGATGGCGCTCGCTATGCTCGTCCTCTTCCCGGCGCTCTCGGTCCTAATCCTGCTGCTCGCGCGCGGCCTCATGCCGCGCTCAGGGTTCGCCGGGCGCAGCGCTATCGAGCCCGCCTTCTTCGCACCTTCGGCGGCGATAGGGGCAGGCTTTCTCGTCCCGGCGCTCAGCATTCCAGCAATCACCCTCGGCGCAGCCGGGGGGCTCTGGATGGCCTGGAAGACTTATGCAGAAGAGAGGAGAATCGAAAAAATCGAGGAGGCCCTGCCGGACGCGGCGCTCTCCATGAGCGGGATGCCCGCGTCCACCCCGCTGGAGCGGCTGTTCCGCGCAATCGAGGAGGGCGGTTTCGGCCCGCTCTCCGAGGAAGCCGGGAAGTCCAGGCGCCAGCTGGAGATGAACGTCCGGCCGGCGGGCGCGCTCGCCGACTTCGCGCACAGGTGCGGCTCCGGCATAGTGGGAAGGGCATGCAGGGCCATCTCGCACATGGCGGAAACGAACACGCTGGACCGGACCGGCGCGCTCGCGGAGGACATAATACGCGTCTTCCAGCTCAGGCGGGAGAGGGCGCAGGCGTTCGCGATGCAGAGGTACACCCTCATGCTCGGCGCAGTGCTCATCCCGCTCATAATGAAGATGGCCCTCTCGCTCATGGAGGGCATGGCGGGTTTCATAGGAGCAGGAGCCTCCCCCGAGATAGCCTCTCTCATCCCCCCTTACATCGTCATCTATTCGGTCATCGCCGGGGCGGCAATCGCGGATGCCGATGGCCGGCGTTCCGCGCTCCCCCTCTACTCGCTGGGACTCGCCGGCGCGGGCATTGCCACGTTCGAGTTTATAAGCTTTTGAAGAGAATGGGCTGCGATGGACTCCATTACCGCCCTCGCCTACTCTCTGGACTATCCGTGGCTGAAGGCCGCAGGATGGTTCATCGACGACGCAATCGTCTATGCAGCCCTCGTCCTGCTGATAGTGATTGCCGCCGAGCGGAGGGACGAGAAGAGGCTGAAGATACTTGCGTCCCTCGTCCTCGCGTTCGCTGCGTCATTCATAATCAAGAGCGCGCTCGCAATCGAGCGGCCCTGCGCGGGAGAGGAATGGTGCAGGGCCGACCATTCGTTCCCGAGCATACATGCATCAGTCGCCTTCGCGCTCATGACGGGATTCATCGGGAAAAGGAGCTACCCGCTTTTCCTGCTCTTCGCCCTTTTCGTGTCTTTCACGAGGCTCAACATAGGGGTGCATTATTTCGTCGACATAGCAGCCGCCCTTCCGGTCGCGCTGGTCTCTTATTATGTCACCGACATATTCTGGAAGAGGGAGGTCTCCCGCCATGGACCGCGAGCTTGAGCGCCAGCTCTTCCATATGGGGATAGGCCTGTGGACCATCCTGTTCCTTTTCATCTTCGGCAGGACTGCGGCAATAGCGGCGGTGTTCCTCGTGATATGCGCCGGGACGCTCGCGATTAACGCGAGGCTGCGCGGGGCGCGGCTCCCCCTGATAAGCTGGTTCGAGGAGAGGTTCGAGAGGAGGGACGCCCCGATTCCCGGGTGGGGCTCGGCGTGCTACGCCGCCGGAACCCTCATCCCGCTCACGTTCCTCTCCGATGCCGGCGGCATAGCCGCGGTGATATTCATACTTGGCGTCGGGGACGGCCTTGCGACCATAATAGGGACGAGGGGGCGGATGCGGATTCCATATTCCGGAAGGAAGACAGCCGAGGGGAGCGCCGCGATGTTCCTCTCGTCCCTGCTGGCGTATGCCTTCGCAGGGGAGGCGGCCCTGCCCCTCGCCATCGCTGCGACGGTCGCGGAAAGCCTCCCCCTCATCGACGACAACCTGTCCGTGCCGATAGCCTGCACGGCGGTCCTGCTGGTGATTTAGATGATACTGCTGTTCACTTCGAATAACGAGGCGAGCAAAAACATAGCCATGAAGCTCGTGGAGGAGCAGGGTTTTGAGCCTGACGGGGAAGACAAGTGGCGCAGGGGCCCGCACATACTGCTCGAAACGCGCGCGAAGAGCGTACTCGAAGTCCCCACCGATTTCGAAACCGAATGCATAATCGTCCTCAGCACGCACAAGAGCAAAATCAAGGAGAAGGTCATGACCGCGCACTACCCGGGGAACTGGGACCGCGCCGACATGGGCGGGGAGGCGCGGACGCTCAATATGGCCGATGCGGGCAGGCTGAAGCTCATCCTTCGCGAGATGAAGAAGGAGGCGGACGCGATAGGCTGGAGATGCGGCCTGGAAGCAGACCACCACGGGCCGACGGGGAAGGTCCCGATTATTTTCGCCGAGATAGGCAGCACGGAGGAGGAATGGAAGGACAAGAAGGCGGCCTCCGCGATGGCGCGGGCCCTCTCGCGCGGAATCGAAGCGGACGGGAGATTCGACTGCTTCCTCGCCTTCGGCGGCGGGCACTACCCCAGGCCTTTCGAGAAGGAGGCCTTTGAGGGGGAGCTCGCGGTAAGCCACATCGCCCCCAAATACGCGATAGATTCCATCGACGAGGGGATGTTCGCGCAGGCGGTCGGGAAGAACGTCGGGAAGGTCGTTAAAGTCCTGATGCTTAAGGACGAGACGAATGCGGCGCAAAAGGACAAGGTAAGGGGCTTTGCGGAAAAATTCGGCCTTAAATTCGAGCTCATCTGACTGTCGGCATGGGGCTGCCCCCGGAACTACGCGAGCGCCTCCTTCAGAGCGGCGACATCCTTGCCCGGCCCCTTATGGACCTTGATGAACTTCACACCCGCCGCGGCAGCTGCCCCGGCGTCGTAAATGGAATCCCCTATGAACACGGTCTCCTCAGGCTTCGCGCCGAGCGCATCCATGATGCGGATTAGCTGGTCGGGGTGTGGCTTGTTGTTCGCGACCGTGTCCCTTCCGAGGACGACATCGAACTCGCGTATGAGGCCGATGTCTGAGAGGATTTTCCTTATCACGGAGGTGTGGTTGCCGCTCGCAATCGCAAGCCTGAGGCCGCCTGCGCGCAGCGACCGGACGAGCGCGACCATCTCAGGATAAACCGTGTACTCCCTCCCTTCCATGCACGCGGTCTCGTATTTCAGGTATATCGCGTCTATCCCGGCCTTGATTTCCGGCACCGAGGCGAGGCGGTTGCCGAGAGGGACAAGATGCTCCGACTCGTCCGCCGCAAGCCCCTTCCCGCGCGCGAGAGCGACGACTTCCCGCCGGACTTCCGGCCAGCTGACGCGCAGGTGGAGCAGGGTGTCGTCGAGGTCGAAAACTGCGAGCTTCATTTCACGGACGCCCCCTCCACCGCTGCGAGCACCGAGTCGCGCAGGGGGAACAGTGACGCCTGCTCGAGGAATGCTATTCCCCCCCGCTCGTTTATCGCGGCGGTTTCCGCGGAAAGCGGGACGGAGCCGAGGAACCGGACGCCGAGCTTTCGGGCGGTCTCCTCGCCGCGCGAGCCGAAGACATCCCCGGACATGTTCTCGATGAGGCCGAGAATCATGACTCCCAGCTTCTTCGCCATGTTCGCGGCGCGGGCCGTGTCGAGTACGGCCTCCTTGGTCGGCGAGCATACGAGGATGAGGGCGTCGAGGGCCGAAAGCTGCATTGCCGAAAGCGGGACGTCGGCGGTCCCGGGGGGGAGGTCGATTACGAGGTAGTCCGGCGTTCCCCATTCCGCCGAGAGGAAGCTTGCGAGCATGTTGTGCTTTATCGGGCCCCGGATTATTATCGGGGATTGGCCCGGGGGGCTGAGCAGGGCGGTGGACAGTATTTTCACTCCGCGGTGCTCGGCGGGATACAGCCTGGCCCCGCTTTTCGTGGCCATCGCCCTCAGGGAGAGGAATTCCGCGACGTTCGGGCAGTCGATGTCGGCATCCAGCAGCCCGACCGAGCGCCCGCGCGCCGCGAGGGAGTAGGCGATGTTCGCCGATATGAAAGTCTTGCCGACGCCGCCTTTCCCGCTGTGCACTCCCAGCTTGCATGTTTTCGAGAGGCCTGATGCGGCCCTGTCTCCTTCGAAGGGGTTTTCCATCCGCGATGAATCTGCCCCGCTATGTTTTTAATGTTTGAATGGGTTAACTGGAACCATGGAAGAAATTTTCAGGCCCAAAAGGACCGTGGAGATAGAAGGGAACGTCGTCGCAAGGGGCGCTCTTCCCGCAGGCTCCTGAAGGGTGGGTTTGCATGGACAAGAGGTTCGAGGCCCCGAAGCCCGTTTCAGTAGGCGACGTCCTGGAGCTCAGCATCATAAGCAAGGGCGGGCACGGGGACGGGATAGCGAAGATAGAGGAGTTCGTCGTTTTTGTCAAGGGCGCGGAGAAGGGCGAGCGCTGCAGGGTGAAGATAACCGACGTCAAGCGGACTTTCGCGGTCGGCGAGAAGGTCGGGAACGCGAAGGTTTCCGAGCAGGAGATGGACGACGAGACGGAAGGCTTCAGGGACGGGCCGGCCGGGTAAGCGGCTTCCAGCATCCGGTTTCCGGCATCGGGTTTTGTTCAGTGGATTACCCAGAAATTTACGAATGCCAGCAGTATGACCAGCGCGACCAGCCCGAGGCCCACTTCCAGCGGGCTCAGCACGTCTTTCTTGAACTCCGCGCTCGGCCTGGAGGGGACCAGCTCCGCCGGCGAGCCGTTCTCCGCAGTGCTGTTGCCGTGGCTCAGCATCCTGCTTGTCAGGCTCTCCGAGTATGATGCGTTGCGCAGCGCCCCGTCCTCGACGAAAAGCGAGAAGTTGTTTTCCCCGAGGCCGGCGTAGCTAAAATTGAACTCGTAGATGAAGGCGAAGGAGTGGCTTTCGTTCTCGAGCGGCGCCGGCGTCGTGAGGTTCGTCGATTCCGACCAGTCTCCCGCGCTCATGCTTTGCGGCAGCTTTTGCGAGACGATGCTGTAGAGGCCGAAGCTGTCATTGACCATGGAGAATTCCTTCATGGTGAAATTTTGGGGCGCCTCCTCGTTTCTTGTTATCCGGGCGCGGTAGATGGGGCATTGCGAGAGGACCACCGTGTCGAACCTGTTGTTCAGATACCATTGTTCACGCAAAACGGGGGAGCGCAGGAAGAACAGTTTTTGGTTTCCGCCGACGGTGAAGTTGCGCTCGACGGAGAATGGGACC
>JBFLVW010000078.1:0-4258 GCA_040758235.1 Microcaldota archaeon
ATGCGGACTGCATGATATACCAGTGCCAGAAATGCAGCGCGCTCGCGGCATCGGAGAAATGCCCGGAGTGCGGCGGAAAAGGGAAGGTCCTCCGAAAGCTTTCCATCGTGGACGCCCCCGGGCACGAGACCCTGATGACGACGGTCATCTCCGCGACCAGCATCCTCGACGGGGTCCTGTTCCTGATTGCGGCGAACGAGCCATGCCCACAGCCCCAGACGGCCGAGCACCTGCTGGTCCTGAACTCCACAGGAATCAAGAATATAATAGTCGTCCAGACGAAAATCGACCTCGTCGCAAAGGAGAAGGCGGTCGAGAACTACAAGCAGATAAAGGCATTCCTCAAAGGCTCGGCCGCCGAAAACGCGCCTATCATACCGGTTTCCGCGAACTCCGGCCTGAACATGGCCGTCCTGCTGAAAACCATCAACGAAACCATGAAGGCCCCGAAAAGGGACGAGTCCGCTGATTTACGGATGTACGTCTCCCGCTCGTTCGACGTGAACCGGCCGGGCGCGAAGATAGCCGACCTCAAGGGCGGCATTCTCGGAGGCTCGATAGTACAGGGTGTCCTCAAGATAGGGGACGAGATAGAGATAAAGCCCGGCATCACCAAAAAGGAGGGCGGAAAGCCCGTTCCGGTCGTGTGCAAGGTCCAGAACCTCATGGAGGAAAGCGAGCACCTGGATTCGGCGTCGGCCGGCGGCCTCGTCGCGATAGGGACGACGCTCGACCCCTCCCTCACAAAGTCGGATTCGCTTGTCGGCTCTGTCGTCGGGAGGAAGGGCCGCGTGCCGGACCCCGTCGACACGATAAACGTGAAATACACGGTCCTCGAGAGGGCGGACATGCAGAACATGCCGCTCCGCGAGAACGAGCCGGTCGTAGTCAACGTCCACACATCGACCGGCGTGGGGCTCCTCGCGAAGCTCGCGAAGGGAATCGCGACGATAAAGCTGAAGAAGCCGGCGGTCGTCTACAAGGACATGCCGGTCGCGCTTTCGCGCAGGGTCGGCCAGAGATGGCGCCTGAGCGCATGGGGAAGGGTAGTTTAGTCCCCAGCCTCCGGTTTCCGGCATCCGTTCCTTATCTTTAATAAATGATTAATCAAAGAATAACTTGCCTTCCTGTTTTTACCCAGGAAGTTTGATGCAGGCAATGTGCCTGCATCGGAAGAGCACAAAAAAAGCTGGGGTCGCCTAGCCCGGTAGGGCGGCAGGTTGCTACCCGCCTTTTTACAAAAAAGGCGGGCCCAAAAAGTGGGTGTTGCAAAACCCTTTCGGGTTTTGTCATTTCGCGCTTTACGCGAAATTAACATGCAAGTTTTTGGGCGCTTTTTCCTAAAAAGCGCAAAAACCTGTTGCGCGCAAGCGTCCGGGAGTTCAAATCTCCCCCCTAGCGAACGAAGTGAGCGGGGTTTCGTGGACGGAACGCCGTCCACGCAAACCCCCCTAGCGTTTTTGGTTCAATGCCCTCGCTTCGCTCGGGGGAGGGGGCACCCCCGTTTCTATTTGCCAGCCCTGCGGGGCCGGCCGTCCGACCAAAATTTAAAAACATTTATTCACATAATAAGATACACATTCAGGCAGCCCGAACCACACAAAACACGAAACCGGGGACCGGCTGCCGGATGCAATCGAGGTGGGGGGATTGGAGATTCCAAAATGCTCGAACTGCGGGATGCCGCTGGAATCGAGCAACTATTACGCGAGGGGCATGACGATAAAGTGCCGCCACTGCAACCATTCCGCACTCCCCCTCGTCGCCGGCGCCTGCTTCTACAACCGGATAAAGAAGGAGGAGCAGCCCAGGGAAGCATTCAACGAACTGGACCCCCAGTCGCTCCTCACCAAGCTCTCGCTGGCGCTGCTTTTCGTGTCGGTAGTCTCGGCATGGGCGATAGAGATGAAGCCCTTCACGATTGCGACGTTTGCCGGTTTTCTGGCCCTTTTCGCTTTCTCGTTTTTCCTCAGGCTGCGCTCATTGTGATTCGAGGAGCTCCTCGATGGTCGCCCTGAACGTTCCGTATGGCAGCGCGCCCGAAAGCGGGACCACGTTGCTTCCCTTAACCGTCCCTATGAAGAACGACGGGGTGGCGTTCACCCCGGCGCCGACGCCATCCGCCACGCTCTCCTCCACCTCGCCGGCGTGCCTCCCGGAATCGAAGCATTCGTCGAATTCCTCCTGCACGAGCCCAATCTCCCCGGCCCACTGCTTCAAATCCGAGCGGGCGTAGAAAACGAGGCCTGTGCTCTTTTCGGCCTGAACCGAGAATATCTTATCGTGCATCTCCCAGCCCATCCCCTGCTCCTCTGCGCATGCGACGGCCTCGGCCGAATCCTTTGCGGCGTTATGGAACTCCAGCGGGAAATCTCGGTATACGAACCTCACCTTGCCCGTGTCTATGTAATCTTCTTTCAGCGTATCGAAGTTCGTAATCCAGAACCTCCTGCAGAACTGGCACTGGTAGTCGGAGAACTCGACCATGACAACCGGGGCGTCATTTGAGCCCATGGACAGTCCCTTCGATGCGAGGGCATCGATGTCCACTTCTGAGGGAGAGGCGGGCGGACTTGTCGTATTAGATGCGCTTGAGCCGGGCACGCTGACATCTGCATCCGGCCTACCCGGGTCTGATGCATTTCCGCCTGTTCCGTTCCCGCTCAATCCATGGCCGCTTCCAGTGCATCCGTAAATCGTCAGCAGGAGTGCCAGGAAGAAGAAAAAAAGGGGCTTCATCTTTTCACCTTATGGTCCGCAGGAGCTTTAATCCCGCAGGAACCGCACTCGCCTGCGATGCGCTTGGAGGTGAAATACAGCGAAAGCAAGACGATTCCGGCGGTCAATGCCATCATCTCCCCCCTGTGCTCGACGAGGAACACCGCGCCCCCGAAACCGACGAAGGAAAAGATGGCGGACACGCAGCTTGCGCAGGTCGCGGTCGCGAAAACGCTCGAGGCGGCTCCGGACAGGAAGCCGGCGAGGCCCATCCCGGCGTTACGGACTGTCTCGATGCGGTTCTGCCATGCATATGCCTGCATGGCGAGTACGGCGCCCATAAGCGCGGAAACGTCGCCTATCACCAGGAGCTCCGGCAGCGGCGTCGAAGCGAAGAAGAACGCGTAAGAATTTCCGGGAACCACAAACACCGGCACCGATATGTAGAATGAAAAAGAAAGAACTGCGAGGGCTGCCGCGAGCAGCACGTACCTGGGCCCGCTGAAGACGCTGGAGAGCGCCTTTACGATATCCATCCCATCACTGCAGCATCTGGTCTATCGTCGACTTGAAGGTGCCATACGGCTGGGCGCCGCTTATCGGCACCGCGCTGCTTCCGTCCCTTTTCGCAACAATGAAGGCAGGCGTGCCCTGCACCCCTGCAGCAAGGCCGTCGTTATAGTCGGCGGCCACTTCATTCGCGTACTTCCCGGAATCGAGGCACGTGTTGAACGAAGCGGCATCGAGGCCTATCTGGGACGCCCAGCTCTTCATGTCGTCCACCGAAAACTGGACTGTCCCGGAACCCTGCTTCGACTGCTCCTCATACATCTTATCGTGCAGCTCCCATCCCTTGCCCTGGTCGGCCGCGCACTCCACCGCTTCGGCAGCCTTCTGCGCCGCGGGGTGGAAGCTCAGCGGAAAGTCCCTGAAGACGAGCTGGGCCTTGCCTGTGTCGATGTATTCCTGCTTCAGGCTCGAATATGACTCGATGAACCATTTCCTGCAGAAGGGGCACTGCATATCAGAGAACTCTATGATGACTATGGGGGCGGAATCGGAGCCGAGCTTCATGTCGTCATCCATGAGAGATGCCACATCCGGCGCAGAAGGCGCGGCAGGTTGCGTGGGTGCCAGAGCCGGCTGAGTTGGAGCAACGGGCTGCGCCGGGCCCGTTGCGGGGCTCTTCATCACTCCGAACCCCTGCGTGAACACGGAAAGGACAAGAAGTGCCGTCAATCCCGCGATGACTACGCCATACAGCGTATCCTTGCCTATCGTTATCCCATCTTCGTTTGCCATGTTTCCACCTTTTGTAATGCTAATGTAACCTTAATGTAATATATCTTTATAAACCTAATGCCGGCCTCTTTAGTATGGTGAGATGATGATTAGCGAATTATCCTCTTTCATAGGCCTTGTGCATATCGCCGCCGGAATCGGCTTCGTCGTCGCGCTCGTCTTCGCGGTGAAGCTTTTCAGGGAAACCGACCGCGGGTGGTACTGGCTCTCCCTCGTGGCGTCGGCATTTTTCTTCGCC
>JBFLVW010000079.1:0-14754 GCA_040758235.1 Microcaldota archaeon
CGCATGAGTGGTTGGAAGCGAAGCCGCAGCCGCACTCGAAGGGCGTGCACACGCCTGCCGAGCAGACTTCGTTGACTGCACACTGGTCGTTGGAGGTGCATTCCGGAATCTCCTCCGGGACTTCCTCTTCAGGAGCTTCGCCGCCGTCTTCATCCCCGTCGTCATCGGCCGGGGCCTGCAGAATTGCGAAGACGCTGAAGTCGGAGAGCGCCGCCTCGCTGAGCGTGTTTGCCGTACTGTCGAGGGCGGAGAACTGGTTGCTCCATTCGACGCCGTTGAACCTCCACAGCTCGAATGCCGGCTCCGAGTATGGAACGACGACTTCGCCCTCCTGCCAGTGCCAGGATATGCTGTCTATGGAGACGTTCGCGGTGAGGTTCGTGATGTTCACGAACTTTTGCGCGAAGCTTATGCGCCCTGCCGGAAGCGGGGCCGGCTGGACGTCATGGTCGATGCTGTACGCCGAGTCCACCGTATCGTTGATAGAGAGGTTCGTGTAATTCGCGAGCACGCCGGCAGGGCTGTCAAATACCGCACCGTCCATCGAGAAGGAAATCCCGGCCCCAGACACTGTGAAATCGGGCGAGTTGTCATAAAAGTGCCCTTCTGCAAGGACAGTGCCGTTCGTGTCAAGGATGGACAGGCCGACGCCCGCATGCCCGAAGACCGTGTTGTTGTCCAGGATGTTGCCGCCGGCATTGCCGATTGAGATGCCCTCCGCGTTGCCGTTCACATGGTTGGAGTCGATGATGAGGCCGTCCGAGCCTCCCTCCACCCTGATGCCGGAGAGTGTGCTGTTCGAGATGTTGCTTGATGAGAAAATCGTCGCATTCACGTTGGATATCAGCATCCCGTTGAGGCCGTTGCCGTAAACGGAGTTCGGCCCGTAAATGCCGCCCGCCGCGTCATAGACTGCGATGCCGTTCCCGCTGTTCGAGAAGATGAGATTCTGGTCTATGATGCTTCCGCCACTCGCATTCGAGTAGATGCCATCGTCCCCGTTGCCGCTGATGACATTGTTCGATAAAATCTTGCCGCCGCTCGATACCATCGATATCCCATTGCCGAAGTTTCCCGAAACGTCGTTGCCCTGGGGTATTCCGCCGGGGCTGGATACGAACGCCAACCCGTCGAGCCCGTTGGACGTGACCGTTGCGTTCTGTATGATTCCGCCGAGGGACGAGTTGAACGACATACCGTTGCCCCCGTTGCTGCTCGCGGTGTCGTTGGCCATGATGTAACTCCCGCTGCCGATGAACCGGAAGCCGTCCGCTCCGTTTCCCGAGGCGCTGTTGAATTCGAAGAAGTTGCCGATAGAAAGGTTTAGATGGAACCCGTTGCCGGTGTTGGAATCAACGGTGTTTCCGGAGAAGTTGTTGCTGGTCATGCTTAAGAGGTCGAACCCCTCGTCGCCGTTGCCGGTAACAGTGTTGTTTGAGAAGATGTTATTCGCAGCGAGCGTGAGGTTGAAGCCGTCGAGGACGTTGTCATGGACGAAGTTCCCGGTGAAGTTATTGAAGTCGTTGCCGGAGAACCTGAATTCGATTCCGTGCGTGTTGAGGAACGCCTCGTTGTTCTCGAAAAGGTTGTTCTGCGCGGAGAATATCAGCTCGAATCCGGCGAAGTTGTCAAACGCGTCGTTCCAGGAGAGGTTGTTGCCCTGGCTGCCCACGACGTAGAACCCGTACTGGCTGTCGCTTGCAGTGTTGTTTGTGAGAATGTTGTTCTCCGAGACGTCCCCGCCCACCCCGCTTATGAAAAAGCCGACGAAGTTGTTGTCGTGGGAGGTCACGTTGCGCACGGTGTTGCCGTCGCCGTTGAGGAGGAGGACGCTCCCGTTGTATTGCGATATCGAGGGGCAGTTCTGGACCGTCACGTTCGTCGCCGAGTCGTTCAGGACGATGCCGTACCGGTCGTCGCTCACGGTACCGTTGTCGGTGATGCTGAAGCCCATGCAGTCGAAGACGATGTCCGCCGCGGCTATCTTGATGCAGTTCACTCCCCCCGCCGGAGTGTTGAAATTGGGCGCCCCCTGGATGTCCTGGGTGAGCTGGTAGGTTTCGCCGGGAGTGCTGAGAATGCTGCACGAGGAAATGTTTGTGAGTGAAAACGCCGCTCCGGAGAGCGCCAGCACTGCAAGAATGGCAAGAAGAGATTTCATGTGTAAATGATTGTAAGAATAATTATATGCCTTTTGCTTTCCCGGGGCATTGCCGGCCGCAGAGCCGGCGGACCCACCAGGCTCGCGGCCCGCTAACCTTCTTATTCCTATTATTCCTGATATAGAGGGAGGTTGAAAGCGAATGGACCTAATTTCAATAAGGGACCTCGGCAGGAAGGACATCGAATCGGTTCTCGACTCGGCCGCGGCCATACAGTCAGGGGAGAAGAGGCTCGATTTGCGCGGGAAAATAGCGGCCACGATGTTTTTCGAGGCCTCGACCAGGACCAAGCTCTCTTTCCAGTCGGCGGCCATGAGGAACGGGATGGGGTATGTGGACTTCCAGCCCGAGATGAGCTCGCTCAAGAAGGGCGAAAGCTTTTCGGACACGATAAAGGTTGTTTCGGGGTATGCGGACGCGATAATCGTGAGGCATCCGAAGGAAGGCGCCGCAAGGCTTGCCGCAGACCTGACGGAGAAGCCTGTGATAAACGCCGGAGACGGCGCGAACCAGCACCCCACACAGACGCTGATCGACCTGTTTTCAATAAAAAAAGACAAGGGCCGCATCAGCGGGCTGAACGTGACGCTTCTTGGCGACCTCAAATACGCGCGCGCGATGCGGTCGCTGATATACGGGCTCGCGATGTTCGGATGCCGCGTGACGCTCGTCTCCCCGGAGGGCCTGGGGATGGACGAGGACTACCTCCAGGAAGTGAAGAAATCCTTCGACTTCAGGGTCGAAGTGAAGAACGAGCCCGAGTTCGACGATGCCGACGTCCTGTACGTCTGCCGGATACAGCAGGAAAGGTTCGCGGACCCGTACGAGGCCAAGAGGATTACGGAAAAGTTCATGATAAGGAAGGAGGACCTCGCCGATGCGAAGGAGGACCTTGTGATCCTCCACCCCCTGCCCAAAATCAACGAGATCGAGCCCGCTATAGACGGCATGAGGCAGGCGAGGTATTTCGAGCAGGCGCACCACGGGATTCCGGTCAGGCAGGCCGTCCTCGAGCACGCGCTGGGGTGAAACAATGCAGGTCGACAAGATAGAGATAGGAACGGTCGTGGACCACATTAAGGCGGGCAAGGGGCCGAAAGTGATGAAGCTTTTGGGGATAGGCGAGCATTACCCCCACCGCGTGGCCGCGGTCCTGAACGCCCCCAGCAAGAAGATGGGGACCAAGGACATAGTCAAAATCGAGGGGAAGCTCGTCTCGCAGGAGGCGGCGAACATGATAGCGCTCGTCTCACCCGGCGCGTCCGTCAACATAATAAAGGGGGGGAAGGTCGAAAGCAAGTTCGAAGTGAAAATGCCCAAGGAAGTGAAGGGCAGCGGAAAATGCCCCAACCCCAACTGCATAAGCTCCGACAGCCAGCAGAGGCACTTTTTGATGGACAAGGGTGGCTACCGCTGCCACTACTGCGAGAGGCTTTTCAGGGCCGAAGAGCTGGTGTGATGGAGTACAAAAGGAACGAGCAGAGAATCCTCGTGCGCCTCGACCCGGGCGATGAGATAATAAGCTCCCTGAAGGAAGTCGCGAAGGCCGAGGGCGTGGAGGGCGCCTTCGTGAACGGCATAGGGGCGGCACGGAAGGCCGAGCTCGCCCACTACGACACGAAAGCGAAAAAATACAACACCAAAAAATTCGAGGGGATGCTCGAGATAATATCGCTCAGCGGCAACCTCGCGCTGCTGGAGAATGAACCGGTCGCGCACCTGCACATCGCAATCAGCATGCACGATTTCTCCACAGTGTCCGGCCACCTGATGAGCGCGGAGATTTACCCGACCTGTGAGATAGTGATAGTGCCCTATGGCATTAGGATAGACCGCAGGCACGACGAGAAGACCGGCCTCAATCTTCAGAGGTTCTGACTATTTCCTGCGCGAGCGGGAAGACAGGCTGTCGAGGTCTATCGAGAGGTTCAGCACCTGCCTCGAGGGTGTGATTTCGGATGTCACGGTCATCTTCACGCCGTTAAGCTCGAACCGGTACCCGTTCGGTATCTGCACTACGCTCTGGTCCTTCGGAGCGCTTCTCTGGGGTATCTGAAGGTTCAGGACGGGGGTTTCCGGCGGTCTGGGTTTCAGTCTCTGTGCCATTTTTTCACCATATGCCAGATTGCAGCCGGAATTAAAATTGGTTACGGCCGCATCCTCCGGATTTCCGAAACGAACCGTTCTGCAAGCTCCTCCCTTTTTTCGGCCCGCACGTGTGCTCGCCGCATCGCGGCTTTGGCGAGTGCCGCAAGCTCAGCATCTCCAAGAGTGGCCAGGTTTTTCCTGACCTGGTCATGCACTTCCGTTACGGAATAGCTGAGCGTCTGGAAGTTCGCGGAGTCGAAGTATTGCCTTTGGACCTTGAATGTGGCGACGTTTTTCGCCGAATCCCACTCCTCCGGCGTGAAGGCGCCCGAATCGCCGATGCACCGGTAGGCGGCATAAGTCAATGGCTCGCCGATGCCGCCCTTGAAAAAAGGCTTCCCCAGCGAGTCCTTCCTTCCGCGCTCGATTATCCCGGTCACGAACTCCGGAGGGAGGCCGGGAAAAAGCAAGGGCCCCAGGAAAAACGACCCCCAAGCCGACGATGGGTCCTCGCAGGAGCTTCGCACGCTGAGGATGTGGACGAATGCGGGCCTGTGGATGTACATGGGGTGGCCCCCGAAGACGAACGACATCATGTCCACATCTGACGGAGCCCGCGAGCCCGCAAGGGCGTTGCCATAGAAGCAGCACGGGTAGTCCCCGAAACGAAGGATGCTGCCGAGCCACCGCTCGAATTCCTCCGTCCCGCCGGCTCCGGACAGCCGCTCGCATTCCCGCAGGAGCTTCAATGCCGCAGCGCGGGCGTTCGATGCCGGGCTTTCGAAGATGTCTATGGGCGCGACAAGATGGGCGCTTTGCGCGAATTGTTCCCCGGCGCTGATGCAGGCCATGTGTGTAATATTGGAAGGAAGAGTTTTTTATGGATTGGGATAAGCAGTTGAAAGTGGAGTGGCATCGCCGAAGCGCGGTGCACAAGGGCCCAATACGCAAATTTTGCCACAGATAGCCCCGGTTGAGGGGCTGTTGTGCGCAATCTAACCCTTGACCGTCCACTCCACGGATTTTTCACGATTTTTCCTAATATAAATGTTTGTCACGGATTTCCGGCAAACGCCGATATTTCTGCGCTTTCGCGAGCCGTCTGAAGCGCTTCCCTCAGCGCGCTCTTGAATGTTGCCTCGTCCATCCGCCGCCCCGCAAGCTCATGCAAAATCGCAAAAAAGCCTTCCGCCCCGAGCGCCCGGTAGTTTTGGGAAAGCGTTTCGGAATCCGCGGAAGCGCTATCCTGGACGAGAGGGAAAATCTGCTGGCTCACGTCCATGAATAGTATTTGCGCTTTCTGCTCCGGACTGAACTCGATATTGGGGTCGAGGCTGAGCGCCATAGAAAGCTCCTCAGCGATGCCCCTGCAGACGAAATCGGATTCGACTTCGTATCCGCGCGCCGAAAGCATCGCGCCTGCCGCCCCGTGCATCGAGCCGTATCTTGCAAGGACGCGGACTTCGCCGGACCAGTCCCGCTCCGGGAAAAGCTCCGGGAGCTCGAAGCGCATCCTCTCGATTCCGCAGGCGATTACCGGGTCGCGGCTCGAAACAAGGGCGCCCGTGGTCTCGCGGAAGGAGGCCTCTGAAAGGGACATCGCCTCGGTCACCCTCCCTTCGCGCAGGAGGTCCATGATTTTCGGGTTGAACCGGACGAGCCATGGCAGGGACCAGAACGCCTCGTTCCTCTCTTCCTCGCCCATCTCCTCCACGAAAAAAATCGTCAGGCCGGAGTGTATCGCGTGTACGAATTCCATCACCTTGAATTCCCCGTGGCCGAAAATCGAGCGGTCTTCAGATATGCCGCGGAGGAACTTTTTCCGCTCCGGGTCGGTTTTGGATGCGCGGGCGAGCCGATTGACGGTCTTTATCGCATCGATCCGCTCGTCCCGCGTCATGAGGGCCTCTTCCATCACGAAAACATGCGGTTTCAGCCGCTCGAGCGTCTTTTTGATTCCGGCCGCGTCCTTCCGGTTCGCGTGCCCCCCGAACTCGAAGTGGAACTGGAGGTTCTCTTTCGGTATAGGACCCATGGCATCTGATTATATACCACAATAATTAATAAACGCTCACAAAAAGGCCTACCCTCGGTATCTCAGCACCACGAAAAGGTGGTCCTTGTCGTAGGGCTCGAGCTTTATCCTTTCGAGGACGTCGAAGGCGGTTTCGAGTTTTTTTATAACCGACTGGAAGACAACTTCGGGCTCCTTGGTCACGTCGATGCTCTGGCTCTTTATGCATATCATGGCTATCCCCTCGGGCTTGAGGAGGGCCCTCGCGTTCATGATGAGGATGTCGTCCTGGTCCGGCTGCGCGACATCCTGGTATATAATGTCCACTTCTCCGGCATCGCTGTAGTCCTGCGGCTTGCGCGCGTCCGCATGGATGGGGATGACGTTCCTGCGCCGCTCGGAAAGCGCCATCAGGGACTTCATGCACTGGGGGGAAATCTCAACCGCATAGATTTCCCCGGAATCCCCCAGGATGTCCGAAAGGTGGGAGATTGTCGTGCCGGTCGAGGCGCCGAGGTAGAGGACCTTGCTGAGGGGATTGAAGGGGAATGTCTTCAGGCCGTTCTTCATCGCCCCGCACAGCTTGCTCCGGTGGGGGTCCCAGATGCGGTATTCCCTGCCGCCCTCGCGGAAGGTCCGCTCATTGTACACTTTCCTGCCCGGGTCGATGCTCTCCGTAGCGAAAGAATGGTCTGCCCTGAAGACACCTTCGAAAACGCGTTCCATGCAAGGATTCGCCAGCCAGCTTTTTTATACCCGACTGGGCGCTCAGGCGCGGAGCCCGCAGCGGAACCCCCTCGCGGCGTAGTAGGATTCCGCCCCGTTGTGGCCTATGAAAACGCGGCCGTAGCGGAAATCCCCGGCGATGGCGCCCCCGAGTTTCCTGACATCGTCCGGTGTTTTCAGCCAGCTCGACGTTTTGGCATCGAAATGACCGAGCTTCTGGAGCTCCAGATACTGCCCTTCCGTCAAAAGCTCGGCGCCCATGGCGGCTGCCATCCCCATGGCGCTGTCTTTCGGCTTATGCTCTTTCCTCGACTCAAGCGCATCCTGGTCGTAGCAGACGCTCCTGCGGCCCCTAGGGCTTTCCTCCGAGCAATCATAGAAAACGAATTCGCCCGTTTTTTTGTCAAAGCCGACGACATCCGGCTCGCCGCCGCTCTTTTCCATTTCCCGGAGCGACCGCAGTTTTTCGGGATTGGCTTCCAGCCTTGCCTGCACTTTGGCCCATTCAAGGCCTTTGTGCCGGCCCATGTTTTTCTCAAAGCGGGCTTTCAATGTTAAGAGCAGTTCGCTTTCTTCCGGTGCGATTTTCATGCCTTTGCTTTGACAAAGCGCTGATTTAATGATTTCTTCGCCCCAGGCAGACACGGCGGCCGGCCCAAAAGATATATTTTAATAGGATTGCTTCCATGTTTAAGCCTGAATCGTGTCCAATTTTCCATTCTGAGAACGGGTAGTTCCGCGATGGGTCATGAGGTGCGAAAATGGTCACAGCATATGACGTAGAAGCCAACAGGCTGATAGAAAGCGCAGCGAAGAAGCTCAAGGAGATGAAGATAGCCAAGCCGGCGTTCGTCGGCCTGGTCAAGACCGGCGCGCACGCGTCGCGCCCGCCCCAGAGCGAGGACTTCTGGTATGTCAGGTGCGCCTCCATACTGAGGCAGGCGTACGTGCAGGGCTCGGTCGGCGCGAACAGGCTCAGGAGGCACTACGGCGGCAAGAAGCGCCGCGGAGTGCGGCCCGGCCACCACGGCCCCTCCGGCGGCTCCACCATCCGCAAGGCGATGCAGGAGCTCGAGAAGGCAGGCCTGCTGACCAAGCTGAAGGCCGGCCGGACGATAAGCGCGAAAGGCAGGAAGCTCCTGGACTCCGCGGCGAAAGAGAGCGTCTGACATGCCCGAGCAGGAAGAGCTCGAAGAAGTGAGGAAGAAAAAAGCGGAAGCCAAGAAGGCGCAGGAGCAGCTGAAACAGACGCTGCGGCTCGCGCTGGAAGAGGCGGCGTACGACCGCCTCATGAACGTCTCGGTCGCGAACGAGGAGCTTTTCCTCGCCGCGGCGAAAAACGCGCTCATGTTCTTCAAGCGCGCGGGAAGGAGGATAACCGAGAGGGAGGTCCTGGCACTCCTGCGCGCGATAAAGGAGCAGAGCGAGACGAAAACGACGATAACGTTCCACAAAAAATGAGGGAGGTTAAAAGGAACCGCAGTTCCTTTTACGTTCCACAAGAAGTGATTTTGATGGGTGCCAAGGGATTGACGAAGAAAATGAGGCTCGGCAAGGAGTCTCGGAAGACGAAGAGGATACCCGTCTTCGTGATAGCGAGGACGAAGAGGAAGGTAAGCTTCAACAGAAGGAGAAGGGACTGGAGGACGGACAAGCTCCGCATACCGGATGAGTGATATTATGGCCAAGCTCGAAAGGATTTACACGGTTCCGCTCGGAGACGCTTACGAGGCGGTCAGGCAGAAGAGGGTGCCCAGGGCGGTCAAGCTGCTGCGCGCCTTTATAATCCGCCACATGAAGGCCGACGGGGAGAAGGTGGTCCTCAGCGGCCCGCTGAACAGCCACCTCTGGGCAAGGTCCATCCAGAAACCGCCCCGCAGGGTGAAGGTAAGGCTTGTCAAGGACGAGGGCGTGATACGCGCCTTCCTCGCTGACGAGAAGCCCGAGGAGCCCAAGAAGAAGGCAGTGGCGCCGAAGAAAGAGGAGCCGAAAGCGGCCGAGAAGAAGGCGGAGCCGAAGCCCGAGAAGCCGCCCGAAAAGCACAAAGCCCCGGAGAAGAAACCAGAGGCCAAAGAGCACAAGGCGGCGCCCGCCAGGCACGAGAAGAAGTGAAGGCCGGGGCGGTGGGCCAAAAAAATGAAGGCGGCATATTTCGGCAATCCCTGGATAGGGATGTTCTGCAAGACCAACGACGAATTCACCCTCCTGCCAGTGGACAGCATGAAGAAATTCGACGATGCGGTCCAGGCGAGGCTCGGCACGAAGACTCTGAAGGTCGGCATGGGGGACTCGAACCTGCTCGGCCTGTATATCGCCATGAACTCGAATGGAATCATTCTCCCGAACATCGCGAAGGAGGAGGAGGTGTCCCTCCTCAGGAAGGCCGGCCTGAACGTCCACGTTTCCGCCGACAAGCACAACGCCTGCGGCAACAACATCGCGGCGAACGACAAGGGAGGGGTCATAAACCCCCACATGGAGGCGCCGGAGAGGAATGCAATCGGAGACGCGCTCGGAATCGAGATGGTCCCGATGACGGTCGCCGGGTTTTCGACGGTCGGCAGCGCGGTCCTTGCGACCAACACGGGGTTCCTCGCCCATTTCAGGGCGGGAGAGCCGGAGCTCGCACTCCTCAAAGACGCGCTGAAGGTCCCGGGAAGCAGGGGCACCGTGAACACCGGAACGGGATTCGTCGCGTATGGGGCCCTCGCGAATTCGTCGGGATACGTGGTCGGCGAGGGCACGACCGCGTTCGAGATAGGCAGGCTCGAGGAAGCCCTCGGCCTTATAAGATGATGCACGGTAGGTGAATCGTATGGCAATGTTCAGGGTAAGCGGGAAAATGACCCTCGGAAGCGAGGAAAGGCCGTTCACTAAGGAGGTCGAGGCGGAGACCGAATCCGCGGCCCGGCACAGGGCGTACGCCATTCTCGGCTCGAACAACGGCGTCCCCAGGAATAAGGTTAAAATTGAGAAGGTGGAGAAGGCACAGTGATTTTATGGCAACGGCCGAAGAGACAGTTGCGCAGCTGAACTACGAGCTCGCCATATACCGCGAGCAGATAGCGATGATAAAGCGCGAAACGGAGAGGGTCAGCCTCACCACGATAGACCTCTCGAACGCGCTCAAGACCGTCGAGAGCGTGAGCGCGGACAGGGTGCTCATACCAATTGGAGGCGGCGCTTTCGTGAAGGGCTCCGTGTCGGAGACCAAGATACTGGTCCCGATAGGCGCGGAATACCTGCTCGAGATGACCAAGGAGGAGGCGGGCGAGGAGCTGAAGAGGAGGATAGAGGCGACTAGGAAGGCGGTCGAGAAGCTTACCGAGGAGTTCAACAAGCTCGCGAACAAGCTCCGCGACGTCACCGGACAGCTCCAGAGGATGCAGGCCCAGAGCGAGCTTAGCCAGCGCGTCGAGGGCAACATCAGGGAAGACTATATTTGAAACTTTTCCTTCGGTTTCTCTCAGGGTAAAAGTTTCATCAAAACTTCATGAGGAAACTCTTGACGTTTTCGCGGGAGCCCCGGCCAGAGGAGACAGGGTGAAGGTTTCTGTTCGACTTTTTGAAGAAGAAAATCGGCGGCTTCATCGAAGGCCTTACCAAGAAGGAAGAGGGGAAGGGCGAGCCGCCGAAAAAGGAAGAACCTCCGGAACTTGAAGAACCGCCGGAACTGGAGGAGGTTGCACGAGTCCAGCCTGAAGCGCCTCCCGAAAAGAAGGAAAAACCGGAGGCCCGCCCGGAAGTCCCTGGAAAAGCGCCCGAGGCGAAGCCAGCCGTGAAGAAAGAGCAGGCAAAAAGGCCCGGGCCTGCGCCAAAGAAAGAGGCGCCCGAACCGAAAAAAACGGAAATCCCGGAAGCGATTACGGAAACCAAACCCCGGACTGTCCAGGCTCCGATTGCTGAAATCCCGAAAAAGGCGGAACCGGAAAAACCGGCCCCGAACCCCGTAAGCGCTCCCGCACCCCCCCCACTTGAAAAGCCAAAAGCGCCGCGGCTGGAAAGCGAAAAGGCCCCGAAAATCGAAAGCGCCCCGATTAAGCAAACTCAGCCCAAATCCGTGGCGCCAAAACCTCCTGTTTCCCCCAAAAAAGAAACAGAAGCTCCTGCTTCGCCGGAAGCCCCGGTTCCATCGCCAAAAATCGAAGCGCCAAAACCCGAAACCGAAGACAGGAAACCGGAAACTCCAGCCGCGGCATCCGAGGAACAGAGGCCAAAGGAAAGGATAAGGCTCGGCATCGTCAGCGCCGTAAAAAGCTTCATCACCAGAGAGGTGGAGATAACCGAGGGCGACGTGAAGGATATGCTCGATTCCCTGGAGCTGGAGCTCCTCGAGGCTGATGTGGAGATGGGCGTCGCGGAAGGCATCCGGAGCGAGCTTGCAGAAAAGCTCATCGGGGCGAAAATACGCAAGGAGGAGCTGCATCCGTTTGTCAGCTCCTCGATAAAGGAAACGCTGGTTTCAGTCCTGACCAATGAAAAGAGCTTCGATTTGGCGGAGAGGATGGCCTCAGGCGAAAAACCCCTCAAGATAATGTTCATCGGGATAAACGGCGCGGGAAAGACCACGACCATCGCCAAGGTGGCGAAACTGCTCATGGGGAGGGGCGGGAAGGTGGTTTTCGCGGCGGCGGACACCTTCAGGGCCGCCGCGATAGAGCAGATGGGCGTGCATGCCGAGCGCCTCGGCGTGAAGGTGGTAAAGCGGGACTATGGGAGCGACCCGACCTCGGTGGCCTACGACGCCGTGAATTACGCGAAAGCGCACGGGATGGATGCGGTCCTGATAGACACTGCCGGCAGGCAGGACACCAACATCAGCCTCATTAACGAGATGAAAAAAATGACGAGGGTCATCCAGCCCGATGTCAAGATATACGTCGGAGAGAGCATCGCCGGCAACGCCATAATCGAGCAGATTTCCTCTTTCAACCGCGAAATAGGGATAGACGCCGTGATTCTCACAAAGCTGGACTGCGACCCCAAGGGCGGGACCATGCTGTCCATAAACAAGGCCACGGGCATCCCCATAATCTACGTGGGCGTAGGGCAGGGGTATGATTCCCTCGAGAGGTTCGACCCGCAAAAGATAGTGGAGAGGATTGTGGAATAAGTGGTCGCGGCGCCCCGGAACGGCGAAAGGCTTTGGGGGGTCCGAGGGGGAGCCTGAGAAAAGCAATAACTCCCCCTCAATCAGGAAAAAACACGAAAAATCAATACTTTTAAAAAGAGAAACAAACACATATTCCAACTAAATACAATAATAGAAAATCATGCTCAGAGGCAGGTGGAATTATGGCTGACGCGAATCCGAGGGGAATGGTAGGCAAGGCGTGGGACACAGTTACTTTTTCTGAAAAGAGGAGGGAGCGCAGGGTAGCGAAGCTTGCGCGGAAAAAGTCCGAGGAGGCCGACGCGGAGAGGCTCGTCGGCGGAAAGAAGGACGAATCCCAGAGGGTGGACCCGCACGTCGACTCAGAGACCGTGAAGGGCGAGCACCTCGTGGATTTCAACAACATGCTCATCAACGCGATAACAGGGGGCCAGAGCAGGACGCAGAGCGAGGGCGCAAGCGACGAGATGATGAGGGCGGTAGTCACGAACGAGCTGTTCATACAGGCGATAGAGTCGCGCGCTGTCCCGACCCCGCTCGAGGAAGTGGATGAGGAGTACGAGCGCGAGAACCGCGCAAGGAGGGGCAGGCTCGCCAGCGAACTCCGCAGGGCGCGGGAGCATCCCGAATACGTCATCGGAACGCTGGACGCGCACCAGCTGAGCATATTATATTCGACGATGATAGGCGCGCCTCTGCGCGACGAGAAGGACAACGATACGCAGAGGCCAGGCGCGGTCGAGCTGTGGGAGAAGGAAGCGAAGTGGCCGGATGCGGACCTGCCGCGGCCCCACCTCGCGCTGTTCACTTTCCTCGAAAGCTGCGCCGTCCGGCACAAGCACGACACGATACCCGAGTTCCTGGGCTCGGTCTGCAAGGACCTCTCCTACAGGAAGGGAATCGAGGACGTCCCGGTCAAGACGCTGCGCAAGCTCTGCGACGCGGGCTACATCAACGAGTATCTATATTCCCAGTCTTCCTACCCCATCGAGAGGGCGGTGGAGAGCTTCCACGGCGAAGCCGGAAGCATACTCGCGACAGGGACCGGCGAGATGCACCCTGCAATCGAAGCGCCGGGAGTCGGTTACGTGGGAGGTTTCAGCGCCGAGCGCGACCGGAAGGCCCTTTGGGCCGAGCAGGCGAGGCCGGCCGTGGAATCCGCGAGGGCCGAGCTAGAGGCCGCGGAGAGGGTGTATGAGAAGGCGAAGAGGTTCCACGATACCGCCGAGCATAAGGGGAGCATCAAGCTCAGGGAAAACGGCGTCGAAACCGTTTATATGAGGGGCGACATCAAGCTCAGGAGGGACCTGAGGAACACTGCGGAGCTCGTGCGGGCCGCGAGGGCGCAGGTCGAGAAGGCCGAAAGGGAGGTCAAGAGAAGGGATGAGGACCTCGCGAAATTCGAGAGGGAAGCGAGCCCGCAGGCTTTCGCGAAGGAGCTTGCCGACCACTTCAAGGACCTGCTGAAGCAGAACAAGGAGGCGAACGCCAGCTTCGACAGCGTCGCGGACGCCATCGCCCACAGGCTCCCGAACCCGGTGCTCACGACACTGCTCGACAAGGCCAGGAAGGCGACTGAATCGATGATGGAGGCGCTTCCGCACTTCAATCCCGTATCGCTCGAGCAGGAGAAGCTCCTTTCCGCAGGAGACGAGGAGACCTCCGAAAAGAAGAAGCTCAAGAGGCTCGCCATGGAGAAGGGAGCCGAGGTCGCGCAGGAGTATGTGAAGCGGAGCGTCATCGGCACCGTAACCAAGGAAAGCGAGATATTCGCATGGAAGAAGGAGGAGTTCGACGCGAAGATGGCCGAGTTCGCAAGGGACATTGAGGACGCCGAACTTCCCGAGGAAGTGAAGGTGAAGCTGCGCTCCCTGCACGCCGCGATGTCGAGCATGCTGTTCACGAAGGAGGGCATCGACGCCCAGATAGACGGCATTTCAAGGAAGTATGCGCACCCCCTCCGCCAGGCCGCGAAGCTTGCGGTCAGGGACCTCCAGCAGCGGGGATACGGCAACATGACCGGCATCACCGACGGGGACAAGGTCCTTGCCAGGATGGTATACGAGGCCCGCGTGCCGAAAGTGCCCCAGGGGCTAGCCAGGATGGAGGGCAGGTGGGCGAAATTCTGGTACTGGATTAAATACCACACGCTCGACCCGGACTCGTGGATAAGCAGGGACCCCCAGCAGCCCGGCAAGCTGGTCTGGCTCTGGAGGAAGACTTTCGCGAAGGAATTCGGGGTGATATTCAGCCACCCGCGCAACTGGATAGCACCGACGAGGGGCAAGAAGCCGGACGGGACGCCCTACACGAGCGTGTGGCCCGAGGGGCTGAGCGCGCTCTGGGGCATCACATGGAAGGGCTGGATAGTCGGCGGGATGCTGGTCGGCCACATGCTTTCGCAGGGCGAAGCCAAATGGTACTGGCCGCCCTCTTGGACTGCACCCCTCGTTCGGCTTGCAGGCGGGCCATATTACACACAGGGGATAAGGTGGTACGCGCCGTACACCTGGACGATGCAGAACGAACGCGAGAGGCCGATAAGATGGGTGGGAGAGGACCACTACGACATTCCCTCAAGGCTCGCAGACCCCGTCCGGAGGCCCGATTCTTATTACAGGAGCGCATACGGGCTCGGCGCGAGGGCACCG
>JBFLVW010000080.1:0-17082 GCA_040758235.1 Microcaldota archaeon
GACAGCCTCAGTATGGCCTGCACGCCCTCCCCCGCGCCCCAGGCCGTGCACCCCTTCGGCTTTTGGGGCTCCACAGAGAATTCCATCACCCCTCCGCCGCGCGGGTAATAGCCGGGCTTCAGCATCCTGCATCCAGCCTCCACGCCGAAATTTTTCAGGGCGGGAACGAAAACCCTCTCGAAATAATCGTAAGACGGCGACTTCATCACATGCGTGCCGCCGGTTATCCTTACTTCGCTCCCTTTTTCCGCGAAAAGAAGTATGGGCAGGACTGTCTGGGCGACAAGCGTCACGGAACCGGCCGTCCCGATATCGAAATCGTACTTGCCGCCGACAATCGGCCCCGGCTCGAAGGAGATTCCCCGGCTTCCAACCTCCGCGGCCCCAAGCGTCCCGCGGCATATGCTCCGCACGGCCCTGCATGCAGTGAGATGCTGGGGCTGGAGTCCGGGGTTGGGGCGGTTCGCCCTTATGTTCATTATGCGGACGGCTTTTTGGGTGATGGCTGAGAGTGTGAGGGCCGTCCTGATGATCTGGCCCCCGCCCTCGCCGTAAGAGCCGTCTATCTCGATTGTCATCCTTATCCAAAAAGGAATCGGAAGCAAGGAATATAATCTTAAGACTCGCTTGCAGATGAAACGCCCTGAGAATTGCTGAGCGTGATAAAAATTAGGCCAGCGGATCCCTCCGCTGGCAAGGCGACCAGTTATCCTCCCATGCACTTCAAAAATAGCGTGAAGTGAATGAACTACTTAGGTTAGCAATGTATATAAATCTTGCGCGATTAGTGGTGGATTTTCTCTTAAACTGGTTATGCCCGCAACTGCAACCGTCCTCCGGGGTGACGCCCGCGACGGTCCGCCCGCCCATCTGATTTCGTGTGGTTTCTTTTTAATTTTTGCGTAATAAAATGGGTTTGTTGGCCATGGTACGGAAACACCTGAAAATAGCGCACATATCGCAGGCGCGGAGAGCGAAAACCGGCGAGCTGCTGGTCGAGCCCCCATTCACTGTCGATGCCATGGGGGCCTTCAGGGTCCCCGAGCCGGCACGCGCGGGCCTCACCGCCCTGGAACTGCGGACCGAGCTGGACCAGGGCGACCCCTTCAGGCGCGTCCTGAAAAAGGCGAACTTCGCCATAGAAAAAGCGGGCGAATATTTCCTCGAGGACAAACCCCGGGCGGATGCAATCCGGAGAATCGTGGAAGTAATCATGGACCACGGCGAGCCGGAGGGCGTGCCGCTCCTGAAAAAAGCGCTCGAGCTGCACGGGGCGAGCGAAGCGGTGCGGGCCGCCGTTTCAGGCGCGGTCGCGAGAATCGGGGGGCCTGACGATTTTCCCATCATCGTTTCCAGCCTGAGGATGTCCCCGGACGACCCCGGCCCCCATCTTTCTGCGCTCGTGCTTTTCGCCGACAGGCACCCTGACAGCAGGCCAGCGGTCTTGGAGGCGTTGTCCGGGCTGCACACAATTTAAACGGTTGCGCCCAAATGATTTCCATGGCAAAAAGGAAGCCGAAAAGCATCCCGCCGCAGGAGCCAGGGCCCGCGAGGTTCGGGTTCAGCGCCGTAGCTCCGAGCGAGGAGCGGAGGGTTGCCGTTCCCAAGCCTGTCAAGGTCGACCGGAGCAGCCTGATCAACGCCCTTAAGGGCTTCGGCGAAGGCTTCGATGAGGAACTGGAACAGCTCCTCCAGGTTCCTGAAAAATTATACCTGACCACGGGAGGCGCATACAGGCACTATTCCAAGGATGAAAAGGGGGGGATCGGTTTCCTCATGCAGGGCCTTCAGGTGGGGAAGCTTTACGCTCCGGACACGGAATTCGGGGTTGTGCTGTATGAGACCGCGAGCACAATCTACGTCGTCATCGCAGACTCGAAAAGAAGGGTGGTCGTCCGGGGCCGGCTCCAGTGCCTCTATGACGAGGAAATGGCGAAGGACTGGGCTCCGGTCAAGGAAGACCTGAAGGCGGCCCTTTCCCTGGCATCTTCCAAGGAGGCGCAGGCGGGGGGACTTTATGCGGTCGCCGACGGCACGCTGAAGCTCATGAAGCCGGAGCCCCTGCCCCAATTCGGAAAATTCGCCCTCGCGGACGACTGATTACCTTAGTGGGGGAAGGCGGTCCTCGCCATACCCAGGCGGGAGCCTTGCGCCCAGATGGCGGGGCATCCGCTCCGGCTCCGCCCTAGCCCTCTGCTCTTCCTGGTGCTCCGCAGCCCGAAGCTGCCCGAGTATCTGCGCGAAATCGGCATCCATCCCTGCGGTCCCGCGTCCCATCATGTGGCGGAATACCCTTTCTGCCCCTATTCCGCGCGAAGCTATGCCGGTCGCGGCCGAGAACCCGTCCGCGGCCCTCAAAATTCCATGGTGCCTCATCGCGGGAACCACATGCGAGCGCAGGTCGGCCGGCACGCTTTCGAATGCCTGGAACACGGCGAACGTCCTTCCGCCTATCGTCCTCGAACCCGGTATGCTCGCGGCGCGCTGGGGGCTCAAGGGAACAACAAAGACCTGCCTGCCGTGCGGGAACATCGCAAGAACGTCCGGGGCAAGTGCGCCAGCGTTCGCCAACTCATAGCTGACACCGAGCACCGAGCGTCCGTCCGGCGTGAAAATGGGCATCATCTCCTCCCCGTTGAACCTGAAACTGGAATACGCTACCCCGTCGCTCGTGAGCATCGCGGACTGCTGGGGGAGAATCGTCTGGCCCATCCCCGCTGGTTCTCCGCCATGGTTTGCGAACCTCCTGACCATATCGTTCCTATACGCCTGGTCCAGGCCGAACTCGCCCATCCACCTCCTCAGGCCGGTGAAGAGGGCGCCGGAGCCGGGGGGCTCGCCGAATGCCTCATAGGCAAGGTCTATCGGGGAGATGAAAACCGGCTCCCTGCCTTCCGCCTGCGCGGCCTGGGCCTCGATAGCGTTCCGCAGGCGCGTCAGGGAAACGAAAAACCTGTGGAGGTCCTGGCTGCCGAACCTTTGGACCATCTGGGAAAAGCTGAAGGTGCCGTTGGGCCTCGCTGCGGCCAGATAGACGCCGCCCGTGTCGGTGTCGATGCCCCCTATCGAAACCATCGTTATCCTGCCCTGAGCGTCCATCTCAAGCGTTCTCGCGGGCGTCCTGCCTGGTATCACCTCGATGCCGCCCTGCGGCGTGCGCCTGTATCCGATGGCCGCAAGGTCCTGCGCGCCGGGGTTCACAAGCTCCACCCTCATCACCCAGACATTGCCCTCGTGCCTGTCGAAGAGGCCCGTCGCATACGAGCCTGCAAGCGCAAATCCGAGCTCCTCCCAGAACGCCCGGCTGTCGTTGAAGAAGTGGTCGAGGAGCTCCGGGCGGGTGTGGAGGTCGCCTACGCTGGCCGCAGAAAGCGTGCGCGTCTGCATTTCCCGCCCGGCAATCCTGAGCGGGCCCTCGAAATCCCTGATGTTGCCGATGAATCCGTATCCTGAACTCGAGCCGTCCGGCATCGTGTACCTGAGCCCTGCCATCCTGTTCGCGAGTATCTGGGAAATCACGCCGACGTCCCTTGCCGAGGTGCTGAGGCGCAAATCGGCCCTAATCCTCTCGAGGTCTGCGACAATGCGCATCTCGCCCGCATCAAGCGCGTTTCCGGCAAGCCATCTGTGATATATGTCCGTAATCCTCTGCTCTTCCCTCGGCCGCGAGGTTACGACCCATGCGGCGGGGACTCCGGACGCCTGGCTGTATTCCGAGCCCGCGCGGTCCGGGCGCAGGTCCTGCCTTTTAAGGAAGATGACATGCTCCCGACCGTTCGAATCCCTCACGCGGAGCATGTACGCCCCGACGAGGCCGTTCAGGTACCTCGCGCTAATTATGCGGCCGTCGGGGAACCTTTCCCTCACTGCCCCCGCGAGGTCTCCGCTTGTGAGCATCCCGAAGAAGAAGCCGTCATCGGCAAGCGTGTTGAAGCGCCGGTATTCTGGCGAGACAAACCCGTCGAGCTGCGTGTCGCGCTGGCTCATCGGAACGTTCGCCCAGAACAGCGGGTCGAGTGCGATGCCCAGGCGCGAGGCGAGCGCGGTGCGGGCCTCGGACAGCGAATCTGCAGTCATGTATATTTCGCTCAGCTCGCCCGGCCTGACTGCGTGCGGCGGCCCTGAGTACGCCCTCTCGAGGTCGTGCCCCGCCCTCCCGTTCATCGCCCTCAAATCCGAGAGCCACGCGGCCTGCTCGTGCCTGCCATGCTGGTGGAGCTGCGCTATGACGGTTTCCTGCGCTTCCGTGCTGAGGTGCGTGAAATCCATCAGCGCGCGCCTCTGCGCGTGGGGTGAAGGGGTTCCCGCCGCCAAAGCAGAAAATATCGCAGGCCCTCCCATCCTCGGAATTGGCGGCGGGCGCGCCCTGCCCGGGGCAAGCGGCGCGGCGGAGGGGGCGACCCTCGACGCGGTCCCTATGTTACCCTGCCGCAAATGCTCCATCACTGGCCGGAGGGCTTCTTCCAGAACTGTCCTGTTCCTCGCCTCGACAAGCCTGAATACGGCGTCGCCGGCCCCATCAAGGTGCCGTCCGAGCACTTCATCATATCCGCTTCCATCCACAATCCTGAACCCGTCCTCGAAAACCCTGACCCTGTATTCCGCACCGCCTTCGGTCCTGAATCTGATGTCCACATGCGGCCTCTCGCCGGGAGACGAAGTGCTCTCGAGCACGCCCCCGTTAGTGCGGAAATCAAGCGTTCTTGTTCCGCCCAATGCGGAAGTCCTCGCGAGAGCGGCAAAAAGGAAATCCTCCTGGATTGGCGCGCTTCTCCCGTTAGCCGAAGCGTGCGCGCGCGCCGCGTCATAGGCGAACGCTGCGAGGGGCTCGTCCGGCCTCGCGCGCATGGATGAAATCCGAATCGCGTCCGCAAGCGCCGCGCTCACCGCCTCGAAAGCCGCCTCCCCGCGGCTCCTCCCGCCGCTTGCTCGGGCGTCAATCGCGCGCGTCATCAGCGCATCCTCAGGTGTCCGCGGCTCCGTCATCTCCGCGAACCGCTCGCTTATCCTCAGTCTCTCCACGACCATGGCGAGCTGGGCGTAGCGGTCGCCCGAGGCCGCGGCCCTTCTCGTCTCCCTCGTGAAGGCCGGATTCGCAAGGAGAACATCCACCATACCCCGGAGCTCAACGGGAATTTCCTGCCTTTGTATTTCACCAAAATGAAGACGCTCCGCGTACTCGGCCAGCTGGATTGCGCGGCCAAACTGCTCCGCGGGATATTCGCGGACCGGCAATCCTTCCCTGCCGCCGAAAGAAACGACCTGCTCCTGCTCGCCCCCCGCAACCATCCTCACCGACCAGCCTTCCGTTGCGGCCTCGAACCGCGCCATGCGCAAAGCCTGCCTTATCGTCCAGATATAATGCGCCTGCGCTCCTCCGGGCGTTGTGAGCGCCTCGTCGTCCGGTACCGGCACGCGTATCGTTCCGGAGGCTTCGGCCATGCTATATGACAAATCGATGGTGGCCCTTCCATCCTCATCCGTCCTCACGACGGGCTGGCCGTCGCTTCCTCTCCTCACGCTGATTCCGGGCGGGAGCTCGGCCTCGCTCATCCCCAGGACTTCTTCGGCCGTGATGGGCGAGATGCGGGGCATCGGGGCTGTCCGCTCCTCCTGCCCTGCTTCGAATTCCTCAGGGATGCGCGCCATCGGGCCTTCAGACGGCCCCCTACGCGCTCCGCCGCGCCTTCCTTCCACGATGCCCGCTGCGAGGTCCACGGAGCGCTGGGCCATCGTCCTTCTTGAAGGCCTCACCCTGAACACCCTGCTCGGCCGGTCCTGCATGCGCAGAGCAACCACTGCTTGGCGATAGGCGGGGTCGCTTATCTGCGCGGCATCGACGGGCGAGTTCGCAAGGGCGTCAAGAACCCTCGCGACGCTCCTTACGCTGGATGCTTCCTCCTCGCTTCTTCCCCTTCTTGAAACGTCCTGCACCACCGCTTCAAAGGCCGCGTCGGGATTTCGTATCCTTCCTATGGACTCTTCCATCTCGGCAGGGGTTCCAGGCCTGACGATGCCGCTCGTGTCGACGATATGGCTCGCGAACCTGCGCGCAGCCTCCGTCCTCTCCGACTGCGGGAGGGCCGCGACGGACCGGACTGCTGAAGCATACGTGGGATTGATATCCGCGGGCATCCTCGGGGGGTCGGCCGCATAACGGAGCAGGTCCCCATGCACCATCGCAACCGCCTCATTCCTGTCCCTGCCGCTCAGCGACACGACCGTATTCGTCGCGGGGTCCGTCCCGAAGAGCCGCACCGGCTCCCCGCGGGGAGCGGCTTCTGGCGGGACTTCGATGCGGACCTCCCTCGTTCGGGGAATGAGAGGCGAACGAGGGTCGAATATCCTCGTCCCGGCAAGTTCGCTCACGCCCGGGGAGAGGAACTCGTCAATCGAAGGGTTCTGCTCCCCGCTCGTCCTCATCTCGAAAATGTCGCTGAACGATATCCCGTTAGTAAGATTCCTGTATCCGTCGTCGATGACCGATGAGAGCCTTGCCCGGAGGACTGCAGGGTCGGTGACGGGCCTTCCTCCCTCGTCTGTGAATGCGCTCAGGACTATCTGGTAGCCCCGTGCCCAATAGTCTCCGCGCTCCCCCGCTCTCCTGACCCTCTCCCGGAGGGCCGCTACGTCCCCCCTTCCTTCCAGCAGCGAAAGAGTTTCCCTCGCAATCGCGGTCGCTTCAATCCAGCCGTTCGCTTCGGTCGGGTTTCCGGCGTGCCTCATCCTCGCGAGCGAGGCGATTCCCGCCGCATCGTCCAGCTGGTGCTGGAGCTCGTGCGGATAGATGACGTCTATCCATTCCTCGAGGCTTCGCCCTCCGGGGCCGAGTATCTCCTCCCCGCGAATCACTATCATGTTCATGTGGGGGTCGAAATAGCCGCCGGAATGCTCCCTGAAAATGCGCGGCTCGCCATGCACTGGATTCACGATGAGGGCTTCTGTGTCCTCGAGCCCGTTTGCGCGCGCGGTGTGGGTGACGGAGTATAAGCTTATCCTGCCATCGCTCTCAAGGACGGCCATTCCACGTCGCATGAGAACCCTGTTCAAATCCGCGAGCGCATCCCTCCTCTGGTGCTGCCCGCCGCTTGCGCGCTGCCTCAACGACTCCGGGTCTAGCCCAGCATCCCTGAACAGCTCGGGCGCGCTCCGCTCGATTGAGTCTATCGCGGCAAGGACGGCGCGTTCCAGCACCTGCTCTGAAACCCTCTCCTGGGTCATTCCCCTTGCGTTCCTCACGGATTCGAGGAGGCGCATCTGCACGGCAGGCATCGTCTCCTCGGGTCGGACCGGGGATATGTCGGCCCCGAAAGTGTTAGTCCTGATAAGCCTCCTGCCGTATTCGGCGACCGCGGCGGGGTCGCCATGCGTCGCAAGAAGTTCGAGGTAGCGGACTCTCGCCGTTATTTCGGGAGATTCGCGCGGCCGCATCGTCCGGGTCGCGGGGTCGCGCCTGAGCATCGCCCATGCGGCAAGGTGGTCGAGCGCCGCCTGCTGCCTCGCGAGCCGCTGCGAACGCTCTGCCGGTCCGATGCTCCTGTCGGATAGCGCAAGGGCCCTCGCAAGCTGCCTTTCGGTGAACCCGCGCATCGCCCGCAGCGCGTCGGCCCTCTCCTGCGCCCCCGGCACGGTCCTTTCGATAAGGTCGGAAACCGTCCGTGCCCTGTCCAGGTATCTCTCGGCTTCCCTCGCCCCGCCCTCGTCAAGGGACCCGCTGCGGACCGCTTCCGCTACCGTCTCATAGCCTGTGCGCAGGTATGTGGTCAGCTCCTGCAGGGCGCGAAGCTCGGCGCCAAGCCGTGCCGGCTCGAAGCCGCCTTCGGAAATGAGCCTCATCCTCCCAGTGACGTGCGCGCGCAGGCCGGCGAGCGCGGCTTCGGCGCGTTGCCTGTATATCTGCCGTATAGCCGCTTCGGCAAGCGCGACCGAGCGCACCATCATCGCGTAAGCGTCGGACTGGGCAGGCAGCCTCCCGTCCCTCGCCGCGGCCGCAATCGTGTCGTAAAGCTCCCGTGCGGCGGGCGCCGACTCGGAGGGCCTCATGACGTCACGGATTACCGGCGCTCCCTCCGCCTCGGCCCTCGCGGCGCCCCTCCTCCTTATCGCGAACCCGAGCGCCGCGTTCCGCAGACCGGATGGCGTCTGGGACTCCACGTCTATCCCCTGCTCCCGCGCAAACTGGAGGAACTCAAACAGTCCCTCAGGGAGGAATCTCGCGACCCCCCTCGGGGCGCTCCGGAACTCCTGATAGTCGGCCGCAAACCGCTCTGCGGCACGTATCTCAGCAAGCACCTCCTGCGCGGCCTGGCGCAGGGCCTGTTCGCGCTCGGGCGTCCCGCGCGGCGGAAGCGATGCCGGGTCGCCGATTACCGCCGCCATCATCTCGGATTCGGGAGTAGTGATTACAGCCGGATGGCGTCCCCTCGCCGTCTCTTCCTGTGCATAAGCGTGCATTTCGTAAGATGCGACGAGGCCGCGCAGGCTCTGCTCCTCCTCTACTCTCACAGCCGCCGGCAGCCCGGGCTCCGTCCTCTCCTCAGGGACCGCCTCCGCCCTCGGCCGCTCCATCCTCCGCACCATCGGGACCTGGTCGAACGACTGGAGGAATTCCGGGGGGTATCGGGAAGGCTCATTTCCCGTCTGCTCCAGGAATCCGCGCGCAAGCTCTGAAACATCGCCGTCCGAGCGCATCCCGCGCCCGCGCAGGAACGTCGTGAATTCATCAGGATGGGCACGCGCCCATTCCACGAAGGACGATTGTATGCCTTCCCCTTCCTCGCCCTGCCAGGTCCGCGTCCTGAGCGAGCGCTCGCCCCTGTCAATCGACGGGAGTTCGGAGGAGTCGTTCGCCCATCTGTAGCCCCTTCTCGGCCAGACCAGAAGCCCGTCGTGGGCGGCGAGCATGTACACCCTTTCCACGCCCATGTCTGAAATGGTGGAATCGATTGCATTGTTCAAAACGTCCGACATGCCGACGCCGCGGAGCTGCTCGGGGACCCCCATCCAGTCGAAGATCGCCAGGCTCTCCCCGCCGGCCTCTGAATGATAGACGGAGCGCTGCGTGAAATCGAGCGGCTCGCCCTGCCTGTCGACCATATATATAGTTACGAGCGATGAGCCGTCGTCCCTCGGGGTCACCCTGACCTGCAGCTCGATTCCCTGCTCGCGCAGCCTTTCGGCAGCCCTCGGATTCCGCTCAAGCTCGCCCCTGAGCCGCTCCTCTATCGAGGCGCGCATCTGCCTGTCCACGGGCCTCTCCGGAATGCGCGCCCTCCTTATCATGAAAACGTGCCCGAGCGAGTCGAGGAATTCCGGCGGATACTGCGCCGGACTGTTGCCCGCTTCCCGCATGAAGTCCGCGGCGACTTCCTCCGGCCTGCGCCCTCCGATATCGATTCCGCGGCTTTCGAGGAACAGCCGCGTCTCGTCGGACCGGACGAATGCATCGAACCGCTCCGGGTTCGCCCTCGCCCATTCAGTGAACCTGGTCTGCACGCTCTGCCTGCCATCGCCCTCCCATGTGAGCGCGGCGACTTCCGGCGTCCTTTCCGCCGCCGGAACTTCGGAGGGGTTCCTGCCCCACCTGTAGCCCTGCCTCGGCCAGGCGCGCAGGCCGTCCCTTTCCGCGAAAAGATAAACCGTGTGCACGCCCATGTCGGAAAATGCGCTTCCGACAGCGTCATTCATCGCGTTCGCGAGCCCGCGCCCTCTCAGGCCCTCCGCGACCTGTATGTTCAGGGAATGCGCGACTCCTTCTCCGTATTCCTGCGATGACGGCCTTATCGCGCGCTCCGCGCTCGCTACCGGCTGCGACTCGCCCTCGCGATAAATCCTAATTCTCACGACCGTGGATTCGGCGATGAGCTGCTCCCCTCCGGAAACCGGCGTTACCCTGCGCGGATGCGGGCTTACGTCCACCTCCGCCCTAAGACCAAGGCCGCGAAGCGTTTCGGACGTCTGAAGCTGCGACTCGACTCTGCCCTGCAACTCAAGAGCGAGAAGCGCCGCCCGCGTGTGCGCCTGCTCGTCCGCCCTGCGGAGGCCCATGTCCGCTCTCATCCTTCTTGCGAGCGCGGCATCCTGCTCGGACATCCCGGCTGGCATAGGCTCTCCGCGCGCAACCGCGGCGACCTGCGCCGCTCTCTGAACCATCTCGTGCGAGAACGGAATTCCGGGAATGTCGCTGTGCCGGAACGCCTCCCCTTCGCGGGTTATCCCCGGAACCCTTTCCGGCTCGAAGCGGGCCGGGGCCGCCTCCGCTATCATCTCCCTGAAGTATGTCTCGACGTATTGCGCATCGGTATAACTTTCGCCGCGCGCCCTTGCAGTCCTCATTCCCGCGACAAGGTGCCCGAAGGCGCGCGCCTCGGCCGCGTTCCTGATTTCCGGCATCGCCGCCCCATCGTACACGAACCGGCGCGCATCCGCAGCGAGCCTTTCATACGCGGCTCTCGGCATCCTTTCCCGGGCTTCGCCGGGCGCTGCAAGCGAATCCGCAAGCCATATCGCCAGCCTGTTCCTCGATTGCTGGTCCGCGTCAGAAAATCCTGCCGCCTCGAGGAACTGCATGGAGTCCCACACGAGCCTCTGCATTTCCGGAGAATCTCCGTAAACAGCCTGCAGGTGCCTCAGCACGGCATCGCGCCGCTCCGGATTGCCGGAAGTCCAAGCTTCCGCGAGGTCGCGCAGCTCGAGCGCGTGCCTGTGCACCAAATCGTCGTGCGATTCTTCGCCGGCGGCCATCCTTGGGGGCGTCGTTCCTTCCCCGACCATGCGCCTTGCGGCGGCGTCCACGCGCTCCCCGAGCGCGGGGTCGGCGCGCCTCATCCTCCCGAGCAGGACTGCGGGCGACGAATCCGGCGACTCTGCCATCTGCTCCCCGAAAGCCCGCGAGGAAAGAATCGCATCTATCTCGCTTTGCGCAGCAGGGTTCATCCTCCGGAGAAGCTGATGGTTCGCGCCATCCTCACCGGTTTCGCGCGCAACCTGCATCGCGAACTCCACGATGTCCTCCGGACTTCTCAACCTCGACTCCCGGTCCTGCGCCCTCGCGACGAGCGCATTCTCTTCTGGCGTGCGCGGCATCGGCGTAATGTCCGGAACGGGCGCCTCTTCATGAACACGGGCCGGGGGTACGATGCCTTCGGCAGTTTCAGGGGCGACGATGGTTGCCCTCGAATAAGTGGCGTCGCTGACATTGGCTTTCGTGTACACGGATGCGACGTTCAAGTCGACCTCAACCGAGCCGTCAGGCCTCGTGCGCACCGGCTGGGGGGAGTCAGTGTCGAATGTGACCGCCATGAGATTGAATCCCGGGCGCTCGTCCCTCATCTCGCGCATCCTGCTGAACGCCATGCCGACATCCTCGCTGCTCCTGTACGCGGCAAGGAATTCCCCGAAAGTCATGGTCTGCGGGAGCGGGCCCTCCTCCGTCCTCCGTCTGCCGTGCGGCTGGGCGCCAACCGATTCCCGTATTATCCCGAAAAGCGCCTCAGGCGTGCGCGCTTCCGGATGTCCCTCAGCAATGTGGCTGATGGCATCGGGCGTTATCCTGATGTTATATGTTACCCTTCCATCGGACGAAGCAACCCTGAACGTTACATCGCCGAATCCGTGCCCGATGATGGCCTGCATATTCCGCACGACCGCCCATCCCTCCCCAATCGCAGGGGCAGCGTCCGGCTGGGCGGAGCCATCCCTTATGGCATGCACCCGCGCCCGGAGCGACTCCGCCTGCCTGATGGCCTCCCGCGTCTGGAAAAGCAGCTCGAGCCTCTCCGGCCTCGCCCTTACGTAATCTCTAAGCGCGCTGTCGCTGACTGCGGTCTCGAGCTCCGCGGGCTCATTCCTCAGCCTCTCGAAGAATTCCATCCTGTCCGCGGGGCTCATCCTTCCGATGCGTTCAAGTAGGGCGGCCTCGTTTCCCAGCCGCTCGGACATCGGAAGGAACTCCGGGCCGTGGGCCCTCTCCGCCGCAGAGCGGAAGCCGTCGATTGTCTGGCCGATTGCTTCCGGTGTGACAGCCCTCTCCCGGGCCCTGTCCCTTGCTTTTCTGTTGCCCGTGAAGCCGCCTGGAGGCTCTATTACCATCCCGGCATCCATGTCCGTCATGCTTGTCCTTCTGAATGGGCTGGCGAGCGCTTCGATGACCGAGCCGAATTCCAGCAGTGGAGCGCTGCGTTCAAGCGTCTGCCGGAGGATTTCCGGAGCCTCGATCGAGTTTCGCGGCGCCATCAGCTCGGTGAGGGCCGCGTCGATTTCAGGCTGCTGGAAGCCCCGCTCGGAAAGCACCCTCTCGATGGCGCTTCTGGGATTCGCTTCATGCAGGAGCGGAAGCAGGTCGTTCATGTGCGGGGCGAGCCTTTCGGCCATCGTAACCTCCCGTGGCGGAGCCGCACCTTCCCGGACAGGGGTGACGACTGGAGTAGGGGCCTCCTCGACAACCCTTCCGGGCCTTGTCCGAAGTTGATGAATATCGGCAGCGCGCGCAACCGGAGTCGGACCCTCGACATCGACCTGGGGCTGCGGCTGCCGCCCCCTCCCCGGCCTTTCCACTGGTGTCCTTTCAGCCTGGGGTGATGGCTCATCGACAGCCCGGGGCGACGGCGCTTCTTCAGCTGGCGCCGCCCTCCTTGCAGGCCTCGCAGGCGGCGTCCTTTCTCCCGCCACGGCGGGCTCGATTGGAGTGATGCGCAGCGCTTCCGCGACCGCGCGGCGCTGCTCCCGCATGAAAACCTCCTGCCTGCGGGCGGCCTCGTCCATGAGCGGAACCATCTCGTCGGCATACATCGTCACCCTGCCGTCCTCCCTCTCGACGACCCTGCGCCTTCCGCCCTGCGCGATGGTTTCACCGACTCCGGGAACGTCCCCGCTCGATGTGTCGAACCCGAGGCCGACCGGCTGTCCGTCATGGTCTCTTATCATGGCGTGCGAGCGGTCCGAAGCCCTCGGCACTCCTGTTTCGGTGTCCCTCGCATCAGGTGCAAGCGCGGCGCCGCGGCCGGGCTGGGGCTCGCTGAACATCTCGTCATGCAGGGTCCTCGCATCATGGACCGCCCCGTCGTATAACGGCCGCCCGTCGGCCGTCTCTATCCTCGCCGCCCGCGAGAACGCGTGCCGCATCTGGTTGATGAATCCTGCCGACGCCCTCGCGAAATCGTTGTCGAAAGCCGAGAAGTCTGGCCCTCCACCCTCGCCCTCTATCCTGCTTCCGATTCCGTCCATGTCTATCGGCTGGAACGTGAGGGAAACCTCCCCGTTCTCGCGCTGGACAAGGACTGCCGCCGTGTTCCTCGTGAAGCGGTCCATGAGAAGGGCCCTCCTCGACATCTCCTGGTAAGCGCGCCAGGCCTCGAAGAGCTGGCGCCTCCCCTCTGGAGTCTGTGCGAGGCGGAAGAACGCCCGGGCCGCGGGATTCGCGGGGTCGGGGGTCTCGAGCACTTCGGGCCCGAGCATCGCGACTCCGAGCACCGTGACCGCTTCGGTTTCTCCTGAGGGAAGCCTTACGCCCTCGACGCGCTGGCCCCGGTGCACCGCGAGCGTTTCACCTGCGAATTCCACCTGCGCATCCGGCCCGCGCGCGAAATCGTGCATGTCCTCGAGGAGGCCGAACTCCTGCCGGACCGGTTCCCCGTCTACGACAAGGCCTGTTTCGTATGAATGTCCCGGAATAATCTCGGAAGAAATAAGCCCCTCGGCCCGCGCGAGCTCGCCGCCGAAACGAGCAGGGGCGAGGTCCTCCACTTTCAGGAAGAGCCGCCTGCCGTTCGACATCTCGAGCATGAACGCGCCCCTCATCCCCGTGAGCGGCGTCACCCTCTCTATAGAGGCGTCCGCGAATCCTTCCCTGCCTCGTATCACGCCCTCCAGGTCGCCGCGCGTCACCATGTCGAAAAGCGACTGGACGTTCCTGTCGAATGCATCGCGTTCCTGCGAAAGGCTCTGAAGCCGTTCCCTCGCCTGCAGTTCCTGCTGGAGGGCGCCAAGCTCCGCTTCGAGTCCCGCCCTCCGCCCGCTTCCCTCGGGAAGAGCGCTTATTTCCGCGCGCGTTTCCGAAACCATCCTTGTAACGTGCTGTATTTCGAGCGACCGGAGCTCCTGCTGCAACGCAACCCTTTCCGCTGAGCGCACAGCATGCTGTTCGCTTCCCCCTTCAAGCGTGCGCAGCTCGGAATCCAGTGCGGCAATCCTTTCCCGGACCTCCTGGGTCCTGCGTCCCTCCCCCCGCTGAGGGAAACCCCCGACCCTGCGCTCAAGCTCCGGAATCTCGGCGGAGTTTCGTTCGGCCCTCTCCTGCACCCTGCGCATCGGCCCGACGTCCACCCCAAGGCCGTCGAGAGCGGTGAGCCTTCCCTCTGTCCCGCCCTGCCCGTAAAGCTCAGCGAGTATCGTCCGCTCGCCTTCATCCATTCCCCTTGCCCTTGCGAGAGCATCGAGATTCCCGCGCTCCTGCCGAGCAAGCTCGCCACTATATCTCCTGAGGGCGTCAGCGTCCCTTACCATTCCTACCCGCCCGCGCGTCGCGATGGCGCGCTGGCGCTCCTCCGCAGGCCGCCGGATGTGTGCGGGGATTTCAGGTTGGACCTCTGGAGTTTCAACGGGCGCCCTGCCCCGTGCGCGGGGCCCTGCCGTCCTTGCTTCCTCGACCGCCCCGGCCCGGGGCCTCGCAGGCGGCGTGCGTTCCTCCGCGCCAACGACTGCCTGCTCCTCGCGCGCCGGCGGTGGCGGAATCTCACCTCCGCGCTGGCGCCTCACTTCCTCCTCTGAAACGACCTGCTCCGGGGCGCGCTCACCGACCGCACGCCTGGCAGGCGCCGTCCCTCTTTCTTCCGCCGCCGCAGACCTCTCTGCTGAAACCTGCTCAAGCGCCATTCTGGCAAGCTCAGGGAAATCAAGCCGCCTCCCTGCCGCAAGGTCCTCATTGGCAATCTGCACTATGCGCTGCATGACTTCGTCATGGCCGACTCCCCGCCCCCGTGCGGCAGCCTCGACCTCGCCTGCAAAACGCGATACGTCTGCGAAAACGGCGTCGTGCTGCTGCGCATGCTGCGGGGAGACGAAGCGCATGGCGCCGGCGGCCTGCGCGGAAAGCGTCCTGTCCCTCGAGACGATGGCGTCTGCGGCGAACACGTCTTCCACCGCCCGCCTCGCGGCATCCTCGAGCACCCCCGCCCGCTCCCCGGCATCCGCGGGCAGTTCCCTGCCCTCGAGGAGCTGCCGCATCCTGGCATCCTCCCTGCCTGCTGCCGCTTCTCCGGAAAGGTGCCTCTGCAGGAGGGCCTGCGCCCTCCGGTCGATGACGCTTCCATCCGGGGGCAGCGGGAGATTGCCGCCCGCGTTCACGACCTGCATCGCGGCATCGAATTCGCTGAGCGTCCTTCCCTGCTGTCTTGCTGAATCTCGGATGGCATGCATGCTTGCGACCATCTCGGGCGCGACATCCCCATACGAATGCGGAGCGGAGGCTTCGATGAAAATGAGCCTCAGATGATTCACTTCATCAATCGCCTGGTCTGCGAGTTCAGCTAGCGCGGCCCCTCTCGTTTCCGGCTCGGAGGGCAACTCGCGGCCGCCTGCGAGGCGCCGGAGGGCGATGAGCTCGGGGTCGCTTGTCTCCTCGCCGGACTGCTCCTCGAACCTGCGGACAAGCGCATCAGTTGCCGACTGCTCCTCAGCTGGCCTCGCTGATGGGGCCTCTCTTCTTCTAACGAGCGGTATCGGCTCTTCCTCCGCGCGCCTCACAAGCGGAATCGGTGCCTCCTCCTGCCTCGCCGCCTCGCCGCGGGCAGCCCTTCTAAGCGCGACATACTCCGATTCGGCCGCCCTTGCCGTCTCGTACCTTCCCGCCGCGCGGTGGGCGCTCGCCTCGGTGACAAGCCTGTCAACTCTCTGCTGGAGGTTCTCGAGGGCGGGCGCGGCCCCGGTTTCGGCAAGGGCGCGCGAAAGCTGCAATCTCCTGTCGGGCTGCGCAAGCGGCGCGCCATCCGCATCGATAGTCGCGCCCCTGAATTCGGAATCGGAAATTAGCCGTTCGACCTGCCCGCGCACCTGCACCGGGACCTGGCTCATCGCGCCCTCGCCCCTCAGCACCCTGTCGGCGTAGAAAACAGCGTTCGAGGCTTCGGTGGCGCTCTCCCTGCCGAACACTACTGCAGTATCCCCCCGTACGAGAACAAACGACTGGCCGTCCGCGCTTTCCACCGTATGCTCCTGCATCAGGCGCACCGAGAACTCCACCCTCGCGGTCCGCTCGCGCATCCCCTCATGCCTTGCCGGAGGGCGCGCGGCCGGCGCCGAAGGCTGGTGGACCTCCTGCGCGTATCTTGAGAGCGAAAGCACCTCGCCGGCAATCTCCTCCCCCCTTCCCCCGCGCATTCCCGCTGCCCTCTGGTCCAGGAAGGGAACCGCTTCCTCCGCGGTAGGCACCCTGCGGAAATGGTCGAGAAGCGCGACGCGCTCGTCGAGACGGACCGGCCGTCCCAGCTCCCGCGCAAGGCTCGCCTGCAATTCCCTGTATTCCTGCTGGCCGCGAGGGGAGAGCTGCGAAGTCATCTCGCCTTCCCTGGCACCGAGCGCCTGCGAACGCTCGAGGAACCGCGCGACTTCGCCTGCCGGGGGCAGGCGCTCCGGATACTGCCTCATGATTGCAAGGACCTCGCCCGGCTCAAGAGGCCTTCCCATCCCCTCGACAGTCCTCGTCCTCCCCTCGGAATCCCGCACCCTCATCGTGGGCATGGAAAGCTCGTCAAGCGCCTGCTGGTATTCCGCTGGCATCCTTGAAACCTGCTGCTGGACATATGAATCGTATCCCCGGAGGAGTTCGGCCCCGAGCTGCGGGTCTATCGCCCTCGGCCTCCCCCCTTCGCTCATCCCTCCGAAATGCTGGAGCAGGGCAATCCCCTCCTGCGGCTCGAGCGTCCTCCCCAGCTGGCGCTCCACCTCGACTATGGCCGCCCTGCGCTGCTCGACGACCTGCGCCCTCGCCGCTCGGGGCACTTCTGAAGGAACGTTATGGAGCATCCTCGTGTACTGCTCGGCCATCGCGACCTGGCGCTGGGCTGCCATATCGTGCTGGGTTACCCC
>JBFLVW010000081.1:0-5864 GCA_040758235.1 Microcaldota archaeon
GGTCGCTGACAGGACGAGGAAGCTCGCGGATGCGTATCATGAGTATTCCGAAGCGAAGAGGATGGCCGACACAAAGGCCGCGGATGCGAGGGTTGCGGAGATTGCAAAGAGGCTCGGCGTGTCCGTGGAATACTTCAACGGCGAGGTGAAGCCGTTCTTCGACTCGCTCGCATCGCAGTCATCGCACGGTGTCGCGCAGGGGCTTGCGAGGGCGTCGTTCGAAGCTGTGAGGGAAGGCGGCCCCCTGCTCAAGGGAGCGAAGCCTGCAGCGGCGAAGCCTGAGATGACTCCGGCCCAGGCAGACAAGGAGTTCCGGGCGCAGGCAAAGGAGCGCGCCGGCGAGCTTTCGGCTCTTGTGGAACTCCCGAATGTGAAACCGGAGGAGCTCCGGGCAAGGCAGGAGGCGCTCCGCAAGGAGCTCGAGAGGATTTCTGCCACAGGGAAGGACGTAGACGAGATGGCCTATGACTACATGGAGGCGCTCAGGAAGGCTGGCGTGGAGGTTGTGTGCCAGTCCGGAACCAAGGTCACAAGGACGATCGGGCTTCTGACGAGCGACCTGCCCGGATTCATAGCGAGGGGCGAGATATCGTTCCAGAACCAGAACATCCCTGCCGGCAGCAAGCTGGTGAAGGCTGAATACATCGACGCCGCGCAGGGCGCGCTTGTCCTCACGGTGCGGACGCCAAGCGGCGAGAAAATCGCTTTCGTCGCGAAGGCGCAGGACCTCACTCCCGAGCGGACAGGCGCGCGCCTTGCCGATTCAGGCTCGCACGTGCCGGCGCCCGAGGTGGCGACGAAGGTCAACGGGAAGGAGCTCACTTTCCTCGAGCGGGGCCAGCAGCTGAGCTACGGCATCATGCAGCACATGCAGTATTACGAGGGCGTCCACAACATAGGCGGACGCGATGTCCACATGAAGGCTGCCTCCGCGGCTGAAGTCGCCCAGTTCGAGCAGTTCGTCGAAAGCAACCCGGCACTCAAGAAGCTGCGGGCAGAGAACCCCGACAAGTTCTGGAAGATGGTGATGAACGAGTTCGGCTGGGCCCAGACCGGACTGATGAGCGTCGGGTTCCAGGACGGCCACGGCAAGAACATGTGGGCGATGATGATGCGCATTTCCGAGGCCGACGCCGCCCACCTCGAGAGCCTCGGGCACGTCGTCGTTCGCGACGAAAAAGGCCCGCAGGTCCTGCGCTTCGGGCGCATCGACACAGATTCCGGAGCGACTTTCGTAGCGCACCAGCGCGACGGCAGGCTGAGGTTCAGCGGGCATTTTGCTGATTACGGCCACCACCTGCGCGGCTCGATGAAGGTGTTCATGCGGATGCAGGGCGACGACTTCAAGGCCGCGACGCCCGCGGACATTTTCACCCGCTCGGTCGACCGCATGAAGGAGGGCGGCCGCCAGTGGCAGAAGGACGTCGGAAGCTCCCCTGATTTCGACAAGCGCGTCGAGGCGATACTCACCGAGAACCAGGGCACCCCTGTCGGCATCGGCATCACCCTGAGGCTGACCGAAGGGGACAAGGCGGTCCTCGCGAAGATAAGGAGCCATTACGAGAAGGGCGAAGCGCCCCCGGTAGAGCTTCTGCAGCAGCTTTCGGACGACGTTAGGCTTTACTTCGCCGGGCCGATAGGCGAGAAATACGTGAACGGGAGGCGCCACCTTCCGATAGACGCTAACGGCCGCACAATGCTCACGAAGGACGCCATAGACGCGTTCAGGGAATTCCGCAACATCACCGTGAACGACCCCGAAGGTTTCGGTTCGAGGGCGTGGGACATCATAAGGTGGGACCTGACATCCGACATGCCCCAGGAGATAAAGATGCGCAGGGGCGCGAAACCGTCCTATCCCGAGCCTGCGACTCCGGTGAAAGTGGAGGTCCCGAAGCCGCCCGAGACGCCGCAGCCGAAACCCCAGGCAAAAGAGCCCGCGGCGATTCCCGCCCCACAGAAGGCCGAGCAGGTTGTCGAGACGAGGTCCGGCAGGCTCACAAACATTGCGGACAGGCTCGCAGCAGGCGAGAAGCCGCCATCCGGAGTGACTGAGGGAGATATGGCCGTCGCGAACGCGCTCGCAGGGAACGAGGCCTATCGGACTGGAGACGCGGCAGCAAAGGACAGGCTGGCGAAGATGGCGATGGAAATCGAGAACGGAGTCGGTTTCATATTCCCGCCGCCCTCGCAGAAGGAGCGCGCGGACATATTATCCACCGCGCTCGGCCTCTATGACGCCGCCGCTTCCAACAAGCCCCTCTCCGCTATTCCGGAGGAATTCAAATCGACCGTGAAGCACGCTACTAAAGCCAAGCCGGAGGGAGAGGAGAAGACGCTGGTGCAGGCCATCCGCGACACTTCGCCCGAGGAGAGAGGGGCCGCGGCCGTGAAATACGCGGAAGACATTATCGCGAAAAGGAGGGCGGCAGCGCCTGCGGAGAAGGAAACGCCCGAAGCGAGGATTGCAGCCCTTCCCGAGGACGTCCGTGACAAGGTCGGAGCGGCATACCGCGCCCTGAACGGGAAGGAGCAGCAGAAGGGCGACATGAACATCATGATAAGCCTCTCCGAGCAGTACGGCGACAAGCTCAAGCCCGGCATGAGCGTGGAGGATATCGTAACAGTCATAGCGCCGGAAACCGCCAAAGCACCCCCAGCCCCCGGTGGAGAGCAGCGTGCCCAGGCCAAAGAGCCTGCACCGCAGACCTTCGAGCAGAGGCTCCCCGGAATGTACGAGGAGTACAAGAAAGGAACGGCCCCCAAGGACCCCCTCGACGCGAAGGCGATGGAGTACCTCCATTCGCGCGCGAAGGGAGGCAAGCCCACTCCCGAGATGATGTCGGACGCCGCCGTCCTGAGGAACCAGGCGGAGTATTACGCCGGCAGGGCTGAGCCTGGAAAACCGCTCCCCGGAAACATATTCGACGTTCATCTGATAGAGCGCATCAGGGTTCAGGCGGCAGGGCCGCGCAAGGGAGACTCCCTCGCGGCGATAGCCTTCGACAACCTCCGCTCGGTCGGCGAGCTTGCCGACTCGCTTGCGTCCGGAAAAATGCCGACCGAAGCCGAAGCGAAGGCGCTTGGATATAAAAGCGCGGCCGATGCCAGGCATTCGATAGAGCTCGCGCGCACATGGGTGAACGAGCTTGCAGGCGGAACGCCCCAAAAAGAGCACTACATGCAGGCCGCGCTCGCAGTAAGGGGAATCGAGGAGCAGGCGCGCACTATGACTATCATCGAGGGGGACAGCCACGACAAGGGCGGCGAGTTCAGCCCGGTCCCCCCATATGTGAGCGTGAGGCTCAAGATGGGCGAGATAGAGTTCACGGTCAACGTGTTCAAGGACCGGGTGAACGTCCAGGGCGTGAATCCGGAGCATGCAATCGGCGTCGCATCATGGCCGAACGAAGCGACGCAGATTGCGATGATGCGATACATCCAGGACCGCTTCCGCGGGCCCCTCACGCGCGCCTTCGCCGGCGTGATGAGGGAAATCCCGAAACCGGGCGCTTCGAGCTCCGCATGGGGGAAGGTCTATGATGCCGTAGGCAAGGCGAAGGTCGACCTCGCGAAGGGACCGCCCCCGATGCCCAAAACAGGCATGAAGCCGGAGGGAATCGTGGAGAACGTCCGCACGCTCGATTACGCCGCAAGGGCGGATGCGGCGGATTCGTTCCTCCGCCTTCCCGAGCAGGGCAAGGCGGACACCGTGAGGATGCTCCGCGAGCAGGCGAAGCCCGCAGAAAAGCGCGCGCTCGAGTTGCATGAGGAAGCAGGAAAGTTCGAAATCAAGGCTGGAGAGTTCGAAGCCGCGGGCAAGCCGGACCAAGCGAATGCGGCGAGGCAGCATGCGTCACTCCTCAGGGAAGAGGCGAAAATGCTCGAAATGCAGAACCAGTACTGGCACGACCAGGCGACTTATTTCGAGGGACTGCGGGCGATGGGAGGCGAGCCGGGGAAACAGCTCGCGGCAGCCTACGGGGTGAAGCAGGAGGCGCTCACTGCCGCCTTCGCAAGGGCCTCGAGCACTGCCGACGCGATGGCGAACCTCTACAAGGCGCTCGGCATCAAGCTGGACGCGCTGCCGCCTGCGGAGATACGGAACGACCGGTACAAGAGCTTCAGCGCGCTTTCGGACGACTATTACTTGTCGGGAATGATGCTGACGGGCGGCCTTCTTGGCGAGGTGGGCACGCTCCTGCCCGGCGGCAAGGTGACGGGCATCGAGTTCATGAACGGCCTCGTGGGAGCGTACCGCCTCACAGTGGAGATGCCTGACGGCTCGAAAGTGCAGATGTTCGCGAAGCGCCAGGACCTCACTCCGGACCAGACCGGAGGGAAGGCCTCGAACCTCCTCGGCGCACCTGCTCCGGAAGTGATAACGACAAGCGGCAATAAGCCGGGCGGGAAACCCTACAGGTTCGTCGGGCCGGACGGGGTGGAGACGAGCTTCGGCATCATGCGCGACATGCGCGATTTCAACGGCGAGATAACAATCGCGGGAAGGAGCGTGAAGGTCAAGGTCGAGGCGGCGGAGTCCTTATTCGACATCCCCCACCCCACCCAAAACCAGAAGCGTGCGGACCAGAGGGACGCCCTGCTTGCGGAGTTCAGGAAGAACCCGGACTCGGTGCTCGAGGACTTCGGATACTTCCAGACTGCCGCGGCCCTCGGCGGTTTCTACGACAGGCACGAGCTGAACGTGTGGTTCGAGCGCGTGACAATCGACGAGCCCCCGGCGCAGGCGAAGAAGACTGCGGAATACCTCAGGAGCAAGGGGTATGACGTGCGCGAGAACGCTGACGGCTCATACAGCTTCCGCAGGGTAGGCGGCATAGACTCCGACACCTTCGGCTCCTACCGCGGCGTGGTCGGGGGCTGGCTCAAAATGGGCGGCAACCCGACCGCAGACCAGATAAACTCCTGGCGCGCGCAGGGTTACGAGATAAGGCAGGAAGCGGACGGCTCATACAGTTTCTTCGAGGCCGGCGCAGGGAACGAAGTTTCGCTCAAGGCGATGTCCGACCAGTTCGTGACCGACCTGCACAGGTTCTTCGCGAGGCTCACATATGTCATGAACGCCGCGAACATGAAGGAGGGCAGGCCGCTCGTCACCGTGGAGCAGGTCGTCCGGCAGGCGTTCGGCGAGAACATGGACGGCCCCTGGGTCAAGGGGATGAAGAAGTTCCTCTCCGAATTCGACCCGAGCACGCCGCAGGGCAAGGCGTTCGCAAAGAGGATGCTCGAGGAGGTGATGGGCCCCTTCGACGGCAAGCCCAGCGGCATGGGAAGTCCGCTCGGGGGCCGCATGAGCGCGGACCTCGAGTCGAACGGGGTAACGTATGCCGGCGGGGCGTTCAACGGGGAGCTGAATACACCGATAACCAACAGGGACGGGAGGGCGACTTTCCGCTCGAGGTATGAGGGCGCGAACAGGCCCGCGGTCACAGAGGCCGCGCCCAAGGGAGCGGTCGCCGCGATGCCGGATGGCCAGGACGTGCACCTCGTGCGCATCGACAACCTCCCAGCGAGGGCGAGGAAGGCGGTCGTCGCCGCGGTACGCGCCGGCGAGAAGGACGCGCCGACATTCAAGACAAGAACGGTCGGCGGCAAAGAATACATAGTCGTCTCCGACCCGGCAAACATACCGGAAACCGTCAACGGCCTCAGGGTCCGCGACATGAGCATCACGGCAAGGAGGGAAGGCGACAAGGTAGCGAGCTACAACCCGGCGGCGTTCCAGGAGGCGTTCCCGCAGGGGAAGGAGGTATTCATAGTCCCTGTTCCCGCGGAGGGCCTCACAAGAGCGCAGACGAAGGAGCTTCCCAAAACGACAAGGGTGTTCCAGCAGGGGCTCGGGG
>JBFLVW010000081.1:5874-22608 GCA_040758235.1 Microcaldota archaeon
TTCCGCCGAAGCGATACCGAAATCCATGAGGAACAAGGCGGTCGGCGTCACGAGGGACGGCGATACCCTGAGGGGAGACTCCGGCATGGGCAAAACGCTCGGCGTCCGGGTCTCGGAGCTTGGGGCCGCGAGGATATTCGAGCACATGATGGGCATGGGCGAAGGCGAATGGACCTCGCTATGGACGAGGGTGAGGGACGGCCTCATCAGGGAGGAAGCCGCCCAGGCGGACAGCGTGTTCAACCCGAGGCCGGGAGAAGCGCCGCAGGATGCGGGCGCATTCCTTGGAGCGAGGGTCCCCCTGAACGTCAACGACCCGGCGAACCAGCGGTTCCTGCCTCCGGACTATGGAGGGCCGACGAAGCAGAAGGCGCCTGTTCCGCCGGCAAAGCCGCCTCAGGCAAAAGTCGGCACGGGCACAGCGCAACTCGGAACCACGCCTGTAGGCCCGCCGCCCCTCCCGTTCCAGCGCGCCGGCCCCGGCGGAACGAAGATAATGGGAGGCGGGCAGCAACGAGCGAAGCCGCCTCCGCTTCCAAAGCAAAAACAGCAGTCGAAAGAGGCGGGCACAGGGACGCAGCCCATCACGACCGGCGATATAGTAATCGAGCAACCGAGGAAAGGCCCTCCGCCGCTCCCGCAAAATGCCCCCGGAGGCGGAACGCAGCAGATGCAGGCGCCAAAACCCCAGCCTGCCCCGTCCGATTCGCTTTCAATACCGATAATCGTGGAGCCCGAGCCAGTTTCCGGACCATCCCCGAAAAAACAGGCCGCCGCTCCGAAGCAGGAGCAGCAGGTTGACGTTCTTGCAATGCAGAGGGAGGGAGCGGATGCCGCGCGCAAGGCGTTCAAGGCGCCCGAAGGAGCGGATGCCGCAGCCCTCAGGCAGCTTGCGAGGGCGCGGAGGGAGGAAGCGGAGACGCTGAAGAAGCTCCCCGACGTGCCCGGCGCGGCCAAAGTAATGGCAGACAAGCACAGGAAGATAGGCGCGCTCGAAGCGGAGGCCCTGCTGCTTGAAGAGCGCGCGACCGCGCTCGGGGGCACGCAGCCGCCCGAGCCGCCACTGCAGCTGCCCAAGGACGTTTCAGAGCTCCGCAGTGTCGTCGAGGAGCTCGCGAAGCTGTCACCGCCCGAGAGGGTGAAGAAAATACAGGAAATGAGCCAGAAGGATTCCAGCCTCGCGACGACAATCGCCTTCATGATAAGGATGCCCAAGGAAGTCCGGGAGAGGATTCTCGCGGACTGGACGCGGGCGCAGGACGAGATAGCGCGCGTCAAGAGGGTGAACGGGGCCCGCGCTGCCATGAAGCCGGATGACATCAAGGCGCAGGAGCACGCGCTCATCCTCGGCACGCCGGAGGACTGGAAGGCCGGCAGGATGCCGCCCGCGATAGAGGAGATGGCGAAGGCGCGCGGCCTCGACCCGAAAGGCCTCCAGAGGGACCTCGGGGCGGATTATGCGGTAGGGGGAAGGGACGAGGTGCTCGAGCGGCTCATAGGGATGGACAACATCAGGCTTGCATCCGAGCAGACAAGCCCGACGCTCCACGAGCAGCAGTCAAGAGAGGTGTTCGACCTAGTCATCAGGGGGAACCTCGAGGGCCGCCTTCGCGAGCAGCCGGGCCTTGAGGGCTCGAAGATAACCGGCATCGAGTATCTCAGCGGCATGAGCGGCATATATAACATAGAGGTCACGCTGCCATCCGGCGCGAAAAGGCGCGTGCTCGTGAAAATGGAGGAGCAGGCGCCGGCGAAGCTCGGCGTGGACCTCGCCAGGCACCACGGCCTTGTTGCGCCAGAGGTCCGCCCGGGATTCCAGTTCGACACGGGAGTAGTCGACCCCCAAAACAAACAGCCGGTGATGCAGGCCTTCGGCATACTACAGCACGTCTCCGACCTCGCGGCAGGGAAGCCCGCGAACATTACGCTCGCGGACGGGCGCAGCGTCGCCGCTTCGGAGGGGACGCTCGTCAGCGCGCGGATGCCTGACAGCAAGAAGGTCGAGCAGGTCAGGGTGGTGAGCGTCGGCCTGCTCAACGAAATTCTCGTGAATCCCTCGGCATATATCAACGATCCCGTGGCCGGAGCTGCAGCCCAGGAGATTTTCAGGCTCATGGGGACCGCCGAGGGGAGGCAGGCTATCGGCGAGGCATGGAACGCCTACCATGAGATGTCGAGAAGGGCTCTCCTCATGGACCGCTTCGCGCGGAACACCGCCGTGATGCTTGTCGACCGGGGCGCGCAGCTTCCGCCCTCCGAAAGGTACAAGGTCGTTTTCGGGCCAATCGATACTGACGGAGTCAGCTCGAGAATCGGCGCTCATATGGACAGCGGTAAGCCGGCACTGCAAAGGTTCAACGCCGACTTCGCCGAGGCGACCGCGGATTTCGTTGTCAAGCTCTCCAGGGCCGCCGACAAGGCGGCGGGGCTCGAGGCGGTGTCTCCTGGAGGGGAGCGCAGGAAGCTTTATGACGCAGGCCCGCTCGGCCAGCAGGCCATCTACGGAGATTTCCTCAGCGACAGGGCGCGCGGCGGCCTCGCGATTCCGCCGGAATTCCCGCCCGCCCGCAAAAAGGCGGTCGATGAAATCATCGTCCCGAACCACGGGAAGCCCGTGGGTCTGGGTTTCGACACGTCGAGGGCGGACAAGCCGAACGTCGGTTCACCGATTGAAATCGGCGGCAGGCCGCGCGTGATTGAGAGGAGCGACGGCCGCGTCCTGCTCGATGCAGGGGAAATGCGGGCGGTCTACGAGGCCGCAGCGCAGGGGCAGAAAGAGTTCGCGGACAGCATGGCCCAGCGCATCGTGGACCTCGCGACGCAGGCGCCGATGATGCGGGGCAGGAACGATTTCGAGAAGGAGATAATAAAGAAGCTCAACTCCAATCCGGAATTCCAGAACGCGACCGCGGCGCGAAAGCTTGAGCTTGCTAAAGCCGAGCTGGAAAAAGTGAAGGCGCCGTCCGTCAGGCCAAAGCAGGAATCGTATGTCAGGGTCGTAGGACCTGAGCAGCAGCCTTCGCCTTCCAAGAAAGTCCTCGGCATGGAGCCGACCGAAAGCGATGTCGTCCGGGCGAGGAAAATCGAGGAGAACAAGCGCGCGCAGGAGTTCACGGACCCGGACAAGCTGATGGAAGTCGCCGTCGGATATGCCAAAGGTGAGAAGGCTGCGATGGACGCGGTAGCCGCCCTGGGAGACCATCCGGCCGCTGGGATAATACGCGGGCTCGCGGAGAGGAGGGCATTCAAGACGGCGGCCACCAAAAACGACACGGTCGCGCTGAAAAGGTTCAGGGAACATGATGCCGCGACGCTCGCCGGAAGGATAGGTGCGGAAGGGGCACGGATAGCTGCTGAGCTCGCCCCGCCTCCGGTTCAGAAGCCCGCGGCTGCTACAGGAGTATGGAATCCCCGCACTCGCAGGTGGGAGCGCGCTGAAACGGCCCCGACGCGCGAAACGGTCCTCGCGGATTTCGACTCGATTGCGGCGGGCAAAAAAGAGTTTGCAGGGTCCAGGACCGCCGTGTCCGAGGCCGAGGAAGCAGTGAAGCTTGCAATAAACAGCCCGGAGGGCAAGAAGGCCGGCGGGGACGCGCAGGCCTATGCCGAAATGCTCATGGGCAAGATGTCCCGCGAGCTGGCTAAGATAAAGGGACTGCCCGAGGGCGAGCGGGAGGCAGCCCTCCACCGTCTGATGCGCGGGGTGGAGTATTTGGTCGCCCGCGCAATCGAGAACCCGGCCAACACGGCGGCCTGGGTCAGGTTCATCGACGCCTGCCCTGACATAAGCTCATTTGCCCTAATCGCGCGCAGGGGAATCCTGCCTGGCGCAAAGGATATCACGATACAGCCCGTCACGCTCACCGCGCAGGACGCGAAGGCTGTGGAAGCCGTGGTGGCCGCGGCCAGGGGGGCGCGCGGCAAGCCGGACAGCAAGGCCGAGCAGCTCAGGGCCGTCGTGGATTCGATACCGGATGCCTGGCTCGCGGAAGCCGGGCTTGACCGGAAGCAGCTGAGGAGCAAGATATCAATGGAGAGGGACGAGCTCAGGGCCGTGAACGCCCTGCTCGAAAAGCACGGCCTCGCGATAATGAGCATGGGGCAAAAGGACATAGTCCTCTACAAGGTCACCCATGTGGTATCGTCCAACAGGTGGGAAAGCACGCACGGCGTCCTCGTGGTTCCGGTAGAGGGCGAGGCGAACCCGCTCCTCAACACGTATGCGGAGTTCCACCAGAGCACAGACCAGATATTCGTCCTTCACAATCCGGAACACGTTCCGGACCATGTTGCGGTCCTGAAGGGCGCGGGGCTTAACGACAGGCAGATTGTAGAAGTGGCTTACGTCCACGAATTCCAGCATTATCTCGACAGGCTGAGCGGCATCCTCCGCGACCTGACCATATCGGGCAACCAGGAGAAGACCGCCGTTGCCAGGGAGTCCATCGGCATGCTCACGAACGGAGTCGCGCCAGCGCAGCTCCTGAAGATGCTGTCCGAAAGGGCGAAGGTGAGGGCGGGGACGCCGCATGCCACCGCCTACGAGGACATCAGCGGGCATCTCAGCAGGGAGCTTGGGGAGAACTGGGCGTCCAGGCCGAAGGAGGATATTACGGCCGCGCTTTCTTCTTACATCGACAAAGAGTACAAAAAGATGACTGGGCTGTCCTTCACCGACCTGGTCGGGACCCGCGAGAGCGTCCCGACCCTCGCGGGCGAGCTGGACAAGCTCCGCGGGGGAACCGGGAAGGTCGCTCCGGGAGAGGAGGCAACAAAAGTGGGGACACCAATGCCTCCGGCCGCGGAGCAGAAAGCCGCGCCAGCCGAAAAGCCTGCAGAGAAACCCGCCGGAGGGGCTATCATCGGCGGAAGGCTGAACCGGGCCGAGGAGAACGACGTCGCGTGGAGCCTTGACTTCAACAGGAAGCTCAACCTGGCGGCGGACGGCATGAAAATCGACAGCGACGTCCTGTTCGACGCATTCATCCGCTACGCGCGGGGCAAAGGCTTGGTCGGTACGTTCGACAGACTAAACGACTTCCTGAGGTTCGCAAGGGGGGAGAAGCCGAAGACTGATGTCGAGAGGGCGAAGGCCAATAACGTCAAAATCGCAATCAGGGAGGCGAAGAAGGCGGCCGAGCCCCCCAAGGAAGCCGTCACTCCCCTCATGAGCATGACCGATGCCGAGGCTCAGGCCAAGCTCGAGGGTATTATGAAGGACTGGGGGGCCTCCACAGCGCAGGAGCTGTTCGAATCGCTGCCGCCCACGCAGCTCCGTGAGGAGATGCAGAACGCCAAGCTCTCGAGCGACAGGATAAACAGGTTCATGGACACTTATGCGAGAAATACGATGAGGTATTTCGAAACCGAAGTCAAGGGGAAGGCGGATGCCGGCCTGCTCGATGCGATAAGGGAAGGCGGCGAAGCCGGCGCTAGGAAATGGCTGAGGGAGCAGGGCTATCCCGACCGTGCTGCCGGCGAGATTCCCAGGCTCCACTACAGGGAACAGCTGATAGAGAGGGAGTATGTGAATTCCAGAGAGTACCAGATGTTTGCCGGCCTCCCCGACAATGTCAGGTCGAGGATTTTCATAAGCGAGGATGCGGTGAAAGCCCTTAAGGCCGACGAAGAGGTGGCGATGAGGTTCGTGAAGACGATTCCAGAGGTGGAAGCCGCAATACGGACCTCGACGTCATCCAAGCTCGAAGGGACTTCCAGCACTTTCGAGGGAGGAAACCTCTACAACATCGACCTCGGCGGGAAGCGCGGGCTCTTCGCCCGCGAGGGCGACACGGGAACTGTAATATTCGTCGGTGACCACAGCTCCTACGAAACTAAGCTGAACTCCTACAAAAAGAAGGGAAGCTGGGTTAAGCACGAGCGCACCGCGGAAATATCGCTGGACGGAGTGCTGGAGGCAACGCGGAAGTCAATCGAAAAGAAATACTCAACTCCCTGAGTGTTTTTTTCTCAGGATGATTTCCGCCTTGTAAAGAGGTATGGCGTAGGTGCCTTCCGCCCTCATTTTCCGTATCTCATCGAGAAGCGCGGAATGGAACCCCAGGAACAGGTCGTGGAATTCGCCGGGCTTGAGGTTGCCCGTCTGGTCGAAGAATGACTCTTTCAGCAGGTGCATGAAGTGCCTGCTGTCCATCCTGTCGAAGATTTCCAGGGTGAGATTAGCGAGCCTCCGCGTCTTGGGCGTGCACATCCCGAACGCGTCCAGGATTTTGCGGTATTCGGGAGGGATGGTCATGAAAGGAGAATGCCCGGGCGCGGGTCCGAGCCTCTCGCTCTCTATCTTCGCGTCTTTCGCCACGGCCCTGAAATCGCTCCGGAGGCGCTCGATGGCCTCGCTGCGGCGCTCGGCACGGAATAGCCTGTGATAGTATCGCATCTCTTCGTGGTCCCGATTAGCCATTAAAATCATCCGGAGTTGATGCTTTAATGTGTCGCGGACATTATTTAAATATTGTGGTTTTTACTGTAAAAATGAGATTTATATGATTTCCCGCCTGTCGAGCACCTGGTCTATCAGTACGAATTTCTTCCCTGGCTTGGCCGCCGGAGATTCGGCGATTGCGAGGGCCTCGCCGACGAGGTCCATGAGCCGCCCCCAGTCGTCCCTGGATTCCGACATGTAGCTCGCGATGCTGTCCTTCACCGCGACCCTCCTTTCAGTATCGACGAAGACGAAGTAGGCGGTCCCGGAGGTCTCGTAGATGGCGATGCCGTATGCCTTGATATCCTTCGGAGGCGCTCCCCCGAATCTCATGGCGGGCAGGAACTTCATCACGCTCAGGTCCGGGTCGCCCGAAAAAACCAGGAGGTTGCCCTCGTTGAACACGAACATGCTCTTTCGCAGGCCGAGGGTTTCCGCGAATTCTTCATGCCACCCGCCGGCCTTCGTGCTGAGGCGCGAGGCGACTTCTGACGCGTCCGTTTCGGTAACGTCAGCGGGCAGCTTCCGCCCGGAAAATTCCTTTGCCATGCGCGTCTCTCCGCCCCTTTCCGGAGCCGGCTTTCTCCTGTTGGCGCTCGCCATGGATGTCTTTGGCGTCTAACTTATATATTGCTATCTGAACCCGCTACCCTGAACCTAAAACGGCGATGACAGGATGCTGGAGGCCGGGGACCGGACGCCTTCTGCTCAAAGCGGCCTGATGGCTGGCGGCGGGCCCATAGGAACGACGGGCTTGACGGCTTTCAGGACTCCGTCGAAGACGGCGACGAGCCCCTCGTTTTTCGCCCGCCCGCTTCCGGCGAGCGAGAGGGCCGCGTCTATCTTCTCCAACACATCCATCCAGCTTTTTCCGTCGGCGTCCTGGAGGGAGGAGAGCCGCTCCCGCACGAATATCCTCCTGCGCATGTCGGCGAGCACGAAGTAAGTGGAGCCGCCCCGCTCGGTTACCGAAATTGCGTAAACGGGGTCGTTTGGAAAAACCGCGGAACCGGAGGAGATTGCCGAAATCACCCGCAGCGCGGCGGATTCGCGGTCTCCGGAAAAGAGCGTCGTGCCGTCGGTCGAGTTCTCGTACATTTTTTGGGGCATGGAGAGCGCGGCGGCGACGCCGTCGCTCCACCCTTTGCAGAGCCCCCTGAGCCTTTTCGAGACGTCGTCTGGAGTGACCGTCCGCTCTGGGGGGGCCGGAAGCGGGGCTGCGGGCCGGAGAGTATCGCCGGGCCTGGCCTTCTTCGGCCTTGTCGAGGACCTTTTAGCCATAGTGAGGATTCTCCGGCAATATTTTAATATGGCCTCGTTCAGGGATGCCTTTTTCCTTCCTAGGCCGCACACCAAAACTAGCAGACGCCGTTGATTTTGTCTATCATGTCGGCAAGCTCGTGCTTGAACGCCTCTACGGCAGGCTCCGGCCCGAGGAGCTGGACTCCGCATTTCGAGGCGACCGAGCGCAAGACAGGCTCGCAGCGCGAGTGGTAGCTGCGCATGATCGTTTCCGCATCGGCGGAGAAATAAGGTTCGTCGAGGAATGCGAGCAGGGCCTTGGTGGCCGAATCCAGGCTCTGCGCGAGGCCCGCATTCTGCGTCCTTTCCGCGGACTGGAGCATCCTGTCCGTCGCATTCAGCAGGTACATGGCGAATGAAACGCGCGCTATGCGCAATTCGAAATCCTCAGGCCGGTTGTCGAGGCCCTTGCCGTGGAAGAAATAGCTGAGCGAGAGGGCCTCGTCCCTGATTTTCTGCCGGATTGCCCTGAAGGCGAGCATACCGCGCCTCGACTCGACGAGCACGCGGAGCTTCCTGACGTCGGAGCCCGGCTGGCCTTCGTCGATTTTACGGGCTTCTGCCCCGCCCCCCCTGAATTCTAGTACCTTCCCCACGGCTTGTTAGTTTGCACGGAATAGTTTAAAAAGAGGTGTTGCAAGCGGGGGGTTTTCAGGATTGCGCTTCCGCGTCCGGCGCGCTCTCGACGAGCTGCATGGCCTGGGAGAGGAGGGTGCTCCTTGCCTCGCCGTCTGCACCGGAATAGTACACGCGCAGGGAGGAAACGGCGATGGCCATTATTATCGGGCTCTTCGTTTTCGCGAGCGCGAGCATCTTTTTCGCGAGCCTCCGCTCCGCCGATGAAAGCTCCCGCGTGTCGAGCGCCACGCTCTCGGCGTCTATGAAGCCGCTGATTTTTCCCGAGCGCCAGGCAGCCATGAGGCGCGCCTCGAAATCGAAGTGGTCCTCGGTAATCGCGCCGTCCAGGTACTTGTTCGCGATGGCCTCTGTCTGGACGATTGGGAACCGCCCTAAATTCGCCCCTTCCCCGAGGGCGAGGTAGTCGAGGAGGCGCTTTCGCTTTTCCGCGCTCATCGCGGCCCCGATGACCCTCTCTTTCGCTTTCCTGAGGAGCGAGAGGTCTTCCTCCGATGGAGGCTTTGCGTAAGAGCTCTCGAACACGAAGGCGGCATACCAGTGGGGCGGGTCGGGCCGTGCTTCCGGAAGGCGCGCCCCTGCGCGGGGGTCCCGTCTGCTCCTGCTTGCCGCCATTCAAACAACCCTGGAAACGCTGTCCTTGAAGATGATGAAGCTGAAGGGCTCGCCGCCTGCTTCCTGCTCGCGGACCGCGTCGAGGGCGTCCCTCACGCTGTCCGAGAAGGCGACGAACGAGCCGTTCGGCGCGTACATGTTGCTGATGCTCTCGCAGACGATTATCTTCCTTTTCTTGTCGACGAGCGTGCAGAAGACATTGCTGCCCTGCGGGCTTATGTGGACTCCGTATTCCGGCATGTCGGAGGGAAGCGCTGAATCGAACATCAGCGCGGATGCGACGCCCGCGATGGTCTTTCCGGAATCAGTCGAGAACGACGCCGGAGCCGGGCTTACAAGGTAAATTTCCTGCGGAAGCCCGAGAAGGCCGAGCACGTCCTGGCTCACGGGCGCGATTTCGGAGAGCCGCTCCATGCATTCCGCCCTCGTGATTTTCCTCGCGCCGGCGGCCGCCATGGGAGGCTCGCCCATCGTTTTTTCCCGCGCCCGCCGCCTTTCCGCAAGGTCGATTACTTTTGCTCCCGTCGAAGGCGGCTCGCTCTTCCTGGGTTCCGGCATGATTCCATTTCGCCCCCAAGATTATTTAATGAGTGCCGTTTATCGAATCAAGCGAGTCCGCAACCTTTCCCTTGTATGCCCGGACCGCCTGCTCGAGCGTCAGGAGCGGCACTCCGAGGTGCTCCGCGCACGCCGTGAACTCCACTTCGGCGGCAAGGTATTGGCGTATTATGTCGCCGGCGCTTTTGCCGAAAAAGCCCTTATCAAGGACGCGCATGGCCGCTGCGGATGCCCGCTTGTAGAGGAGGAGGGCGGGCGTGCTTTTGCGCTCCGTCGCCGCGGCAAGCAGCTCGTCGCATTTTTCGATGAGGTACATCGCTATCGACGCCCTCGCGATGCGCGTGTCGAAGTCGGCCGGAATCCTGGGGGGAGCGCTCTCGAATATGCGCGCCAGCGAGGAGAGCTCGTCCCGGAGCGATTCCCTCGCCTGCGCGAACCCCCATGCGACCTGCCTCGCGGCAAGCCTCTCGCGCTTCCGGGCGAACCCGGGGCCTTCCTCGGCTTCCGTCTTCAGGCGCTCGATTTCCTCCCGGAGGTCATGCCTGGGCTTGCCGCCCCCTCCGGGGTTCTGCCGGTGTCTCATCGGAATGATTTCTCCTGCAATCCATAATAAGCATTCCCTCCGGCCGATGCAGCAATATATAATATATTTAGCTCCGAAAGAGTTGACGGAGCGAGGCGGTACCAGATGGCAGGCAAAAAAGGCGAAGTCGTTGGTTTCGGGAACCTGACCCCGGAGAACATTGACGGCGTGGAGCAGGAGACGGTCCAGAAGGTCAATCAGACCATCACAGTGCTCGAGAGCGCCATCGCCACCTGGGAGGGTTCACCGGAAAAGCCGGCCGACCTCAAGCCGAAATTCGACAGATACAAAAAATTCCATGACGCGCTTTCCGAATGGGCGGGAAAATCCCTCAAGGCGAGGGGGAAGAAGGAGGAGTTCGGCGACAAGCTGAAGAGGCTCCGCGAGTTCGTGGATATCTGCCACGCTTACGGGTAGGCACACATGGCGGCACCGGCGCAGAAACAGGCACCGCAATTAGGCAGCGTAGTCTCAACCACGGACGTCGCCGCGAAGGGACTCGTCGCATATGGCAAGGGACTCGAGGCGCCGCCCGTAAAAGTTCCGAGTCCCCTTCCGATGGAAAAGGGGCCGATGCCTGCAAAATCAGCCGACATAATTCTCCAGAAGCAGGCGTTCCAGGCCGACCAGGCCGTCGCGAAGGTCCGGATGCATTCCGAAACCATGACCGCCGCCATGACGGGCCCGCAGGCGATAGACAGGACCATCGCGAGGAGGCTCGCCGAAGACGCGCTCGGGGAAGAGGAGCGGAGGGACTACGAGGACGAGATTCGGGAAATCGAGGGGCATGCGGAGCGGGCCGAGGAAGCCCGCTCGCGCGGAGAGGACCCGACTGCCCCCGCCGAGCTCGCGACTTCCGGTATCGAGGCGCTGGGAGAGGTCGCGGGTGTCGTGAGCGCCCTGCGGAGGGCCGGTGTGAGCCAGGAGGTAATCCAGGCGGTCCGGAGCGTTTTGCGCGATTACCGTGAAGGGGCGAACGAGGCGGAAAGGACCACTTTCAGGGAACGGGCTGACCTTGTCCTCAGGATGGCCCGGTTCCTTACCGAGAACAGGGCGGCCCTCGAGGGGCCGCAGATGGCCGAGGCGCGGGGCGCTCTCGAGCAGATGATTACCGTCCTCGGCAGGCACGCGAGGGAGGGAACAGGCGCTGAGCAGGCGCGCGAGCTCACCGGCAGGGCCGAAGGGATATTCAGGCAGATTGAAGGATTCCTGCGCGAGAGGCAGGGTGCGGAAAGGGCCGCGATGGAGACGACAATCCAGAGCTTCTCGGACCAGCTCGGCCGCCTGCGCGAAAGCGTGAGGGACGAGGGTCTGAGGGAGGGCCTTGAGCGCCTCGCTCGGCAGGCAGAGGAGCTGCGCCGGAGGATTGCCGGGGGCGAGCGGCCATCCGAAGAGGATTTGCGCAGGATGGAGTCCCTCATGTCCTACGTCCAGAATATGCGCGACAACATTCTCCGCGGAAGGGAGGGCGCGTCAGTCGCTCCTCTCGAGCGCATACTCGGCCGGGGGCTTTCGGCCCTGCTTGGAGGGAATACGGAACAGTCGCAGGCCCATCTTTTCATGGCATCGCAGGCGGACCGCGCAACGGGCGCGGCGCGCGCCTCGCTTGAGCGGACGAGCGGGGACCTCGCCGAAGGGAGGATTCAGCTTCCGCAGGCTATCCGCTCGATAGCGGACCACCTTAGGACGAGGCTCGCCGGGTTGGGCGACAGGGAGGGAGTCAGGGACGAGCAGACGAGGAGCGCTCTCGAGCGCATGTCGCAGAGACTGGCCGAGGGCGAGCCGACGATGGAGACGCTTACGAGGGGGGCAGCAGCCCTCAACGCCGCCGAAACCGTGCGGGAGCAGGAACGGAGGATTGAGAGGCTCCCGAGGCCGGCGCGCCAGGCAGCCCGCGGGGCGATGGACTTTTTCCGCAGGGCACTTTCAGCGATAAGCGGCGAGGGGCCTATCGAGAGCGCGGCTGCCCAGCTCCAGATGGGGCAGGCATACGTCGCCGCGGACCAGCAGATGCGCGAGCGGCTATCGGCCGTTTCGGAGAGGCTTGAATCTGCCGGCAACATCCGCGCGATGGAGGCGCTTGTAAGCCACCCGGAAGAGAGGCGGAGGGTGAGCCCGCAGGAGGCCGCCAGGCGCGTTCTCGGCCCGGACGCACCGCAAGAGGCGGTGGACGCGCTTGCGCGGAGGTTCACGGAAGCGGGCGGAAGCCGCGAAGAAAGGGGCAGATGGTGCGAACGGGCCGAGGGGCAGGGAACGGCATCGGTCATTTTGCTTGGCAGGAGGGACGCCCTTTCCCAGCTGCGCTCGCAGGCCGGCGAAGGCACGCAGGAGCGCGGCATTTTCGACAGGGTAATCGGAGCCGTGGATGGAATCCTCACATCGCTTTCCCGCGCGGAGGACGTTTCCCAGGAAAGGCTCAGGGGCGCGGAAGCACAGATGGTCATGCTCCTTGGCACTGAGGATGAGATAGCTGCGACTTTCGCTACGAGCGAGGACCCGCAGGAGCGGGCGGGCCAGCTCGAAACGGTCCGCGGCCTCAGGAGCGCGCGCGAGGCGATGGAGGGCCTGCGCGGGGAGGCACGGGAGCAGGCCGCAGGAATGTATCAGAGGGGAATGGCGTCGCTGGAAGAGGGGAATTTCCAGGACGCGGCCGCCTATTTCTCGTTCGCGCAGTCCTTCTGCATGACTGATTCCGATGCCGAGAGGGAGGCCATACTCAGGGAGTTCAGGCGCTTCGACGGCAGAGGAATGGGCGCCGAGCAGGCGGAGCGCCTTCCCCCGGACGAGCGCCCCGTCTCAGCGGAAGCAGGAAGGGAAATGGCGCGCTACATTCTCGACCGCGAGGCTGCGCTCGCATCCGCCGGCTCCGGGGAGCTGCACTCACGCGTCCTCAGGTATTACAATTTCGCTTACAGGGCCCTGCGCGGCGGCGATTCGGCGGGGGCGCAGCTGATGCGCGGCCTGGCCGACATGTTCGGCAGGGCGTCGCGCCTGGACCAGTCCGACCCGGAAGTGCAGCGCATGCTCGCGCTCGCCCAAGGAAACGCTGGGCTGGGCCTGCCCTCGATGGAGCAGCTCACGGAAAGGATGTATGAAAATCCGCCCCCGACAGTGGCGGAAGTCATGTTCTCCGGCTCGTCGCCGGAGGAAGCTGCCCGAAGGTTGGATGAGCTGCAGCTCAGGCTTTCCGATTACGACCTCGGGCTCGGGCAGGCGGAGTTCAACTCGAGGAGGGTTGAAATCGACACCCCGCGCTCGAGGAGCAGGTATGAGGCCGAGAGGGCGCGGCTAGAGCGGAGGCGGGCTGGCGCGGGCAGCGAGGAAGCCGAAGCGCTCGCGCGGCAGCTTGAGCATGTTGACCTCGAAGGGACGGCAGCGCGGGCGGGGCATGCCGAGGAATATTACAGGCAGGGCGTAGCCCTCCTACGCGAAGCGGGCAGTCTGAGGCTGCAGGCTCTTAGGGCGGCTGATGAATCTGAAAGGGACCGGCTCGATGCCGAGGCAACTGCTCGGGCCCAGCGGGGGAGCGCGCTGATCCAGGCGGCTGAGGGGCTGCAGCAGTCCGCGCTCGGGCTTCACAGGAGCATCACGACTCTAACGACAAGGCGCCGCGAGCGCGGGAGAGCAGAGCTTTCCCGTGCGGCCTCGGCGTTCGAGGAGGCCGGACAGGCCGTCATTTCAGCCCCGGCAGGCGAGCTTTCGCGCGAAACAATCGCGGAGGTATCGGGCCTCTTCCATCGCGGCTCGGCGGACCTGCAGACTGGCTCCGTAGAGGTGGCGCAACAGGGCGCGATACAGCAGCAAGTCCGCTCTCTCCTCCGTCAGGCCAGGCAGCTCGAAGAGCAGAATGAAAGATACTGGCGCGAATACGGACGGGGCTCGGAGCATCCGGTCTACATGCCCCAGCCCCCCGACCAGCCCTCAAGCTACCGCGAGCCTGCGTACGATGCCGCATGGGTGCAGAGGAGGATAGACCGCGGGCGGAGGATGGCCCGTGCCGAGAGGTTCGCGCAGTCGCGCAGGTATCTCGGCGCTGCCCAGCGAGGGATGCCCGTCCTGCTCGAGCGGGTGAGGGTGGCGCAGACGCACTGGAGGCTCAGGGACGGGGACCCTGAAGCAGGCATACTCCCTGCGAGCGAGGAGGAGCGCAGGTGGAACAGACTGGAGGAGTTCCCAACGGAGGGACTCGACGGTCAGCTGAGGAGGGCGCTCATCGCAATAGACCGCGGGAGGTTCGGGGAGGCGGAAGAGCTGACGGATTCGGTCCGCGACCAGGTCGTCTGGCGCGGGGAGCGCCAGCGCAGGTCCAACTTCCGCAGCGCGATAAGGGAGACGAGGGAATATCTGGAAAGGCAGGCGCATCCGGGAAGCGGCTTCGGGGAGCTTACGACCCGCCAAGAGATTGACATGGGAGCGAGGGGCGTGGAGGCGCACAGCCTCAACGTCGGATTGATAAGGGGGCTCGGCATTTTCGACGACATCCATAGGGACAGGCAGGAGGTCATTGGGAGCCTGCGCGATGCCGAGGACGCCTACACGAGGGCGATAGAGGCGGTCCATTCGCGTGACGATTTGACGCCCCCAGGAGTCGCTTATTCGCTGGCATCCATGGTATTCCGGATGAGCGGGAGCAGGGAGGGAGAGGGCGACATAGGGCGGCTGAGGCCGCTTCCGGTTGAGCAGCTGCGCGACGCGGTCGAAGCGCGGGACGAAGCTGCCATCATGAGGATCCTCCACAACGACCCCGCCCTGCTTCGGGACGCGGCGCACAGGCTGAGGGAACTCGGCGACCGCGAGAGGCGGGAGCAGAGCGCGGAGAGCGAAGGCATAACCGAGGGCGTGGAGCTCGGCCTCATCGCGGACGCCGGATACGGTCGCGTGATGAGGGATTACCAGGAACACGCAACCGGCTGGAACTTCTCCATGATAGCGGCCCAGCGCGGCCTCGAGGCGCTCGACCGCGCCGACGCGCTCACCCAGTCAAGCGTGACTGACCATTTCATGCGCGACGCCCTCCGGGGGCATGCCGCCTCGTACCTCCAGCTCGCGCAGTTCGCGGCGAGGAGTCCGGGGAGCGTGTCGGAGGCAGTCAGAACCGGAAGGGGGATCACCCTCGACCAGATATCTCTTGAGCGGGCCGGGACCAGGGACTCGCTTGGCCTCACCGTGCATGACGGATTCAGCATCCGGCATGGCAGTTCCCACGAGACGCGCGGCATTGTCGGTGCCTTCCAGCAGGCGGCACGGGGGGAGCTGGAGATACTCCAGGACATCGGCCAAAGCGTCATGGGCATGGGCCCGAGCGCCGAAAGGCCGCCGGACGAAGCAGGGCTGAGGGAGCTGGAGCGTCAGCTCGAAGAAGCGCAGAGGCGCGGGAACGAGGGCGAGATTTCCGAGGCCCGCCAGCGCCTCGAGATGGGCAGGCAGTCGAGGGCGCTGTACGACCGCCTCGGGGCGTCGTCCTATGACCTTCTATTCGGATACTACCGTGAAGCCGCCGGCGTCGGGGATGCGGACGTGAGGATGACATTTGCGGGGCTCGGATTCAATGTGGACCCGAGGACAGGCAGGGGAACGCGCATCGAGGACATGAGCAGGGAGGAAGAGCAGGCTCTGCGAGAGGCGATGAGCACGGTCTCTGCAGCGAGGCAGCATTTCATGAACGCTACCGTGGGCCTGAGGACATGGGTGAGCCATGACGAGCGCGGCGCGATATATCGCAGGGTGCTCACGCAGACGAGCATCGCGACCGGAACCGTCGACGGCCTGCTCAGGGGCAGGGCGGCGAGGGAGGGCGAATCAGCCGCTGACAGGACGGGCCGGAGGGCGCGGGAAGCGGATGCCGCGAGGGGCAGGATAGCCGGCGCGGGCGGGGAGATGAACCGGTTCGTCGAGCAGCAGATACGGGAGGGCGGCGAGGAGGACAGGACCTGGGGCATCGTCAGGACTGTCATTGAAATACCGGCCGCTGCGCTCGTGTCGGCGGTTCCCGGAGGCGGGATTCTGGTAGCGGGGTACTTCCTCACCCATGCGCTGGAAGGTTTCGAGGAGCAGAGGCTCGCGTCCGGCGGCTGGGACCAGATGTCGAGGACCCAGCAGATACTTGCCGGTGGTGGCGTTGCTCTTGCAGCTCTGGGTTTCGCGACAGCCGGGATGTCGAGCTTTTTGGGCGAAGCGGGAAATCTCGCGAGGGGCGCGGGAGGTCTGCGTTCGGTCCTCGGTGCGGAGGCGACTGCGGGCTTGGAGCTTGCGCCGGTCGCGGTGACAGGGGAGCTCTCACGGGGCGCGATGCTGATGCAGCGCGCCGTCGGAACGTCGCATTACCTCATGATAGGGGGCGGCCTGCTGATGGGCGAGCTGCAGGTCCTCGACATGTATGGCCAGTACCTCCAGCAGCGCAGGCGCGGCATCCCTGCCGAATTCGGCTGGGGCGAGGCGTTCCTCGCGGCATTCCAGGCGGCCCAGCCCTTCATGCAGATGGGAGTGCATGGCGCGGCTCAGCGATGGAGGCCGTCGCTGATGTACGGCTCAGGTTTCGGTGCGCGGATGTACCGCGGCACGATGCTCGCCGTTTTCGGGGTAACCCAGCACGATATGG
>JBFLVW010000082.1:0-24389 GCA_040758235.1 Microcaldota archaeon
CGCCGAGGTCCACGAGGCTCTCCACGAGGGGGCTTGCTGAGGACGCCGGCGGGAACTCCTCCCGCTCACCCATCCTGTAACGGCCGGTGCTCACCTTCGAGGGCGCCCTTTCATTCATGTCGCCCTGGGTAAAGCTAAGAGACTTTCTGGCCGTCCCCCTACCTTCATCTGACATACGCATAATATCTCCCTGCTAACATTTAAAATGGTATTTTAAATGTAAAAGTGGACAAACTTCCATTTGCTTCGAACACTCTTTAAACATATACGCCCATTCCTTAAACATGGCAGGATACGACGTGGAAATCATCACCCCAGAGGCCAAGGAAGGGCTGATGCAAAAAATATATCCATCGGCCGTTTACGAGCGCAAGGCGGTCATCCACGGCACCTGCGTGAAGTTCTTCACCGACAACCACGACTTCAAGGACATGTGGGAGGACAATTTCGAGCCCCTGCCGGACTGGATACGCCCGCACGGCCGGCTCTTCGCCGTTTCCGGCCCCCGGTTCAGGGTCATGTACGAGCCCATCTCCAAGACGGCGATACTGGAGGGGTGCGACTACTACGGGTGGGTGAAAAGCGTTGCGCTCGCTATCGTCGCGGACTTCCTGGAGGACTTCACGTCCGAGCACAGGAGGTACTCTGTCCACGGCTCGTTCATCGACAGGGGGGGTCGCGGCATCGGCATAATCGGCCCTTCGGGGAGCGGCAAGACAACGCTCACCTACGGGCTTCTCCTCGATAAGGGATGCAACTTCGTCACCGACGACTGGTTCTTCGTCCGCCTCGCGAACCATGACACGCTCGTGCATTCGTCAGAGAAAAACTCGTACATCCGCGGGGACCTTCAAAACTGCTGGCCGGAATACAAGGAAAAGCTCAAGGGGATACGCAAGGACTCGAAGGAAAGGGCGATCGTGGACGTGAAGCGGCTCGTCGGAGGCGACAGGATAAGGACGGACTCCACGCTCGCCGCGACCGTCCTCCTCACCCGGAACCCGGAGCTTCCCCCGCTCCGCGAGCTCAAGCCCGACGAGGCGCTGGATTTCATGCTGAAAAACGATTTCTGCAACCCCCACCAGCTTGTCCGCAGCGAGGAGAAGCTGTCGAAGCGTAAAAAGTTCTTCATGGAGCTGTTCGGCCGCGCTCCGGTGCATCTCCTCAATACGATAGAAACGCCCGGGCAAAGCCTGGAGAGGCTAAGGAAGATATCGGATGGTGCCTGAAATGATGGTGAAAATCGCGCTCGCCCAGATGAGCATGGGGCCGGACAAATCAGGCAACGTGCGGAAAGCGGTTTCCATGATAAAGGATGCCGCGGAAAAAGGGGCCAGCGTCGTCTGCCTCCCGGAGCTTTTCACTTCGCCATACTTTCCCCAGGAGGCGAAGGCCGATGCGGAAAAATATGCGGAGGAGGTCCCCGGGCCGACTGCCGAAGCCCTCTCGGCCGCGGCGCGCGAGAATGGCGTCGTAGTCGTCGGCGGCTCGGTTTTCGAGCGCGAAGGGAAAACGTTCTACAACACGACCGCGGTCTTCGATGAAACCGGAAAGTTCCTGGGAAAGTACCAAAAAATGCACATCCCCCACGACCCCGGCTTCTACGAGCAGAACTATTTCGAGCGGGGGGCGCTCGGCTACAGGGTCTTCGACACGAAATTCGGGAAGCTCGGGACCCTCATCTGCTACGACCAGTGGTTTCCGGAAGCGGCAAGGACGCTCGCCCTGATGGGGGCGGATATCATTTTTTACCCGACCGCAATCGGCACCGTGGCTGGCATCGAGCAGGCCGAGGGGGACTGGCAGGCTGCGTGGGAGGCAGTCCAGCGCGGCCATGCCATCGCGAACGCCACTGCGGTGTGCGCCGTGAATCGCGTCGGCAGTGAGGGAAAGACGAAATTCTGGGGAGGCTCGTTCATCAGCACGCAGTTCGGGACCATACTGGCGCGAGGAGGCGATTCCGAGGGGCTTGTAATCGCGGACATAGACACGAGTCTCGGAAAAAAAGTCCGCGAGGGCTGGAGGTTTTTCTACAACCGCAGGCCCGAAACGTACGGGAAGCTCGTCGAGAGATAATTACACAATTTTCCATCAAATTAAAAAACCTTTCATGCACGTTGTATGATGAAACTGTCCTCCCAGATGGACAAAGGGCCAGCATACGGAATCATCCGTCCTCCGGGCCGGGGGATTCCGCGGGCAAGAACGGGGGCCTTGAGAAAAGCGACGCATCGGGAAGACAGGACCGGTGAGATTATGGAATCTCAGAGGCCAGCGAGGGAAAGGACGAATTTTGGGAAGGCGAAAGACCGCTTCAGGGCCGCGCTGCTTGCGGGGTCGCTTCTTCTCCCGTCGGCTGCATACGCGCAGGACCATCCGCCCGACCGGGCCGGGGTTTCGGCGGAGCACAGGGAGGACGAGCACAGGCACCCGGAATCCGAGCGCTTCAGCCCCGGCCCCCTGCTTATCATGCGTAGCTCCGCCTACCGCGTGGCCGGAGCGCTTCACGAAGACAGAATCAACCCCCGCGCTGTCGTCCCGTTCAGCGGAGGGGTAAGTGCTACATACAACATCGCGGAGAACTCGCACCCCTTCTTCAGGTTCATGGTCAGCCCCGGGAGGCGCGATTTCAGCATCCGCCCGCTGTCCTACACGCTCGCGCTCCAGTACGACCACTTCCGGTTCAGGGACCTCGTCACCCACCGCGACGAGACTTCGGGAAACCACGAGGAGCGTCCCGCTGAGGGCACGGGCAACGCAATCAGCCTGACGCCCGCGATATCGCTCGGAGCTGGATTGAGGGGCGTGCCCATGGAGCTCATCCTCTATGGGAACTTCGGGTTCCGCAACTGGAGCAGCAGGCAGACGATGTCGTTCTCGGACGGGACTTCCGATAGCGTGGGAATGTCTTCGAGCGAGGGGTATGTAGGATTATACGGCATCGAGCTGAGGTTCCCGACAGTCCCCTGCGAGCCGGCGTTCCCCTTCCGGCTCGAGCGGCTCGGAATCGGCGCATTCGGGGACATCCAGAACGTGCTCGCCTACCTGACGGTCTCCGGCAACTACCTCGCGAACCACAGGATGAGGCTGAGGACCATGCTCACCCCGCAGGTCACGAACTTCGCCGGCGAGGTCAACGCAGGCGGGGAGCTTATCCCGCTCGAAATGACATTCTACCTCCCTCACGGACTGGTATCCATCGCGCCTGGAATGAGGGCGGAATACAATTTCGCGTCCAAATCGCCCGTCATCGAGGCTTTCGGCGACCTGCGCTACTTCCCGTTCCACAGCTTCGGAATAGCCCTGCGCGGAGGCTGGCTGGGGGACGTGTCGGGCAATCCCCACCCGGAGGGCGAACCCTCGTCGGCATTCGGCTCGCTCAACCTAATCTTCAACATCGACGGCACCGGGCCGGCCGGCGGACGCTTCGATGTAGCAGGGCGCGGCGGCTGATTTTTAAATTTCCTTCCCGACATCAACCCCATGCACATGCCCGCAGAATGGGAGCCACACGAGGCAACCTGGCTCTCATGGCCCAAGGACCCGCTCACTTTTCCCGACGGAATCCTGCCGAAAGTCGAGGAGACGTACGTGGAGATGATACTCGCCCTTACCCCCAAGGAGAAAGTCCATCTGCTTGTGGATGACGAAAAGACCGAAAAAAAGGTGCTGGATGCGGTCCAGGCCGCAGGCTCGGCGAAAAACCTCCTCGTCCACAGGATAAGGACCGTGGACGTGTGGATGCGCGACTACGGGCCCATATTCGTCAGGGACGGGCCGAAGCTGAAGATGACGAAGTGGATTTTCAACGCGTGGGGCGGTAAATACGAGGAGCTGATGAAGGACAACTCCGTAGCGGACTCCATCGCCCCGATGCTCGGCATGGACGTGACACGGCCGGGAGTCATCCTCGAAGGCGGCTCCATCGACGTCAACGGCAGGGGCACCCTGCTGACGACGGAGCAATGCCTCCTCAACAAAAACCGCAACAAGGGCATGGGCCGGGGCCAGATAGAGGAAAAGCTGCGTGAGCACCTCGGAGCAAAAAACATAGTATGGCTCAGGGAAGGCATAGAAGGGGACGACACGGACGGGCACATAGACGACATCGCCAGGTTCGTCGATGAAAGGACGGTCCTCTGCGCCTTCGAGCAAAATCCGGATGATGCGAACTACCCCATCCTCAAGAGAAACTTCGAAGACCTCCAAAAAGCGAAGGACCAGGACGGCGAACCCCTCATTGTGAAGCCCCTCCCCATGCCCGGGCCGGTGCGCTCGGAGCATGGCCGGCTTCCGGCGAGCTACGCCAACTTCTACATCGGGAATGCCGCGGTCCTCCTGCCCGTCTTCCGGCACGAGAACGACGAGAAGGCGATTTCCCTTCTGGAGGAGCACTTCCCAGGGCGCAAGGTCGTGCCCATCTGGTGCGGGCCGCTCGTCCACGGTCTCGGCGCGATACACTGCGTCACCCAGCAGCAGCCTTTTTTGGTGTAATTCTAAGGAAACATACTGCCATTCCCGGAAATCAGAATTATTTTATAAACTTTCGCGGCGTCTGAAAAACATGGCTGGCGAGAAGATGGCAAAAAAGATGGAAGAGAAATGCGAAAACTGCGGGGGCATGTGCGCCATATGCGGAGTCGTAAGCGGCGTGCTTGTGCTTGCTGCCGGCGCGGCGCTTTTCATGTTCGGAAACGCCTCGCTCGACCCCAGGGTGTCGCACATGGTCGGCGGCGGCGCGCTCGCCCTCTACGGCATCGGGCTCATAGTACATGCCCTGCGGCTCTGCCCGCTGTGCAGATGACCCGCTCTTTTTATTCCCTTCCAACCTAACTCCGGTCAGGCGCGCCGCCGGCAATGACCCTGTATGCAGCTCGACCCTTTCTCAAGGCTAATAGTAGTCTACATCCTATGGCTCGGAAGCTGGATGCTCGGCGCGACTCTCTTCGAGGTCTATTTCTTCTCGCTGGGAATGCCCCCCCAGGAAATCTACCTCTCAAATTCCCTCTGGTTCGCAGGAGGCATCCTCATCCTCCCGCTCTTCAGGAAATACAGCTCTAAAAAGTTCATGATGGCCGGGATGGCGGTCGCCGGCACCGCGATGCTGCTGCTTTTCGCCTACCCGGCAAGCCCCGCCGCGTACGCCTTCAGGTTTCTTGCCGGCCTCACGAACATCCTGTTCTGGATGCCATTCAACGTCCTTTTCTACGAGCACCGGAAGGAGAACAACGCCCAGCTCGGCGCCCTCTACTATTCGCTCGGCCCGGTCCTTTCCCTCGCGCTCCCGACCGTCGCGGGCGTCATCGCGGGCTCGGCGGGATTCCCGGCGCTCTACCTGCTCTCCGCCCTGCTCTTCGCGCTGACGCTAATCGCAGCCTTCTTTTTCCTGGAGGACCGCGAATATTCCTACGACATCATCAGCGCCCTGCGCTCGATTTCCGGCCTCAAATCCATCCTCTTCCTGGAAGGATTCTCGGCGATGGTCATCGTTTCGCTCACGCTGGAGATATTCCTCCTCGCATTCATCACGACTCCCGTGGAATACGGCAGCTTCATCTCCCTCGTGACTGTCTTCTCTGTGGCCGCGGCCGCGATAACCGCGAAGCTGTCCGACAAGGCCATGGAGCGCCGCAGGTTCATCCTGCCGACGGTCGCGGCGTTCGCCCTGTCCTCGGTCTTCGCGAGCGTAGCCGGGGACGTCTTCACATTCTTCATAGCGTTCGGCCTGATAAACCTCTTCAGCAGGATATTCTTCCCCCTTCCCCTCGCCCTCTCGGTCGACAACAGCAAGTCGCTCCCCGACGTCATGGCAGGCCGGGAGATGATGCTGAACGGGGGACGGTTCGCGGGCGCGCTTGCAGGCTACCTGATATTCCTGGTGTCGGACATCAGGACGGTCCTGCTCCTGCAGGGACTGCTGTTCCTGCTCTACATCCCCATCTTCGAAAACAGGAAAAGAAAGCTGCAGCGCCACTGAGTGCAGCGTTCATCTTGTTTTGACCTGGAAGTACAGCGAGCAGTTCGTCGGGTCGTCTGAAACCGGCGGCAGGTCTATCCTCGCGATTCGCGCGATGTCCTCCGGCTCAAGCGGCCTTTTCGCGCCGCTTACCCATGCGTCCGCGATGCCGACCCTCTTCCCCGGCCCCGGCGCGACCAGGAAGTTTATTGTAAGCTCGCCCTCGCACCCGGACCGCTGCCTGAGCTCCGCCGAATTCGCAGTAACCGCCCGGCTCACCCTTTCCTTTAGCTCCTGGCCGTAGCGGTCGTTGAGGACCGTTCCGCAGCCCTGCCCCTCGCTCATGGCGGGAACGTCCCTTTCCGCCCTCGCAGGAGCGGTCCTGCCGTTCCCCTTGATAATCCCCCCTGCGAAGGCCATGCCGACCACCATCACGGCAGCGGCGGCAAATGAGAAGGCCTTCGCCTTTTTCGATGTTATGCTCTCCTTCAGCCTATCATGCCGAAGCTCCATACCCCCCACCCCTGTTGTCTATTCTTACACAAAATTTATAAATGAATGGGGGTTTCACCTTCATCCCCGGCGTCTTTATATTATTTTCCTAACTTTAGGGGCTATTTTGGTGTTTTTTCATAATAGTCCGTGTTAGGGCGGCCTAACGCTTTTCGGCATGAAGCATGAACCAGTCCCAGCCTTTCTTCTCGACTACCCTGAAGCCGTTTTCTTCGAGCACTGAAATGAGGCTGTCCCGCGTGAATTTCCCGTCGAAATGCTCGAAGGGAATCAGCAGAGTCAGCGGCCACATGAAATACATGCTGATATCCATGGCGTAGAACCTGCCGCCCTTTTTTAGGACTCGGCGCGTCTCAGCGACGGCTTTTTTGTACTCCCTGATGTGGTGGAAGGCATTCAACTCGATAACGCAGTCGAACTCCCCATTCCCGAACCTCATCGCCGTCCCGTCCCCGCGCTCGAAAGCGATTTTCATTTTTCCGTATCTCTTTTTGGCGAGCGCTATCTCTTCTTCGTCGTAGTCTATCGCGGTCAACTCCACCCCGAAGCGCGTCTTCAATTCGGCGCTCGTGAACCCGCTCCCGCACCCTATTTCCAGCGTTTTGCCTTTTATGTCGCAAAAGTCGAGGAACCGCCTGAGGTATGTATGCTTGTACCAAAAATTGTAGATGCCGCTGTTCACGAGGAGCTTTTCGATGAAGTTCATTTTTGCCAGTGAAAACCACCCTTTTTTGCGGCGGACCAACTGTCCATCACGCTAGATGCGCCTCGAAATAATCCTTCACATGGAGCTGGAACTCCTTGTTGTCGCTGTATCCGAAGGCGCTCCTCAGCTGGAGGAGGTAGGGGTGCGGCGAGAAGTGGGGCACAGTTATCGCATACCCCTCCATGTCCATCGAGCCTGCCTTGATGTCGGCCCCTCCGGAGTATTTCCCGTAAACGTCCTTGAAGCGGGCCGAGCCCTTCACCTGGTCCTTCGAGACTATCCTCCCCTCGACCGACTGGTGCAGGAACGAGAACGCGATTTTCTTCTTCTCCGGCGCCCCGGTGACAAGGTTCATCATCGGCTTCTCGACCTGCGCGGTTATCCTGAACTCGTTGCCGGCCAGTTTGGCCTCGTACTCGCCCTTCTCGAGATGGAGGAGGATGAAATGCGTGAAGAACTCCTTCGCGTCCCTGAAGTTCGTGGATTTGGAGAAAACGACCAGCCGGTCGCCTGCAAAAAACACGGAGCGCATCGCGCCGTGAGCGAAGGAATTCCCGAGGCGCTCATCGTCGAGGACGATGTTCTGGAAATAGTTGTTCGGGACCGCATACGCGGCCCTCGCCTCGAACATCGGATATACCAGCTTCACGGGCCAGCCCATGGAAGCGTACACGCTCTTCTTTATCGGGGACAGCTGTCCGGCCATCTCCTTCGTGTGCTCCATTCGCCGCTTGTCCTCCTCGAGCATCTTGGACACGAGCTCCACGTACTCAGACATCCCCTTCGCCTTCATGCAGAAATCGCACATGTATTCCAACCGACGACGCGCTTTATAAGATTTTTCACGCCTATTAAACCACCCGAGAGGCCAGTCTATGGAAAAAAAGGACATCATCAAGACGGCATTCATACTTGGCATCATCGTCATGTTCATCGCAGGCGACTTCTACATAGGCGGGGGGTTCTTCTCTTCCCCCACCGGAGGCCCGGGGGGCGGGCAGAACATCACGGGGACATCCACCTTCAACGGCACGATACGGACGTACGACCCCTACCTATTCCTGCCCGCAGGCGTGAACCAGTCCGTCCTGGACGAGCTTTCCACGATGGAGGGATTCGGCAGCATGCGGACCGAGGGCCAGTTCATAGTGATACAGACCGACACGCGGGATGACGTCTACCCGCTTGCCGAATGGCTGCGCTCAAAGAACCTCTCGCCCTCCGCCATCGCGAACATCGCAGTGAGCGAGATCGAAGTGGAGGCGCTCGGAGGCAGGATAAACGCTTCCGTGCCCCAGGGCGTCGTGAGGATGGAGACGAAGCCGATTCTCGACGTCGACAGCGAGGTCGCCGTGACGATGACCGCGGTCGTAAGCAACAACGTCCTGGTGGATTCCTTCGGCTGGACTATAGAATACGAAGAGCTCGAGCTCCTCCTCGATTCAAAGGTCGAATCGATGGAGGGCAGCACCTACACCTATTCAATACCCTGGGAGGAGCGCGACAGCCTCGGCGACCTCTCCGCATACGACTACCAGTACAAAAGGATAGACACCATCCTCTTCACGGAGCCCCTCACGACCGCGCAGATACTCGCGAAGAAGCAGTTCCCCTACGTAACATACATAGATGCATCCAGCGCGGCGGTCGAGCCGGGTTTCACGAACACCAGCCAGCTCGCGCTGAATTTTGCGGACACGAACTACACCCTCCCGCCCTCCACGCTGACGATAGAATCGGAAACGGACCCCGGCCTCCCCTACGAGCCGAGCGTCGTAAGGTACTATTCCATCGCCCCCGACTGGGGGGAGTACGAGTACGGCGGGGGCCCGCTCGTCTTCGGCTCGAGCGAAGAGCTGGAAATAAACAGCACCATGAAGCTTAACGTGAGCGCCCTCGCAGTCGGCAAAAAAATAGTGTCGGTCAGACGTGCCGTCCTCCCATCCTGACTATCTTCTTGAGGCGCGCCTCGCCGTCCATCTGCTCGAGCATCCCGACCGCCTGCTTGGGGACGTGCTTCCTCCAGCTGGAGTCCCCGTCCCCGATGAGCTTCCTTATGTGCGAGCCTTCCTTGGGGCCCCTGTCGTAATAGTCTATCGTCCTTACGAGGATCCCGTGCTTCGAGAACAGCATCTTCACGAGTGCGTTGTTGGAATAGACCTCGTCGAACCGGGGCACGTGCATGAGGAGGTGCTCGACCCAGATGGTATTGTCGTTCACGTCGGGGACCGGCACGATGACGAGGCGCGAGAGGTCGGCCTTGCCGAAGCACGCGCGCATCATCTCTATGCGCTCCCCGCATGTGAACGGGTTCTCGGTTGTGAACGCGTCTTCCGAGCTTCCGACTACCACGATGACCTCGCCGTATTTCTTCAGCAGCTTCTTTATGGCGTAGAAGTGCCCGTGATGGAACGGCTGGAACCTCCCCACAAAAAGTGCTCTTTTCATCTTACCGCTTCCTGTCTACCATCCTTAATGAACATTTAAATACTCTCTCCCGTTCATGCAGCGGCTACCTGCTTGAGCTTTATTCCGACGAGCTTGGAGCCCCCCTCGGCCTTCGTCACCCCTATCACCGAGTCGGAGTGGGACATCACGGTGTCATTGTGGGAAACGACGATGAACTGGCTGTCGTTGCTCATCCTCGCGACGAGGTCGGCGAGGTTCCTGCTGTTCGGCTTGTCGAGCGCGGCGTCCACCTCGTCGAGGATGTAGAACGGCGCCGGCTTGAAAAGCTGGAGGGCGAATATGAACATCAGCGCGACGAGCGTCTTCTCGCCCCCCGAAAGGGCGTCCAGGGAATGGTCCTGGTTGTTCCTTCTCAGCTTGATGAAAAGTCCGCTCTCGAAGGGGTTCGCCTGGTCGCTGAGCGCGAGATGGCCCTGGCCGACGTTGACGTGCTTGAACATCCCGCTGAAGTTCGAGCTTATCGCCTCGAATGCCTCGAAGAAGGCGTCCTTCTTGTGCTCGTCTATCTCCCCTATCATTGAGAGTATCGCCTCGCGCTCGGTCTCGAGCTTGCCTATCCTCGACTCCACGTCCTCTATCTCGGCCTTCTTCCTGTCGAACATCTCGATTGCGGCCATGTTGACGTTGCCGAGCGTTGCAAGGGTCCTCTCGGACTCCGCGACGATTTTCGTAAGCTCCTCCCTGCTTCCTTCAGCCTGCTCGGAATCGGCGAAGGAGGCGAACTCCGCCCCGATGTCCTCGAGCCTGGTCGTCGTCGTGGCCTTCTTTATCGCGGCCTGCGAAATGTCCCTGCCGACCTTCTCCGCCTCCATGCGCAGGGCCCCCCGCCTGCCGCCCAGCTCCTGCAGGGCCGCTTCATGGCCTTTCAGCTCCTCGAAAAGCTTCTCTATCTCCTTGCTTGCAGAGCTTATCTTCTCCTCGAGCGCCGCGACCTCCGCCTCCTCCTTCGCCGCCTGCTTCCTGACTTCGTCGATTTTGGCGAGCGCCTCCGCCCGCTCCTTCGCGAGCCTCTGCAGGCGCTCGTTCCTGGAGGCGAGGCCGCTCTTGTGGAGGCCCGACTCGCTGGCCTTGCCTTCCATCGTTGCCCGCAGGGAAGAGACCTCCGCGCTCAGGTCCGCCCTCCGCCTGCTGCTCTGCTCCGCGCTCTCCCTCGACTCCGACTCCGCTGAGGCAAGCCTCGCTTTCGCCTGCGCGACCGCTTCGGAAAGCGATGCGAGGGACGCCTCTATCCTCTTCTTCTCGGCCTCCCTCGCGCGGACGGATTCCTCCAGCCTCGCCGTTTCCTCCCTGAGCTGGTCCCTGCGCGCATAGAGCTGTTCGTTCTCCTTCCGGCGCTCCTCCTCCATCCTCCTCTTCATCTCTATGGTCTTGATGCGTATCTCCAGCTGGGCCTTCTCGCCCCGGAGCCTGGATTCATCCTCGCGGATGGAATATAGCTGCTGCATCATGGAATCCTTCGTGGCCTTGACTTCTGCAAGCTCGGCCTCTATCTTCTTCTGCGCGTTGGCGTTCAGGACGCTCCCCTGGCTCCTCCCGCCGCTCATTATGCCGGAGCGCTCGAATATCTCGCCCTCCTCGGTAACCATCCTCGCCGAGCCTATCCCCAGCCTCTTCGCCTCGGCGACGCCCGGGACGAGCAGCGTGTCGGCGAAGACGTATTCCGCCGCCTTCCTTATCTCCTCCCTGAACTCCACGACGCCAATCACCGAGGAGAACCCGCCCGCCTTCGCGGGCGGCGGCGTCCGGATGCTGTCGAGGGGTATGAACGTCGCCCTTCCCGCTTTCGCGGCCTTGAGCTTCGAGATGATGCCGTTCGCGGTATCCACGCTGTCCACGACGACGTAGAGAAGCCTGCTCCCGCCCGCGGCCTCTATCGCCGCGGAGTGCTTCGGGTCGAAAGTGATGAGGTCGGCCATCGTGCCATAAATCCCGTTTCCCGCCTTGCGGTCCTTCATCAGCTCGGCTATGAAGCTGAGGGCGGGATTTGCAAGGTGCGGAGAGCTCCGGACCTTGTGGATGGAAGCCTTCTCCTTCAGCTCCAGCATCTGCCGGTCCAAATCCGCCATCTGGCCGTTTATCTCCTTCGTCCTCGAGAACGAGCGGTCTATCTCCCGCGCCAGCCTCTCTGCCTCGCGCTGGAGCGGCTGGGGGTCCTCCGCCTCATCCCCGGAAACGGATTCGGGAAGCGCGCTGTGGAGCTCCTCCTTCTTCGCCGCGATGAGCTGGCTTTTGGCGCCTATCTCGGAATTAATCATGACGAGTGTTTCCCTCGCGGAAGCGAGCTCCTCCTCCTTTTTCCCGAGGGCGGCCCTCGCTGCGGAAACCTCGTCGTCCTGCGCGAAGCCCCCGAGCGCGGAAAGCTCCGCTTCAGCCTTCGCAAGCTGCTCGGCGAGCGCCTGCCTCTCCTTCTCGAGGCCCTCGATGGCTTCCTTTGCAGCGGCGGCCTCCTCCCGGAGCTTCGCCTCCTCGGCCTCCGCCCCTTTCAGGAATGCAGCCTTGTCCTCCGCGAGCTGCCTCTTCGAGCTGCTGGAGGCCTTCAGCTCCTCTAGTCTCCTTATCAGGGAGTTCGTCTTCTGGCGGGCCTGCATCTCCTCGGAGACCTTCCCCCTCTTCCCCTCCACCTCGGCAATCCTCGCGTCGACCTGCGCGATTCCCCTCTCGCGCTCGGCCCTGATGGCCAAAAGCCTCTGCTCCTCTGCGACCGCGGAGGCGAGGTCCTTCTCGAGCTTCTCCACTTCGCGCCTGAGCAGGGTCCCCTTCGCGTTCCTGAGCGCCTTCCTGGCCTCGGTGTACTTGATCGCGATTTCCTTCTCCCTTCCCAGCTCCTCGAGGAAAGCCTTCCTCTCGCCAAGCACGAGCCGCGCCTCCTTTATCCTCGTATCCACGGTCCCGAGCTCGGCGAGGGCCTCCTTCTTCTTCGCCTCGAAGTCGGCGATGCCGGCGACGCTGTCGATTATCGCCCTGCGCTCCTTCCCGTTCATGCTTATCAGGCGCTGGACCTCCCCCTGCGCGATGGTGTTCCTGCCGCTCTCGTCGAGGTTGTGCTTCTTGAGTGTCTCGAGTATGGCGCTCCGGGTGGTCTTCTTCTCGTTCAGCCTGTACCGTATCTTGCCGTCCTCCCTTATCGCCCTCTTTATCTCGTAGCTCGGGCCGCCGTCCGCGCTCTGGAAAAGCAGGGTCACTTCCGCGCTGCGCGCCCCGCTGTGTATCAGGTCGCGGACGCCCTTGGCCCTGAGCGAGCGGAGGCTCTTTTCGCCCATCGCGAAGCGTATCGCGTCGCAAAGGTTGGATTTGCCGGAGCCGTTCGGTCCCGCGAAGCAGGTGAAGGTCTTCGGAAGCTGGATGTCGGCAGCCTTGAAAGACTTGAAATTCCTCAGTTTGAGGCGGGAGATGAAAACCATCGCTTCTACCGGCGGTTAATCTCAGGAGAGGTTAAAAAGCGTTTTGGGCATCCCGTGCCCGCCTTCCTCCCCAGCGCAACGCCTCCCTCGAACTGACCGCCCTCGCCCCCATTTTTAAACACTTCTTCATACATAATATAAGAGGCCAGAACATGCATTCCATCCGGGTCAGAGCCAGCAATACTCCGCGGAGGCCGTTCGCCGCCATCGCCTCAGGCCTCCTGCTCTCATGCGGCATGCAGGCCGAGTCCCAGAGCGAGACCGCGACGCACTCCCCGCCGTACGTCAACCCTTCATCCGATGCCGCGGTTCCGGCAGAGCCCAGGCTTCCCCGCCCGGATTTCCGTTACCGCGGGCTCACGCGGGGCTGCCCGGTCTGGTCAGTCCGTGTCGGCGACTCGCCGAGGGATTTCTGCATCGACCGGTTCGAGGCGCACCTTGTCGAGATGCGGGGGGGAAAGGAACTCATACACCCGCATTTCCAGATACCCGGAAGGGACGACTTCATAGCCCGCTCGGCCCCTATGGTGCGCCCACAGCGCTCGGTGAACCGGCTCGAAGCCCGCAGCTTCTGCACGAACGCCGGAAAACGGCTCTGCACCATGCATGAATGGAAGCTCGCCTGCATGGGCCCGGAGACATTCCCCTACCCCTATGGAAACAAGGAAACAAGTGGAAAATGCAACACGCACAAAGCGCACGCGCTCTCCGTGTTTGCGGGAACAAACAACAAGGAATGGAGCAAGGGCGACATGAACGACCCCATCCTCACGATGGTGCCGGGGACGCTGGAAGACTCAGGCGTCTACAGGGGGTGTGTGAGCGCGTTCGGCGCATACGATATGGTCGGCAACATCCACGAATGGGTAAGCGACGATGTCGATGAGACGATGATATCAAGCATGCCCTACATCGGAAAAGACAAGCCGGCCGCCGGCGGGCCTTTCGCCGCTGTCGGCAACGGGATTTTCATGGGCGGATACTTCAGCAGCGCCAACGAGAACGGGAAGGGCTGCAACTACGCCACGATAGCGCATGCGCCCGGCCACCGCGACTATTCGGTCGGATTCCGGTGCTGCTCGGAAGTGATGGGGGAGTGAAATGGACCGGCGCCTGAGGCTTGTAGCGAACAATCCTTCGGTCTGCGACGACGGGGTCCGCCCCTTCGTCCGTCATCTCCACAGGGTTCCGGAATCCGACCTAGAAAGCCGGATTCTGGTTGCGCGCTTCGCCGAGCTCCTCCTTTCGGATGACAGCGCGGACCCGGTGAAATACCTCAGGGGCCGGAGGAAATTCGACACGTCGGAAGTGGTCGGGGCGATACTCTGCCTTTCGCCGAAGGCGGCCTCCGAGATGAGGAAGGAGCTCAACATCCTTGCGGAGCTGAGCCTGCACCCGTCAATAAGGCACGCAGCGATAGAAAAGATGGCGGAAACCGAACTCTATTCCTAGCGGAACGGCCTGCTCTTCTTCCAGAACTCGTCGAAATACGCCTTGAAGGCGTTCGTTATCTCCTGGCTCACTATCTCTATCGCGACCGGGTCCTTCGAGGGAATGGTTATGAGCGTCGTGTCCTTGTAAATCGTAAAGTAGGACGGCGTCCTTATGTCGGTCGGCATGTACCTCGCTTCCGAGTACCTGAAGCTGTTCCTGTTCTTCATCAGCTTCCTCTCCGCATCAGTATTGAATAGCATCTTGCACTTTATCCCCGCTTCGTCCCGCCTGCGGTGGTCCTGCACCCAGTAGTGCAGGTGCTCCCACGGCTGGTACTGGGGAACGCCGAGGACGCAATACTCCTCGCCCCTCTTCAGCTTGAGATAAGTGTGCTCGTGGGCGGACTTCATCCCCTTCATGCCCTGGTAGACGGTGATGTGGTGCATGGCGTGCTGGCTGTGGAACGCCTCGAGCTGGGGGAGGAACCTCTCGAATTCCTCTTCGAGATTTTTCAGTTCCTCCTGCCTGTCCCTGATGTAGTCCTTTATCTTCCCCGGCTCGACGGCCTGGAAATAAACGACCCCGTTCCTCTCCACGTGCGACGCGAGCCCCTTCTTCTCCAGCTTGTCGAGTATCATGTACACTTTCGAGCGGGAAACCCCCGACTGCTTCGCGACCGGCCCTGTCGAGCTGAGCCCCAGCTTCAGGAGCGCGAGATACGTCTTGATTTCACCGTGAGTCAACCCTATTTTCTCGAGCGTGGTCCAGTCCATAACATCATCTTGTATCCTACAAGGGGGAAAACATTATTAAAATACGAGTTTGTCGTTCATGTCTGATTGTGATGCAGCACATCGTTCCCCTCGGAGTGAGGGCCGGTTATCCCAAGGCATGGCAGCTCGCCGAATTCAGGCGCATGAAGCTCCCGCCCCACCCGCTCCATGACGACTATCTTGCAAGAAGCGACAGATGGAAAACGCTCGGAAACTACCGCTGCATATGGGCCCGCGAGATTCTCGTCTATCCGGAGAGCGGGGGCGTTTTTCAAAAGGGAAGGGATGTAGTGGATGCCGAAACGGGATGGACGATGCCGGCAGATTACGTAGCAAAGGCCGCAGAGGGGAAGGAACTCTTCGGGGCTGGCCGGGCAGGGCTTTTTGTCGAGCCGGCATTTCTGGAAGAAGCGGACGGGCGGGTCGTCGTGCATCCGGCTTCCCTCCTCGTCCTTCACGGGGTGCTCCAGCTCTCGGGTTTCAGCGCGAAGGTGGATGAGCGGACGCGCATTCCCCTCCGCCTTGAAAACGAGGACGTTCTGCCCGGTGAAGAACTGCGCTGCCTCTGGAGGATTTCGGGGGCTGGAGTCCGGCCGCTCTCGCGCGCGGTGTCGAGCTGCTCCAACGAGCAGCGCTTCAACCAGGTTTTTGCGGATACGCACCCGGAAACGCTGCTCGATGTGACCGGGGCGATGGAATGGTGAGTGTATTTGCCCTCAAAGGGCAAATCATCTGCCAAAAATGGACTTGTTTTTTACCTCGCTGCGCTCGGTAAAAACAGTCCATTTTCCGTGAGGCTAGACACAGGACACAAAACAGTAAACAAAGGGAAAATGGACTTGGGGGGACTCGCACCCCCGGCCTCTCCCATGCCAAGGGAGCGCTCTGCTGCTGAGCTACAAGCCCGAGTGACCTTTTCCTAAGGTAATCCTCCGGTTAAAGTTCGATCAAACTCCAGCCGGGGATACCTAGGATTAGCCGGAAGAATACTAAAAACTTATTCACGATGGCGATATGAAAGTTACCGAGTCGCCGCGGAGCAGTATCGTCCCGACGCCCCTCTTCACTTCGCCGTTCACGAGCATCTCAGCCTTCTCAAGCACTATGTTCATGTGCACGTCGTAGGCAACCATGACGCCCCTGAACTCGTACCCGCCCTTCATGCCTATGATGACGGTGTTGTTCAGCGCGCCGTTCAATACGTCGAATGGTCTTCTCTCTGGCATCAATTTCACCTCAAAAACAAAGCTGGTTTATCTAACATGATACTATTTATAAATCATCACTCGGCGTTGACGATGGTCTCGATGTTGCCCGGCCCCTTGAATATTATAATGCGGTCGGCAGTGTTCCTGAGCGCCGCGCTGAATGCCACATCCGTCGCGACTATCATCGTCTTCTTCCCGTGTGCCTTGGCCTTGATGAGCACCGGCCGGTAATCTATGTCCCTCGTCATGAGCGCGATGACGTCTATATCCTTGTTCAGCACGTATTCCATGGCCTCGATGGCCATCGTAACGTCCACGTCTCCGGTCGTGGTCTCGGTCTCGAACCCCTGGTTGACCATGGCCTCGATGAGCTTGTCGGAGGCGTACTGGTCGAGGTATATCTTCGCGACACGTATGTTCCCGTACTTCTGCAGCTCCCTCCGGACCTCGACGAGGTCTATGTTGAACTGCTTCCGCAGGATGTTCGGCCCGTCGACAAGCAGGGCGATGTCGGGTTTTTCCTTCTTCTTCTTGAACAAATCGAACACAAACTTTCCTCCGGCTCATATCCTGAAGCCGAAAAACCTCATCGCGTTCTCCGCCGTCGCATTCGCGACGGCCTCCGCATCGAGGCCCTTCGCCTCGGCGATATACGCGACCGCCTCCCTCGTAGTCTCGGGCGTCCTTCCCACGTACGGAGAGTCGCTCTCGACAAGCAGTCTATCGAGCGGCACGCTATTAATTACTTTCCTGCGCTCCTTGGAGCGCATGTGGCTGACCGAGATGTAGCCCCCGCGCGCCACTATCCTCACAGCCTGCTCCTCGCTCCCGGAATAGAAATGCATGAGGATGCGCATGCCTTCCGTCATGGCAAGTATGTCTTCGATGGCGTCCTTCGGGACCTCGTTCTCGAGCGGGTTGTTCCTCGAATGGATGACCAGAGGGAGGCCCATCTCGCCTGCAAGTCCGATCATTTTCGAGAAAACGAGCCTTTCGCTCTCAACGTGCTCCTTCGTTGTCGCCCATTTGTAGTCGAGGCCCACCTCCCCGATGGCGTTCGGCCTGCACGAGCGTATGAACTCCGTCCATTCCCCGAGCCTCGCGGTGCCCTCCTTCAGGGCGGTCTGGGGCGCAATCCCGAGCGCGAAAGGGTACCCGCCCTTCTTCGCCGCCTCGGCAGCCTTGACGTTGGAGCCGTGCGAATAGCCGACGACGACCGGGTAGATGTCCGGCGGGATGACATACTCCCTCTTCAGGTCGAACACGTGGGCGTGGCTATCGACAATGACCATAATCCAGATTTAAAAACCCTTACATTTTATAACTAATAGCTCTCGACTTATCGTCAGGTGTAATCATGGTAGAGAAAGTTTTTGCTGTAGCAAAGGAACTCAGAATAGGGGGATACGTCCTCGTAGACGACGTGCCCTGCAAGATAGTGGAGATAGAAAGCTCTAAGCCGGGGAAGCACGGCGCGGCCAAGATGAGGATAACCGCCATAGGCGTCTTCGAGAGCCAGAAGAAGACTCTGCTCTCGCCCGGCGACGCCGATGTCGACGTCCCGATAATCGAGAGGAAGAACGTCATGATACTTTCCGTGAGCGGTAACAGCGCGCAGGTCATGGACCAGCAGACCAACGAGGTATACGACCTCGCAGTGCCTGCCGATTTGGCCTCGGCGGCTGCCCCCGGCAAGGAGGCCGAGATAATCGAGGCCATGGGAAGAAAGAAGATGGAGAGGGTCAAATGAACGTCAATCTCATATCGAACGAGGAGAACAAGCTCCTTGAGCGCAGGGAGGTCAAGGCCGAGGTGTCATTCGACGGGGCCACCCCGAAGCGGGCCGAACTCAAGTCGGCCATCGGGCAGAAAATAGGCGCGAATCCCGACACTATGGTTGTACGGAAGGTCGTCAGCATGTTCGGCAGGCACACCGTCCGCGTGACCGCCCACGTCTATCCCAGCAAGGAAAGCCTCATGGGGATGGAGCCCGTCCATATCAAGGTCAGGGAAGGCATGATGCCGAAACCCGAGAAGAAGAAAAAGGCCGCGGCACCTGCAAAGAAGAAAGCGTGATAACGGAGGAAATTTTCCATGGCTGACGAGAAAAAGAAGCCGGCTGCGGCCGCGCCGAAGAAAAAAGAAGCGAAAAAGCCGAAGGCCTACAAGCCCGGCAAGTCCTGCCCCAAGTGCGGAGCGGGAGTCCGCCTCGCGGAGCACAAGGACAGGCGCTCCTGCGGCAAGTGCGGCTACTTCGAGAAAAAATGAAGCGCATTTTCCTTTTTTCATCCCTTGCGGGAATCTTCCTTTTCCTTATCGTCCTGCTTTGCCAATTTCCGCAGTGCAAGCCCATTACCGACCTTTCCCTCTATCTCGGCTCGGCTGCGATACACGTGACGATTCTTTCGCTCGCGATGTTCTTTTTGTGGAAGGGCGACCTGAAATCAACTCTCGCCTCCGTAGGCTTCCCCGGCACCCTCAAGGGGGCGATATTATACACGGCAGCCTGCCTCATGGCGATTTTCGCGATGCTCTTCGTCCTCGGCGCCATCGCCATCGCGGCGGGCGTCAACGACCAGCAGAAGATTACGGACAAGATTGCCGGCCTGCCCCTGATAGTCCTGCTTTTCGCGGCCATCGGGGCCCCCATAACCGAGGAGCTTTTCTTCAGGGGCTTTCTTGTGACCGCATCCGAGCGCCATCTGTTATCACTCCCAAAACCGCTCCCGGCGCTCGCGGCAATAGTGCTCTCATCAGTCGTTTTCGGCCTGGTCCACCTTTCCTACGGCTCAATCGTGGAAGTCATCGGAACGTTTTCTGTTGGCCTGATACTCGGCGCGACATTCAGGCTCTCGAAGAGCGTGACCCCGTGCATCCTCGCCCATATGGCTTATAACTCCCTTGCGCTCATTGTGATGACGATGTTCTCCTGAAAAGGTCTTGGCATGAAGGTCCTCGGAATAGAATGCACCGCCCACACCCTCTCCATCGGGGTGGCGGAGGGCGGGGATATCCTCTCCAACGTAATAGACACCTATTCCGGAGGAAGCGAGGGGCTCATACCGCGGAAGATGGCGGACCACCATGCCGAGGTTTTCGGGGCCGTTCTCAGGAAGGCGCTCGCTGATGCCGGTCAATCGATGGACGGAATCGGCCTCGTCGCTTTCTCGCAGGGCCCTGGAATCGGCGCGCCGCTTTCGGTCGGGATTGCCGGGGCGAAATACCTAGCCCTCAGGCACAAAAAACCGCTCGTCGGCGTGAACCACGGCTATGCGCACGCGAAGATAAGCGAGCACTTTTGCCGGATGAAGCACCCCCTGGTGCTTTATGTCTCGGGCGGGAACAGCCAGATACTGGTTGAGGACGGGGGCTATTACCGCGTGCTCGGTGAAACGCTGGACATAGGAATAGGGAACCTGTTCGACAGCTTCGCCCGCTCGATTAAGATGGAGCACGCCCACGGCTCCGTGCTGTCGAAGCTCGCGGAAGGCGGCAAATACGTGGAGCTTCCGTATTCGGTGAAGGGGCTGAACCTCGTATTCTCGGGCCTGCTTACCGCCGCCGAAAAAGCCGCAGAAAAGCACCAAAAAAAGGACGTCGCGCACTCGCTCATGGAAACTGCCTTCGCGATGACATGCGAAGTAGCCGAGCGCGCCATTTTCCTCACCCGGAAAAAACACCTCGTCGTATGCGGCGGGGTGGCCCAGAACAGGAGGCTCCAGGAAATGCTGGAAAAGATGTGCAGGGATGACGGGGTGGAGTTCGGAGTAGCGCCGGACGAATACAACCGCGACAACGGCGCGATGATAGCGTATGCGGGCTCGCTGCTTTTCAAAAAATACGGGCCGGCGCCGGCCGAAAAATGCTTCCCGATAACAAATTACAGGATTGACAGGATGAAGGAAGTGCTCGGCTAGTATTCCGTATGCCCGGGCCATTCGCCCGGACGGAGCCCATGCCGCATCGCGTTAAGTTGACCGGTGAAAAAATATTCACCTTTAATTGACATATTTTAAAACATTAGCCCAGTAAAGCCGGCATGTCAAAAATTTTAGCGGTTGCATTCGCCTTTTTTATGGTTTCGGCACTGTCCTTTTCGGTCAATAACGTTACAGAATGCATGGAAATAAGCAGCAACGCCGACCCGCTCTACCAGCTCGTGAACGGCCTCGCGGGGGCCAACCAGAGCACTCCGGGCGGGACGGCATGCGTATACATAACCGCCTCGGACATCGTCCTCGACTGCAACGGCTTCCCGATAACGAATAACGGGACAATATTCAGCGTCGGCATCATCGCAAGCCTCGCCTCCAACGTTACAGTCCAGAACTGCCCGTCGGTTTCGAACTATACGAACGGGGTCTATATTTACAACACGAATGACAGCCTGGTCTCGAACGTCACAGCACATAACAATACCAACGGTTTCCAGCTCAATTCGGGGAGCGGCAACACGGTTTCCGGCAACACGGCGTTCCACAACAGTGACATCGGCTTTTCGCTCGATTCCGGATTCCAAGGCAATCTGGTCAGCGGAAATCTTGCCTACAACAACACTTTCAGGGGATTTGCAGCCCTCCTGAACTCGAACAATACTTTTGACGCCAACATCGCCCACAACAACCCGACCGACGGCTTCTTCCTGAACGCCGTCAACGACAGCGAGCTTACAGACAACACGGCATATGAGAATGGCAACGGAATACAGATTCTGTCCAGCACCGGAATCATACTCGACAACAATACCGCCTACAACAACAGCAACGGTTTTGTCGTCTTTTCAAGCTCGGGCAATTTTCTTATTGAAAACAAGGCTTTCGACAACGGGGATGGCAGCTTTGAGGGCGGGTTCCAGCTGACGTTCTCGCACAACAATACCCTGAACCAAAACAACGCATCCGGCAATTTTGAGGGCTTTCGGCTCGGAAGCAGCAGCAGCAACAACCTGAGCGACAACTCGGTTTCCGGAGGGACGTCCGGAATCATCCTTTTCTCGGGTTCGGCCAACAATACCCTCGATGGAAACACCGTCACAGGCACTTCAGGCAGCGCGATTTTCACCGGCGACAATAATATATTTACGGACAATACGGTCACGAGCTGCTTCCAGGGGATTTCCCTCGGGGCGAATAATGTCCTTACCGGCAATACCGTTTCCGGGATAGCCGCATTCGGGGGATTCCGGATGGAATCGGCTTCGCACAACAACGTCCTGACCGACAACACCGTCTTCAGCAGCAACCGCGGACTGGAGATCCTGGGCGCAAACAACACTACCGTGACAAACATGCACATGTACAACAACTCGTTCGTCGATTTCCTTACGTCCGCCGATTCCGGCGGTGACAGGTTTTCGACTCTCTCCGGCCTCGTGTTCGACCGGCCCGCGGGAGACTTCACCGACTTCACGAACCTTTCGATAACGGACAACCTGGAAAACGGTTCGGTCTATTCCATCGAGTATACGGCCAATCCCGGCTCAAGCCCGACCGCGAACCACATTTCCTTCGCGAACAAGTTCGTTTCGATTGTAAACTCGACGCCCGGGCTCTCCATAGACAGCATAATCTGGCACTGGGATGATTCCGAGCTTACAAGCTACAATGAGAACAACTTCGAGCTCTGGAAGCTTAACGGCTCGGCCTGGACGCTTCTGAACGACACTCCGGATACCGGCGCGAACACATTGTCGCTCACCGGCCTCAGCAACTTCAGCACCTTCGGCATCTTCGATTCGGCTTCCAACGTTACCGACTGCATTAACATCACTTCACCGGGCAATTACGTCCTTGCGAACGACCTGTCCGGCGCGAGCATCAACGGCTCGCCGCAGTTCACCGGGCTCGCGTGCATCAGGATATCCTCCTCCAACGTTCTGCTCGACTGCAACGGCTTCAGCATAACCAACAACGGCACTTTCGTGAGCGGGGGAATATTGACCGAGGGGCCAGGAGCCGCGGCGATATCCGGCGTGACCGTCCAGAACTGCGCTGTTTCAGACTATACGCAGGGAATCGTCGTGATAAACACTGACGACAGCTCGTTCCTCAACAATACGGCCGTCGACAACCTTTTCAACGGGATATCCGCGAGAGACGGAAGCACGGGCAACACGTACTCATCCAACACCGTCTTCGGGAATGGTGCGCACGGCTTCGAGCTATCAGACAACGCGGACAGTAATACGCTCAACAGCAACACCGCGCACGACAATGCCGAGGACGGCTTCAACAGCTTCCAGGCGGACGGCAACACCTACCAGAACAACACGGCATACGATAACGGTGACGATGGCATACACCTTCACCTGAGCAACGGCAATGCCGCCAGCGGCAACAATCTCTACAACAACTCCTACGGCATATTCGTCTCATCCCAGTCCGCCGGCAACACCCTGTCGGACAACAACATCACCGGAAATACATTTACCGGCATACTCCTCCAGAGCTCAGGGAGCCTCATTCCGGACGGCACGGCCCTGAGCGGGAATACGATATCCGGGCACGAATTCGGGGTATTCATCTTCGAGTCCAACAACACTGCCATAACGAATGACCACTATTACGGCAACCTCGCGGACTTCGGGATAAACGGAAGCGGCCTCCAGGTAGGCCTTTCCGGGGTAGTCTTCGACAGCGCCGGCGGGAACTTCTCGGACTACACAAATCTTTCGCTGAGCGACCTCGTCGAATCGGCCTACAGCATAGACCACGCAACTCAGCCCGCATCGCTTCCCTTCGGCCGAACGAGTTTCGCCAACAAGTTCGTAAACATAACCAACCTCACGGCCAACGTATCGCTCGACAGCATAACATGGCACTGGCTGGATTCCGAGCTTTCCAACACCTCGAACGAAAGCAAGTTCGAGCTCTGGAAGCGCAATAACACATGGTCGCAGCTGAACGCCACCCTCGACACTACGGCGAACACGCTCTCGCTCGCGAACCTTGACAGCTTCAGCGTGTTCGCCCTCCTCCAGAACGACTCCCCGCCGCTCTCCGAAGGAGGGGACAATGACGGGGGGCAGGACGAAGACCCGCTTTCCGTAGCCCTCAATACCTCGTGCGACGCCAACATCGTCACGGTCACAAGCGGAGGAAGCCCGGTCGCGGGAGCGGAAGTCAGGGTCGACGGCGATTCCATCGGAACGACGAACAGCAGCGGGCAGGCCTCCTTCGACGGATGCGGTAAGACCGTCACGATACGGGCGAGCAGGGCGGGCTATGATGACGCCGTCGAGGATTTCGGCCTCGCCTCGTGCGCCTGCGCTCAGTGCACGGCCGACTCGGACTGCGCCGGAAGCGAGATGTGCTCCGGCGGGCAATGCGTTTCGGTGCCATGCTCCTGCGGCGAAGTGCAGAACCACGCCTGCCTCGCGTTCCAGTGCTGTTCTGATGCAGACTGCGGGGCGGACGAGGTCTGCGAAGGCAATGCCTGCAAGCCAAAAGGGGAAGGCTGCTCTTCTGACCTCGAATGCGCCGACAACGAATACTGCGACATCCCGCCCGGACAGAACGAGGGCGCATGCAGGGAAGTCGCGCCCGGAGCGTGCGGCGAGGTGAAGAACCATGCGTTCGTCCCGTATGGATACGAGTGCGGCAGTGAACCCGGATGCCCGGCATGCCCGTCCGGATTCAGCTGCCTGGACCATGAATGCGTCCAGAGCGATATCAGCTGTCCTGCATCCGGGGCCACCGGCTCGCAAATCACCTGCACTGCGACCACGGGCGGCGAACCATGCGCCCTCTGCGACATCCAGGTCACTGGTCCGGACGGTTTGAAAACCGGAACAAGGACCGGCCAGGACGGCGCGTTCGGGCTGCCCCTGACGCTGCAGGGCACATACCAGGTATCGCTTCTCAGGGACGGCAGCATGGTGAAGACGGTCCAGGTCGTCGCTTCTCCCAAGCCGGGCGAAGAGCAGCCGCC
>JBFLVW010000083.1:0-5007 GCA_040758235.1 Microcaldota archaeon
CACAACAGCCGTATCCCATCCATTCACCTCTTTTTCTTAATCCACATATCGGTTGTCCGATATAGGACATACTATACATTCCCCATATTGTCTTAAAAACATATCGGACATCCTATATATGAGACAGGACACGGCGTGAAGACATGGAAACCGGCTGCGACATGCGGGGGATGCTTTCCTTCCAGATTCTGTACCTTCTTTCGAAAAAGCCCATGCACGGCGAGGAGCTTGCAGAAGAGCTTGGCAAAAGGCGCGGCGAAAAGCCGAAAGCCGGGACGATTTACCCTGCGCTGAAGGAATTGAAGGAGAAGAAGCTGATTCTGGGCAGGAAAGAAGGCAAGATTATCGTCTATTCCCTGACCCCGGAAGGAAAAGAGGCCAAAAAAGCCGCGCTCGCGTATTTCTGCAGGTGCTACGGGGACATAATAAGCGAGAGCCGATAATTCTTTTATAAAATCATCCTTCGAATTATCTACAAAAGCCCTCGTAGTCTAGCCTGGATAGGACACGACCCTCCGGTTGCGCCCTCTTCAGAAAAAGGCGCGCCCAAAAACGCTTTTGATTGGGCGGCTTTCAAAAATTGGCGCAAGAGACAGGTTGAGAGGCGGGTTCAAATCCCGTCGAGGGCGTGAACACAGAGGACGCACAGTAGCCCTTGACGCAAAGTGACCGAGCTTGCGAGGCCACAACGCGTCGAGGGCGATTCATATTAACTATGTGTTACCACATATCGATAATATGACGAAAAATAAATTACTGCGAATGGATAATGTCGGCATTGTCGTCGAGGACCTAAAGGCCGCCATTGCGTTCTTTAAGGAGCTTGGCTTGGAGCTCGAAGGTGAGACGACTGTCGAGGGGAGATGGGTGGATCGTGTCGTCGGGCTAAATGGCGTCCGAAGCGACATCGTTATGATGCGGACTCCGGACGGTCATAGCCGGCTTGAGCTGAGTAAGTTCCATAGGCCGAAAGCAATCAGCGCTAATCCGAATGCACCAGTGAACACGCTCGGCATAGGTCGCATCATGTTCGCCGTCACGGATATCGACGACGTCGTCAGTCGCCTGCAGAAACGCGGAGCCAAACTCGTCGGCGAAATAGTGCAGTATGAAGACATGTACCGGCTCTGCTACCTACGCGGCCCCGAGGGCATTTTGATCGCGCTGGCCGAACAACTCGGCAATAAGTCGATAGCGGATGTTTTAGGGAATTCTTATCGAAAGGCATCAGGTGATTAAATGAGGAAAATATTCCTGAACATGGGGCTAAGCATCGATGGTTTCTTCGAGGGTCCGGACCACGATATCTCTTGGCACAAATTCGATGATGAGGTCAATAGATTCGAGCTTAAAATGCTGAGAAGCGCAGACCTGTTCATTTTCGGGAGAAGGATGTACCAGCTTATGGAAGATGCCTGGCCCAAGATGGCGAAGGACCCTGCCCTGTCAAAGGAAAACAAGGAAATCGCATATTTGATCAATAATACGCCCAAGATAGTGGTATCAAGAACACTGAAAAGCGTGGAAGAGAAAGAGAACTGGAAGAACATCACGCTTATGCATGAGTTCGATCCTGACGAGATAAGGAGGCTCAAGGAGCTGCCTGGGAAGGACATATGCGTCGGCGGTTCGGAGCTGGCGGTTTCCTTTGTGAAGGAAGGCCTCATAGATGAGTTTTGGTTCATGGTAAATCCCGTAGTACTCGGGAAAGGCACGCCGATATTAGCCGGCCTGGAGCAGAGGCTGAATCTGCAATTAGTAAAGACGAAACGGTTTAAGTCGGGCAACATGCTTCTCCATTATAGGCGATGTTGAGCCAATCCAGGCACGTTGATGAGCTTCTTTGCCTCAACACTTCCCTCATGGGCCGTTTTGATGTATCACGTTACCGCGGCCGTCGTTTCCCTTCAACCACGTATTCCATCTGCACTATTCCGCTTTTGTAGTTCCTCGTTCCCTCAAGCTTCATGCGGATTCCCCTGCCGAGAATCCCAAAAAGGGGAATCCCGTCTCCGAGGATTTCCGGAATGACTGAAATTATGATGCGGTCTACCAGCCCTTCACGAAGGAATTCCCTTGCCAACTTCCCGCCTCCGACCAGCCAGATGTCCTTTTTGGTCTGTTTCCTTATGTCCGCGACAAGAGCCTTCAGGTCCCCGGAATAAAACTGCACGTTCATGCCGTCTGGCGCATCCAGTTTCCTGTGAGTAACCACATACGTCGGCATCTTCGGGTCGATTCCGCCCTTGAAGTCGAGGGCCTGGAGATAAGTCGTCGCGCCCATTATGCTCGCGCCTATGTTTTTGTAAAACCCGGAAAAGCCGTAGTCCTCCCCGGCCGCGTCATACTTGTCCAGCCAACCTACGCTCCCGTCCTTCTTGGCGATGAACCCGTCGAGGCTGTACGCTATATAGAGAATGACTTCGCTCATGGCTGACACTAAGCAGGAGAAATTGAAAAAGATATGGGATACATTTTGGAAAAATAAATGAAAATTGATGGGCTACCGAGCACTTCTCGCCATGCGCTCCGTTTCGTCCCTCTTCTTTATGGCGTAGCTCGCCTGCATGTCTCCCTTCGCGGTCGACACTATCTCATCGGCGAGGGCCTTAGCGAGGGGCTTGGGCTTGTTGAACGAGCCCATCAGGGCCGCAAGCGCCATGTTCCTCAAGGCCATGTCGAGCCTTCTCGTCGCGGAAACGTCCACCGAAATCTGGTAGCTCACGCCTCCGTGGGAAACCCTCGTCACGTCCTCGCGGGGGGCGGCGTTCTCGAGCGCCCGTATGAGGACCTGTATGGGATTCTCCTTGGTCTCGGCCTCGACCATAGTAAAAGCCTTCTCCACGACCTTGAGCGCGTGCAGCTTCTTGCCCTGCATCCTGCCCTTGGTGCGGATTACCTTCCCTGACGTCTTCTCGCCCGTTCCGCCCCTCATCAGCTTGTTCGCGAGGCGCTCGATGACGTTCACCTGGGTCTTGCCAAGCGACTTCTTCGAGTACCTGCCGAACGTATGGGGCACCAGAATCCCCTTGAGGGAGATGTTCTGGGCGAGGCTCTGGTCCTTTATCTGCACTCCTTCAACAGACCATTTGCCGAACACTTTGTCCATAGGATCATCTCTTCGGTTTCTCTTTCTTTCCTCTCCTTAGCATCTGGAGGTCGGCGTTGTTGACAGCGACGACCTTGTAGCGCACGCCGGGTATGGACCCCATCTGGCCCCTCTGCGAGCCTCCCAGGCCCGCGAGCAGAACCTCGTCGTGCTCGTCGATGAAGTTGATGGCCTTGTCCCTGACCGCGTGGGCGGTCACGACCTTGCCGTTCTTGAGGAGCTGGACCTTCACGCATTTGATGAGGCCCGAGTGGGGCTGCTTCTGCTCCAGCACGACCTTCTCGAGCACTATCCCCTTCGCCTGGGGCGCGCCCTCGAGCGGGTCGAACTTCTCCTTGAGCTTGAGGGCCCTCCTCTTCCATCTCTTGGAGAGCCATTTGTGCTTCTTGCGCTTTCTCTGGACGTTCCTTCCTGCAAATTCACCGTTACCCATTAATCCACCTGATTGAAGAACTACGACTGATTAGTAAACTTACGGATAGTGCCCGATAGGATTTATAAAGATTGTGAATGGTTTTGATGACGTATGGTCTGCCGGTTTTCGTTCTCGTTTTCGACCGATGACATGCTCCCCTTGCAGGCGATGCAGGGGGTCGCGAGGAGCGAGAACATCCTCCAGTTCTTCGCCCAGCACAATATCATGAGCGAGAACATCATGCGCAGGACGCAGGAAATGCTCCAGGCGATGGTGATGGCGCAGGCAGTCGCCTCCTCTGCGGGAAGGACCGCCGAGCAGCAGAAGGAGGAGACGGGGAAGGAAAAGGACAAGGAGCTGAGCAGGACCTACGCCATAACCTACTACAACCCCGAGCTGAAGAAGACCGAGGTAATCGAGGCAAAAAGCGATATCAAGATAAGCGACCCGGCGAAGCGTTCCGTGGAGGAGGCGGTCGGCTCGCAGTCGCCCTTTCCGATATACTCGTTCATAGGGGCTCCCCTGATGAAGACCGAGGTCATACCATGGAAGCTCGAGGAAATCCTCGGGGAGAGGGAATATGACGTCCCCAAGCCCCCTCCGACGGGCGCGGCGGTCACCCCGGTGAAAGTCATAGGGAAGGCGGAGCTCGAGGCGCAGGTCGTGAAGGCGCGCGAGGAGGAGGTAAAGGCTGCGGTAGAAGAGGCGATACTCAGGAAGGAGAGGGCCGAGCTGAAGGTCGACGAGGAGATCCTCCTTCTGGAAGAAGTCGTCGCCGCGATACGCGGCGGGGACGAAATAGACAAAATCCTCGCGAGGCTGCCCCCGCTCTCAAGGGCGCGCTACATCCTTCTTATGCGTAAGAAGCGCATAGGGCGGGCGGCACTCATCAACATGCTTCTGCGCGAGGCCCTGTTCCTGAAAACCATAAAGAAAAAGCTCGAGCTGTTCACACTCGAGGACCTCAAGAACATGTACAATCTCCTGAGGGGCCTCCAGCTGAAGAAAAAATAACACTAAAGCGCAACGGCTGAGTGAAACCTCATGAAGTTTGCTGAAGCTTTACCCTAAGAGGAACTGAAGGAAAGCTTCATTCACTTCTTGGCGCGGATTTCCCTTCTCTTGGGGCGAAGGTAGGCAGAGCCGCAGTTCCTGCATTTGTCGAGTGTGGCCTTGTTCCTGGTCTTGCACTTCCTGCAAATGTTTATCTGCGCGAGCCTTGCGTCTGCTTCCGGAAATTTTCCCATCTATTAACACCTAAATTAGCGTTTATCGACTACTCTATGGTCAGCATCGGTTTTTTAAGTTTCGTGTTCGGGAAAAAAACATGGACGAGAAATCATGCGGAATAATCCTGTTCCGGGAAGGGGAAAAGCGACTTTACCTCCTTCTGCATTACGAGGAAGGCCACTGGGACTTCCCGAAGGGCCATGTGGAGGCCGGCGAGAGCGAGCATGAGGCCGCCTCGCGCGAGGCGGTCGAG
>JBFLVW010000084.1:0-4362 GCA_040758235.1 Microcaldota archaeon
GGAGGAAGTCGTCGAGTACATGGGCATAATGCTCGAGAACGTCCGCTACCTCGAAGGGATAACGAGGGCACGGAGCGACGAGTTCGGGGACATCGTCCGCGACAACCTCTCGGCATACCAGAGGATTCTCAAGGAGATAGCGACGTTCTCGCGGCACAAGGAGGCCCGCGAGATGGCCCTCAAGGGCATGGAGGACGACACGCCGCTCCTTGCGGAAATCGCCCAGCACTCGGAATACGAGGACACTGCCGAGCGCTCCGTGGAGATGCTCTCCTCGGCCCTCAGCGGGAAATCCGAGCCGCAGGCTCTCGCGCTCGTCGCGGCGCTCTCGCCGGACTCCGAGCGGCGCGCAAAGGCCGTCTCGAAGCTCCAGAACCCCCAGATGCTCAAGCACGTGATAAAGTTTTCAAGACACGAGGACAGCAGGGTCGCCGCGGCTAACAAGCTCGCGGCGGCGGTCGAGTCCCTCGACGATGCCGAATCGCTCAGGCTTATCGTAGCTTACGCCCGGGAATCCCGGAACCGCGAGCGCGCGGAGAGGAGGATAAAGGAGCTGGTTGCAGGGCCTAAGAAGCCCGCTCCGGACCTCGAGGCGACGAAGCCCCTGTCTGCGGTTGTTATCGAGACATCGGATGAAGGGGAAGAGGCCCTGGAAAAAAAGGACGCGCCGCAGGCCGTCCGCAAAATCGTGGAGCCTCAGGGAACGGCCCGCAGCGGCCTGTGGGGCATGCTGAGAGAGCTTATAGGTTTCTGAGCTTGCCCGTATCCTGCCCTTAGCGGATTCTTTTCTTCGACGTTACTTAACCACTTTTAAAAACAATTAAATAATTTTCCGGCGAAACAGGAAAACAGACCGGGGTCCTCAAAAGGTGTGTATCTGAGAGAGAAGAAAATCATTCCTGACAGCTTCAGGCCTGGAGCGAAATACAGCGGGTTCTTCCGCGGTGCGGGAACGCTGGAGATTTCGGTCGAGCCGATGGCGGACGCGAAGCGGGCGGAATTCCTGATGGAGCTCGCCGAAACGGGCGCCGGGGGGCCTCCCTCGACCATAGACGACCTCGCGATAGAGCTGATGCGCGCGCAGCCTGGCTTCCTCGGCGGAACCCCGGATTCGAAGCTCGGGATATGCATGGGCATCCTTTCCATGCTCGATGCACTTGGAGAGGAGGAGGCGGCCGCGGCCATCGCGCTTTTTTCGCACAGGGCGGAGGCGGGGCCGCTCGATGGCGGAGGGTGGGATGGGGTAAGGCTGTCGCTTGTGCCGGAAGCATACCGCAATGCCGTCAGAGAAATCCTGCTCGCGGAAAAGGAGGAGCGGGAGGCTGTTTCCGCCGGCAGCGCGAAAACCGCGGGTGTCCAGCTGCCCTTCATCCTGTGCGAGCACGCGAAGGCAACCGCCTCCGAGGGCCTCTACCAGCGGGAGCGCGTGATGCTTGAAAAGCGCATCTGGGACCTCGATGACGACATCGCGGCGGTTGCGCGGGAGTCGCTGGAGCTTGTCACCGGGAGGGCGCCATTCCGGGAAAACATCATGCTCCAGAACCTGAGCGCCGAAAGGGCCGGGAAGCTCGGCCTTGGAATGGCAATCGCCGAGCTCGCATGCTTCTGGCAGGAGCTTCGCGCGGAATGGGTGGATGACAAGACCGCGAAGGACGCCATCACCGCGCTTGCGCACACGTACGACGGGAACGTCGAGCCGACCCTCGGCGCCCTCATGATTCTCTCCGAGATAAGCGGCTCGTCCATGGCGATGATAGAGCCGAAGCTCACGATAAAGGCCGCGGCGAAGAAGATTTCCATGGAGGGCTAGCCCTTCAGCGCCTTCCTGAGGGCCTCGAGCGGAAGGAGCGCGCATCGCATCCTGGAGGGGTTCTTTTCAAGGTTCACTTTAATCAGCTTCAGCACGTCCTCCTTAGCCACGCCTTCGAGGTCGGCGACCTTCTTCCCCTTCAGGAATCCGGTGAATAGTGATGAGCTGGCCTGGCTGATCGCGCACCCCTTTCCGGTGAATTTCGCGTCCTTCACCACGCCGCCCTCGGTTTTCAGATAGAGGCGTATCATGTCCCCGCAGGTGGAGTTGTAAATTTCGGCCGTGTAGTCCGCGCCCTCGATTTTCCCGAAATTGAGGGGGTTCTTGTAAAGCTCGATTATGAATTCCTGGTAAAGCTCCTCCAAAATTTCACCCGAACACTTTTTTCGCGCGCGCGAGCGAATCCGCGAGCGCGTCGATTTCGCCTTTGGTATTGTAGACGTAGACGCTCGCGCGGGTGCTTGCCGGGATGCCGAACCGCCCGTGCACGGGCATCGCGCAATGGTGGCCGCTCCGCACGCAGATGCCGTCCTCGGCGAGCATCGCCGAGACGTCGTGGGGGTGGATGCCCTCGATGGTGAATGCCGCGAGCGCGGCCCGCTTTTTTGGATCAGCCGGCCCGAGGACCGCGAGGCCCGGAATCCCGGAAAGCCTGCGAAGCATGTGGGAGACGAGCTCCTCCTCGTGCTTCCGGACGTTTTCCATTCCCAGAGCCGAAAGATAATCGATGGCCGCCCCCAGCCCTATCACAGCGCCGACGTCCGGAGTGCCGGCCTCGAACCGGTATGGGATGTCGTTCCACTCGCTTTTTTCCGCGGTGACGGTGCGTATCATCTCGCTCCCGTAAATAAAGGGGTCCATCTTTTCGAGAAGTTCAGGCTTCCCGTAAAGGACTCCGGAGCCAAAAGGGGCGAGCATCTTGTGGCCGGAGAAAGCGAGGAAATCGCAGCCGAGCCTTTTCACGTCGGTTGGAATCGAAGGGACGCTCTGCGCCCCGTCCACGAACGTTGTCGCGCCCTCATCATGCGCGATTTTGCACAATTCGCGGACGTCCGCGAGGGTGCCTGTCACGTTCGATGCTGCGGAAAATGCGAAAAGCTTAGCGCCCGTTATTTTTTTCTCGAAATCATCCATGTCGAGGTTCCCCTCGGAGTCTATCCCCACTACCTCGAATACGGCCTTCTTTTCCCTGGAAAGCTGCTGCCAGGGGACGAAGTCGCTGTGGTGCTCCAGGATGGTCGTGACGATGCGGTCGCCCCTCCGCACGTTTTTCCCGCCCCACCCGCGCATCACTATGTTCGCCGACTCTGTCGCGTTTTTGGTGTGGATGATGGAGCGCTCGTCCGGAGAATTGATGAATCTCCTGACTTTCTCGCGCACGCCCTCGTAGTCCAGCGTCGCCTTCTCCGCGATTGCATAGAGGCCGCGGTGCACGTTCGCGTTGCCGGTGCGGTAGAATTCCGAAACCGCTTCAATCACCTGCGAGGGGCGCTGGGAGGTCGCGGCCGAATCGAGATAGATGAGGCTGGGGTGCGCGGAAAATATGGGGAAGTCCTTCCTGACCCTGCCCGTATCAAGCATGCTTTCCCTTCAGGTAGGAGGAATAGCCGTGCTCCTCGATGTCGTGGGCGAGCTTCTCCCCGCCGGAGAGCGCTATCCTCCCGTGCGCCAGTATGTGTACGAAATCCGGCTTGACGTATTTAAGGATGCGGGGGTAGTGGGTAATCATAAGGAAGCAGCGCTCGCCGTCGTTGAGCTCGGAAATCGCCTTGGATATGAGCTTTATGCCGTCGACGTCGAGGCCGGAGTCGACCTCGTCCAGGACGACTACCTTGGGCTTCAGGGCGAGCATCTGCAGGACCTCCAGCCTCTTCTTCTCCCCGCCCGAAAAGCCGACGTTCAGCTCGCGCGAGATGAAGGCCTTGTCCATCCCCAGGCGCCCTGCGATGGAAATCAGCTCCTCGTGCATCTTCACCATTCTGTCCAGGTCCTGCTCGCCCCCTTCGCGCGAGGCCATGACCTTCCTGATGAAGTTGCTGACCTTCACGCCCTCCACTTCCTCAGGGCTCTGGAACGCGAGGAAAAGGCCCTTCCTCGCGCGCTCGTCCGCCGGGAGCCCCGATAGCTCCTCCCCGCCGAGGGTTATGCTCCCCTCGACTTTGAAGGAGGGGTGGCCCATGAGCGCCTCGGCGAGCGAGCTTTTTCCCGCGCCGTTCGGGCCCATGATGGCATGGATTTCGCCCTTTTTCATGCTGAGGTCCAGGCCGTCGATTATGGTCCTGCCCTCAATGGATACCTTTAAGCCTTTTATCCCGAACATCTCTACCACTCGTAAGAAGCAAGACCAATTTAGGTTTACCTAAATATTTAAATATATCATCAGGCCAAGAATGGGGATTGCGACTTGTGGTGTTATGGCCGAGCAGATCGACCTGAGTTATCAGCGGTACGACTTCAAGGATTCCATCAGGTACAAGCACCTCACCGAAAAGGGGCTTGACGAGCAGACGGTCCGCACGATTTCCGAGATAAAGAACGAACCCGAGTGGATG
>JBFLVW010000085.1:0-6039 GCA_040758235.1 Microcaldota archaeon
TCTCCCCTTTCATGTGGAAGCTGTGGGCGGTCTGCTCCCCCCCGCAGCTGGAATGGGTGGACACGTAGCCCCTCCCGAAGGGGTCGAGAACCTTGAATACCCCCCCATGCCGGACTACCGAGCCGGCGGTCCGCTCGTGTATGGTGGGGTACTGGAGAAGCGTCATGAGGTTGAACAACGCCGAGCGGGCGTCCACGCACTGCTTGAGCGCAATCATGTACTCGCCCGGAACCGGGTGGCGGAGCGGGCCGAATGCGTGCGTGAATTCGCCGACGAAGGAGACGACGCGCTCGTTGCCGATGAGCAGGGCCCTTTTCGACTCCTCAATCGGAATCGGCTTCTTTTCCTTCATCGCGCCGTATACGGTCTCGATGAGGGGGCGCTCACGGTGCTTCCCGTAAAAGTCCCTCTTCTGCTCATAAAACGTCCTTTTAGCCTCTGCCAAGTGCTGAGCTTTCCGGTTGGTCATTTTCATCTACCTCGGAGCCGCTGCGTAGAAGGACGAGGCCCGTTTCCGGGACAAGTCATTCTAAGCATGGCTGGTCCGACACGAATATCTATGTGGCTAAAAGTGCTTATAATAGTATCTTTCCGGGGGTTCAAGCCGCCGCAGGAAGGGCGGGCACTTCGACGACCATGCCCTTCTCGAGGTCGTATCTGAGCCTGCTTATCTTCAGCTGGCCCGAGTCGAGCATCTTCGCAATCAGCGGGACATGGTGGACGTCCATCTCCCGGAGTTCCCGCTCCCACCGGTTGAACATCCTGTCAAGGGACTTCTGCTCCCCCTTCAGGCCGGGCGCGATGAGCGCGATATGCCTCACTTCGAGGTGCTCAATGGCGTAGAGTATGGATGCCTTGTCGAGGTTGTCAAGGCCCTTTTCGGAGCCCGTCGTGGAGAACACCTCGTTCTGCCGGGCGTTGAATATCGCGGAAACGTTGTATGGCAGGTCTACCGTCCCTATCGCGATGACATGCGGCCTGTGCACTTTCAGCCGCTCCCTCATTTCCGGCTCCCGCGCCATCGCCTCCCCGTGGCGCCGGTTGAAGTTGTCTATGTACAGCTCCATCAGGGGAGTCGCGGTCTCGCTGACGATGGACGTCCCGCCGTGCTCGAAATCGTAGATTACGGCCCCGGTGCTCCTGCCGCCGACATCCATCGTCTGCCTCAGCTTGGAGAGCTGGGCGATTGCGTTCTCCTTCGGGGAAGTGCCGACCACCTCGTGGAGGAGCTCGTCGAGCTCCTTCGCGCCTGTCTCCGGCATCTCGTCCTCCACCCATTTCACCTTCGCCTCGACGGCCCCGCACTTGGGCCCGTGGCCCGCGACAAGCACGATGCCGTCTTTCCTGACGTGCCCCAGCGCCTCCCGTATCTCCTCGGCGGATGCCGTCTTCCTGCCCGGAACGACGTTCCCGGCTATCCTGACCTCAAGGCCGACAAGCTTGTCCCCGACGTTCGAGTTCGAAGGAATCCTCGCATCCGAGCATTTTATCTCGAGGTAGTCGGCCTGGTTGTTCACGATTCGCTGGTGCCTCATCAGGGGAGAGTCTCCCTTTTCCTTTACTTCCGCGGCGTGCTCCATGTTGCCGAGGACGAGAAGCTCCAGCGACTCCTCCGGCGAGACGGGCCCGCGCCTGTGCCGCTCGCGCAGTTCATTGGCCCTCGTTGCCGAGTACGGCTCCCGGGAGAAGTGGAGGTGGCTGTCGTGGCTCTCCCTGCGCTCCTTCTCCGCCCTCTCATGGCCCTTGCGCCGAAGCTCCCGTTCGATGTCAGGATGATGGTCGACCATGAAACAATATCTGCGCGGATGTTAAAAAAAGTATCAGGAGAGCCGGGGGCCGGCGCTCCCCTTTTTAAATCTTGGAACGCTAGTCCGCTTACGCATGCTTAGTCTCAGGAGTTGGTAGCATGGACTCGAACGAAGCTATGAGCCGGTTGATGGAAGGGAATGGGAGATTTGTGAATGGCGAGCTCCAGCCGAAAGAGCTCGTGAAAAGGAGGGAGGAGCTGAAAGCCGGGCAGCAACCGATTGCGACGGTCGTGTGCTGCTCCGATTCCAGGGTCGTTCCGGAGTTCATTTTCGACGTGGGGCTTGGCGACATATTCACGGTGGTGAGCGCCGGGAACGTCGTGGACAAGATTGGCATAGGGTCTGTCGAATACGCGGTGGGCCACCTGCATACCCCCCTGCTCGTCGTCATGGGCCATGAGAAGTGCGGCGCTGTGAAGGCGGCATACCACGGCCACTCGGAATCCAACATAACCGCAATCGTGAAGAAGCTGATGCCCGCGGTGAAGAGGGCGAAAAAGGGCGGGGAGGAGGGCGAGGAATGCGAGAAGGCCGCGGTGCTTAACGTCAAGGCGGTCATCCGCAAGCTGAAGAAGAGCCCGGTCGTGAAGAAGGCCCTTGACGAAGGCAAGGTGAAGATAGTCGGCCTGAAATACCGCCTCGACGGGACGCTCGAGGAAGTGAAGTGATTAAGTCCGCCCGGCTCCGGCCGGGCGCTCCTTCTTTTAATCGTTTTGAGTGAAGTGGTAGTCATGGAAAAAGTCCTTATCCTGACAGGAAGCAAGAGCGACGAGGATATAGCGAAGGCCGCGATGGACGTCCTGAATTTTTTCGGGGTTCCGAACAGGTACGAGGTTGCAAGCGCGCACAGGAACCCCGACAAAGTGGACAGGCTGGTGCGGGAGAGCACGGCGCAGGTGTTCATAGGGATAGCGGGAATGAGCGCCGCGCTCCCGGGCGTCATGGCGGCGAGGACGACCAAGCCCGTGATAGGGGTGCCGGTCAATGCGTCCATGGACGGGATGGATTCCCTTCTCTCGATTGCGCAGATGCCCCCGAACGTGCCGGTCGCCTGCGTCGGGGTGGGCATGGGGAAGAACGCCGGCCTTCTGGCAGTTCAGATACTCGCGCTTTCAGACCCCGCGCTCGCGGCGAGGCTTGCCGAGTTCAAGGACAAGCTCAAGCAATAGTCTCAGTTTTGGTTAACGCCGCCTGAAAATGCCCTGGCCTGACCAGAGAGGAAGCTTGATATTTGAAATCTTCTGATGAAGTTGATAATGACGAAGTTTGATGAAACTTTAACCTAAGAAAGATTGGAGGAAAGTTTCAATGGCAGTTGATTCCGAAAAAATGTACCAGCTCAAGAAGCAGCTCCGCCAGCTCGAGCAGTACCGGGGGAGCGGCACGGAGCTTATCTCGGTCTACATACCGGCAGGCTCGCCCATCCACGAGATGGGCAACAAGCTCCGGGAAGAGATGAGCCAGGCGAGCAACATCAAGTCCAAATCGACGAAACTGAACGTGCTCGGCGCCCTCGAGCGCATCATGAACCACTTCAAGCTCTACAGGAAGACGCCTGAAAACGGCATCGCGGTCTTCGCCGGGAACGTGTCGGACAACCCGGCAAAGGTGGACATCGAGCTTTTTACAGTGGAGCCGCCTGAAAAGCTGAACATCGGGGCCTACCGGTGCGACAGCAGGTTCTTTCTCGAGCCCCTGCAGTCCATGCTCGGCTCGACCGATTCATACGGCGTCGTAGTCCTCGATGGCAGGGAGGCGACGGTAGCGATAGTGAAGGGGACCAACATCAACATAATCAAGAAACTCAATTCGACGGCCCACGCGAAGATAAGGAAGGGAGGCCAGTCCGCGAGGAGGTACGAGAGGCTCATCGAGGAGCAGATAGAGGTGTACTACAAGCGCGTTGGAAATTCCATGGACGAGGCTTACCTGAAGGACGAGAAGCTGGCCGTAAAGGGCGTAATCGTCGGCGGCCCTGGGCCGACCAAGGAGTTCTTCATGAAGATGAGCCCCTTCAACTACCAGATAAAGATTCTTGGCGTCGTCGACACCGGCTACACGGACGAATACGGCGTGCGGGAGGTCCTCTCGAAGAGCGAGGGGATACTCGCCGAGCAGGAGGCCGTGAAGGAGAAGGCGCTCATCGACAGGTTCATCAAGGAGGTCGTCAGCGATGGCCTCGCGACATACGGCGAGAAGCAGGTCAGGGAAGCGGTGGTGTCAAACCAGGCCGAGCGTGTGCTGCTGTCGGAGGGCATCACCCATGTGGTAGGGATGTACAAATGCCCCTCCTGCGGGAACGAGGAGAAGAAGGCCTTCAGGGGCCCGCCGGACGACACAATTCAGTGCGGGAAGTGCGGCTCGCAGTCGAAGATGCAGTCCAGGGAGCTGCTGCTCGACGAGCTGAACGAGCTCGCCCGCGGCCTCCAGATCCCTGTCGAGATAATATCGACGAACACCGTCGAGGGCAACCAGTTCTTGACAGGGTTCGGGGGGATAGGGGCATTCCTCAGGTATAAGATAAGGTAGCGCGCTGCGGCTTCCCGGCCCGCAGGGCATCTCTATAAAAACACTTATTCGCACATTCAGCCCCATGCCTGCAAACGGAAGGATAGGGGGGACGGAGAGGTTGCTTGCAAGGGCGAAGGCAGGGGCTGCAGCATTCGCGTTCGCGGCCGTCCTGACCGAATGCACGCCGATGGCCGCGGGCGAGGCGCCGAACATGATAGAGGTTGCGAAGCACCTCGGCTCTAGGCCGACCGGCGTCGCCGAGGTCCTGAACGAGCCGGAAAGCGGCGGGGCTCTCAGGGGGAAGCTCAGCGCCTGCAGGGGCGTCCCCGACTGCGTCGTCCCTATTTACCCGGGCGACATCCTGATGAACGTGAAGTTCATGGCGGCGCGGGACGGCAACCTGGAGGTCTCGGTGAACCGGATGGGAAGCGACGGCGTAGTCCTCCAGAGCAGGATAGACGTGCACATGATGAACCCGTCCTACGAATACCAGCTGATACCTTTCGGGGTCAGCACCCCCCTCAGCCGGACGGACCTCGCCGTGACGGTGAGGATGTCGGAAAGAGGATATGCGGAGCTCAGGCTGCGATAATCAGGTCCTCTTTATCCCGCATGTCCCGAGCGAGTATTCCCGGCCCACGGTGACGACCATGCCGTTGCTGTGGTAGGTCGCCCCTCCGGGGCCTTCCCTGACGTATACTGTGACGCCGTCTGAGAGGAGGGACACGCATTCCTTGATCGGACGGGGGCCGTCCGGTGCGACGCATCCCTCGCTCCCGAATGACATCGGAGTGACGACCTTCCCGCCCATGCCGCTGCTCGCAGCGAAGTCTATGCCGCACTGGATTACGTTCTGGCTTGTCGCGCTGTCGGGGGCGCCGCGGACATCCATGATGATGTACACTTTGCTGGCGTTCGCGAAGATGCCCTTGAAAGTCTCGGCGTCGACTGCGGTGCCCGGCACGAAGGAGGTGCCCGGAAGCAGGAGGATGAAGTATATCGCCAGCGCGAGCGCGATGACGAAGAGCGCCCCCACGGCGGCCATCTTGAGTCCGCCCCCGGCCTGGGGTTTCGCCGGCTTTTCGGGCGCTTCAGCCGGCATTTTCGTTTCAGCCGGGACTTCTTCACTTTTTTTCTTTTTCGGCGGCATGGAAATCAGCTTAGCAGGGCGACAAGCGGGCATGACTCGTAATAATCGAGGTTTGCCTGAATCTCGGCCCGGTTCTGGTATATCACGGAGAATTTCGGCGGCTCGTTCGTCGGCGAGTAGCTCAGGATGAAGGCCGATTCGGCTTCGTCAATCCTGTTCAGGCACTCGTCGGAGGTGAAGCTCGCGTTCTTCCCGGCAGCGTCCGTTTCCGTGCACGTATTCGGGGTCAGGGTGTACATGTTCCAGGTCTTGTTCCTCTCCTCGAGCGAGCCCGCAAGGCTCCCGGCGCAGGAGCGTATAGCCTGGACGTCCGAGAACGATGCGTCCCGGAGGTCCATGACTATGGATGTGGAATTTTTCGAGTCGAGGTCGGCGAGGTATTCCGGAAGCGTGGCGTCAGTTGAAGTCTTGTTGAGGAAGAGGTACATGAAGACCGTGAACACCAGCAGCAGGACTATCAGGGTCAGGAAGGCCGCCCCGAGGATGTGCGTGGTTTTTGGTATCGTGAAGCGGACCGTGGATATTATGTAAAGGAAGAAGATGATCACGGCCGATGCGCCTGCGAGGAAG
>JBFLVW010000086.1:0-5053 GCA_040758235.1 Microcaldota archaeon
GAAACTGCTTATCCTTGACGAGCCGACCGTGGGCGTGGACGTGAGCGCATTGCATGGGTTCTATTCGATACTGAAAAAACTGAACAGCGAGCTCGGCGTGACAATCGTGCTCGTCACGCACGAAGTCGGGATGATACAGAGGTACGTCAGGAGCGTCATCTGCATAAGCAGGGATTTGAGCTGCAGGGGCGGGGTTGACGACATGGACGAGATGCTCAAGCGCGTTTACGGCAAGAGCTTCGGCGTGCACCACCACAGGGATTGACATGGCGGCAGACATTTTTTCCTACGCGTTCATGCAGCGGGCGCTTATAGGCGGGGCGCTTGTCGCCGTGGTGTGCGCCTCGCTCGGTGTGTTCCTTGTGCTCAAGAGGCTTTCCCTTCTCGGCGACGGCCTCGCGCATGTCGCCCTCGCCGGAGTCGCGGCCGGCCTCCTCGCCCGCGTGGATGCAGTGCTCTCCGCGCTTGTCCTGACCTGCCTCGGGGCGCTCGGCGTCCACGAGATAATCAACCGGACGAAGGTCCATGGCGAGACCGCGACGGCGATAGTCCTGACGGTCGGCTTGGGACTCGCTGTCCTCCTCATCGGCCTGGCGAAGGGGTTCAATGCGGACCTGCTCAGCTACCTGTTCGGAAGCATACTCACCCTCGGCGGCCAGGACCTTATCATCATGGGGGCGGTACTGGCCCTCTCCCTCGCGTTCCTCGCGGCGTTTTACAAAAAGCTCGTTTTCGCCGCGTTCAACAGCGAGATGGCCAGGACGAGCGGCATCGATGTCTCTCTTATGGACAAGCTGCTCGCCATCATTACGGCGATGGCAGTCGTCGTTGGGATGAGGGCGGTCGGGATACTCCTCGTCAGCGCCCTGATAGTCATGCCCGCATCGGCCGCGTTCCAGATTGCAGGCTCGTTCAGGAGGACCCTGCTCATTGCGGCCGCGATTGCCCTCTTTTGCGTGGAGACGGGCATAATAGCGGCTTTCTATCTTGACCTTCCGCCGTCAGGGGCCATCGTGATGCTGCTGTTCCTCGCGTTCCTGTCCGCCGCCATCCTGAGGAAGGTCATTGTAAAAAAAGGAAGCAATTAGCTCAGCAGAACTCGCAGACGCCGGAATCTTCGCCCTCTTTCTTGTACTGGTCGTAGTGCTCCTTGCTGCAGAAGTAGGCCTTCTGCCCCCCGATGTTCTCCTTCTCTATCCATTTTTTGGACTCCGTAGTGCCGCAAACCTTGCATTTTTTTTGTTCAGCCATTGGGAACACCTTCGGTTCTATTTCATGCTGCCATTTTAAATTCTCATCAGCGTGCGAGCCTCTCCAGCTCCGAGGCCATCTTCGAGCGCATGGGCCCCGGCATCTCGCCTTTGGTGTGCCTCGTGTCGAACCAGTTCACCCTCCTGACCGGCCTGATCCCGCAGAATTCCAGGACGGCCCTGTCGGCGGAGTACTGGGGCCCCCGCCCATAAAGCAGGTATCCCGACGCGTCCCCGCCGAACGTGTTTATAACGAGCGCTTTCTTGCCCCGCATGCGTTGGATGACCGAGAGGGGAAGGAGGCGCGAGATGAGGGGGTAGAGGATGCGCGTGGACAGGAACGGCCCGGACAGCGCTTTCAGAAGCTTGAGCCACCCCGGCTCCTTCTTGAAGTTGAATGCGAAATCCTGCGTGAATACCCTGTCGAAGAAGCCCTTCATCATGGCCGGGGAGGCGTACCACCACACGGGGTATATGAATACCAGCCGGTCCGCTTCCCGGATGGCGCGCTGGTATCCGACGACCTGCGAATCGATGCGCGTGTGGTCAGCCCACTCCTCGCGTGGCATCGCAGGGTCGAAGCCGTCCCCGTAGAGGTCGATGACCGAATAGTCAGCCGCCCGCCCGTCCATCCATGACTTCACGAGGCGCAGGACCGCAGAGTTGTGGCTTCTTTCACGGTCTGGGTGGGCATAGACTATCAGGAACCTCATAAGGGCACCAAAATTCACAGCTTGTTCAGAATGTGCTCGCGCTTCCCCTTCGTGAGCATCTCGCGGAGCGAGAATTTCCCCGGTCCCGCAAGCGCGATTCCGAGCGCCATCGTGAGGAAGGCAAGGTCCAGCTCGAATGCCGGCCAGCCGTTCTTGAGCTTAACCGAGATTATCGCGACCAACATCACTATCGTGAGCAGGGCGCCGGACAGCCTGGTCGCGACGCCAAGGAGCATCGCGAGCCCCCCGAAGAACTCCACCATGCCCACGACCACGGCCATAACTCCGGCAAGCGGAATCCCTACGTTCGCGAAGAACCCCGCCGTCCCTTCGAGGCCGGTCAGCTTCTGGAATCCGTGGAACATGAACATCGCGAGGCCGAGCCGTATTACGAGAAGGCCGTAGTCCATGTAAGGGTCCCGGGGCTTCATGCCGAGCTTCTCCCTGACGTCTTCTTTCATCCGGTCCACCGAGGCCTTCGCGCCTTCCTTCGCCCGCTCCACTGAGCGGGCCGCTTCCTCTTTCGTCTTGCCGACCGACTTCTTGACGTCGTCGGTTACCTTTCCAAAACCGCTTTTCTCTTCAGGCATCCATCCACCTCAGAAAGCCAACCCCAGGAAATGGAGTATCAGCACGACTATGAGACCCCCGAATCCGCCTATCCCTACGATTCCTATCGTCCAGATGTCGATGGGGATTCCGAGACCAAGGAACGAGTTCAGCAGGATGAACGAAACCAGGCCGAAGACGGAGTTCGCGAGGATGACGGCGAAATTCTTGATGAAATAGTAGAGGACGTAGAGGAGGACGACTGCCAGTACAAGCGCCCCCGCCTCGGCATAGATTGACATCGGGACTTATTCGGCATCCATAATTAAATCAGTTATCTTACCGGGGGGTAAGCGGCTGCGGCAGTTTTCCGCGGAAATGAGCCGTCCCTGTTTTTCCTTATAAACAACCCAAAACACAGCCATATCACTTGAGTCGGGGACCTTTCCCCGGTTGACATGGGTGGGGACCCGCAAGGGTCTCATCATATTCATAAGTGAAATGGGCTTTCGCCCTCCAGGGTGTGGTGGTATGGAAGAAAAAATTCAGGAAAAAGTCGACACGCTTCTCAGGTACAGGGAGGCGCTCGATGAAGGCGAGAAGGAGGTTTTCGACATCCTTATGGGCTACGCAAACGAGGTTGCGATGGCAATAGACGGCAGGGCGGCCGGTCAGGGGGTATTCTGAATGGCATGGTCACCTTTTTCTGCGCTAGGGAGAATAATGCCGGCGGAGTGGGGAGAAGAGTCTCCCGCATCTTGTTCCCGGTCCCCGGAGACGGGAGACCGGCAACCGGGAACGGCGAACGATTCTGCCCCTCCATCGGCCTAATTTTTTCCTTTTTTTCGAGGCGGGCGGGAGATGCCTTGCTCCTGTCCCCCCTCCCACTCTGATTATGAGCCGAGGCGCCGAGCTTCCGGGGAAGGCTTTGACGCCAAAGCCGATCTTATCCTCTCTTCCTGCAGCTCCATTGAGCCGTAGTCCCGCTCGACCTGCTCCCTGAGGAGAGGATCCATACGGGCCATTGCTGATATATCTGGCAATTCTTCGGGAGGCACAAGCAACACTCGCTTGGCCTTCGAGAAGCGCTCCAGCAGTATTTTCCTCGCTTCATCGACATCCTTGGGATCGAACCCCTCCCGGTCGAAGTTGTCGATATAGGACATAATCAGGGATTGTGCTGTGGCGATATCCATCGTGGTGGTGCGTTTCGTATCTGCCTCGTCGAATTTCAGGGGCCGGAAAAGCATGTGCAATATGATTGGATTCGAGTCGGCGCTCAGCCTCGGCTGCATATGGGCGCTGACCCACGAGCCGTCCTCCATCTCCAAGATCATGGCCTTGGCGCCATGCTGCCGGTGTATATGGAGCCGGAGGTTCGTGAATCGTATATCGTCCGCGTTGTCCGCCTGGCCCTTGAATTCAGATTCGATTATGGTGCCGATGACGCCTTTGTGATACCCCATTTCCTTCGCGTCCTCGGCCGCGATACCGTGCCTGAAGACGAAGACAGCGCTGTGCACGCCCTCCTCCCGGAAAGTCTCCTTGCGGTGGTAATTCTGCTCCATGAACCGCTTGTCAGCAACTCCGGTGTATTGCCCGAAGACCACGACGCTGCCGCCTCCCACAGGCATGGTCGAGAACTGGCTATACCCTACGACGTCGCCATCGTTTACCGCGACGATGGAATGGAAACGGCTGTCACCGTATTTCCTCTTCAGCTCAGGCTCAGCTTCCAGGCGCGCCATCTCACGTATCCTCGGGAGGACGGATCCCTTCCAGTCCTCGGCCTCGTCCTTGTTCGGGAACATGTGTTCGTAGAGCGCTCGCGCATCGTTCGGACGAAAGGCGCTATGATCGTTCGGGTCACGCATCTCCATGAACCTATCGACGACGAGATTAGCGCCGAGGAACTTGTCGAGCTCTCCCTCATTGCCTGCATATTCTATGTAATCGACGAGCTCGAGTTCGGTGTTCTCCTTTTTCCGCTTTTTAGGATTGCTACTGGCCGCTTCGGCCAGGCCCTCCTCCATGAGCTTCTTCGTGACCCCCTTCCGCCTGCTCCTTTCGCGGCCGCCGTGCGGAAGCTGGGCGTGCGGTTGATCGAAGTGCAGGTGGGACATGACTACGAGCTCTTCCGCCTTTTTCATGACATCCTCGTCTATCTTCTTCTGGCGCACAAGCACCTCGGATAGATGGAATATTGATTGGATAGGGGTGTTGCCGGTTATCAGAGCCGCCATATCATCCGGCAGCTTCCCGATTATCTCATTGGCCATGAGCCTCAGCTGAGGATCGAGCTGGGCGAGCCGTACTTCTGGTTCCGGATTGCCCATGGTCCTGACCATTTCACTGCCCGAAAACGAACTGAATCAGCACGGGGTGCCTTGAGCGGAGGACTTTCTCCATCTTTTCCTTCATTTCAGGAGAGACGGAATTCTTGTGGAGCATCTCGAGGATTTCCTTCCTGGACTTCAGGGCGGCGACGAGGTTGTCGTTAACAGAATCGAACAGTTTCGCAAGCTCCTCGGCCTCGGGACC
>JBFLVW010000087.1:0-16517 GCA_040758235.1 Microcaldota archaeon
CCGGCGTCGCCTTCGGCCTGTGCATGCACCGCCTCGGCTACGGAAAGGGATACTACGACCGGTTCCTCTCCCGCTCCTTCGCCTACCGGATAGGCGTCTGCTTCGACTTCCAGGTCGAGGAGCGGCTCCCCCGCCATGACGACGACGAGAGGATGGACGAGATAATCACCGAGAAACGGATAATAACATTATAAAGATTGGACGGCATACTGGTCCGGTGATCGGATGACCGACCTCAGGAAAACAGTCAAATGCGCCAACTGCGGAGCAGAATCCGCAGTCTACGTCAATTCCGAGCTCGACGTGCGGGAAGTAATGTTTTCGGGAAGGTGCCGCTGCGGTAGCACCATGCAGGTCTCGTACAGCATCGTCGGCGCTTCTGCGCAGCCCGAGAGCCAACAGAAGAGCGAGCCCTCATCCGGGCTTGTCAACATAGACGAAAGCCTCTTCCCCCCGGAGATTCCGAGCGACGCACTCAGAGACATCATGGAAGACTAAGGCCTGCGACAGAATCGTAAACGTAGTCTGGCTCCATCCCTTTTTTTATGTCTTTTTTCCCCGCCGTCCCGGTGAGGACGAGCGCGCAGCGTATCCCGCAGTTTTTCGCGAACATGACGTCGGTATCGAGCCTGTCCCCGACCATCAGCATCTCGTCCTTTTTCAGGGAATGCTCCCTCATCATCAGTTCCATCGCGAAGGGGTTGGGTTTCCCGACCACATATGGGCTTTTTCCGGTCGCATTTTGTATGGCGGCGACAATCGCTCCCGCCCCCGGAAGGTGGCCGTTCTCGGTGGGGTAAGTCTGGTCGCTGTTTGAGGCGAGAAAGGCGGCCCCCTTCGCTATGTTGGTATACGCCTTCGCGAGTTTCGCATAGGTGAAGTCCCTGTCCAGCCCGACAGCGACGAGGTCAGCATCCTCCCCGAACGGGACCCCGGCCGCGGCGAACTCGTCGAACATGCCCTTCTCCCCGACTACATACGCCCGCTTTCCTGCATGGTTCCTCGCAACATACCGCGCAACCGCGTAGGCGCCGCAATACACCTCGTTCTTTTGCGCGCTAAAGCCCATGTTCCACAGCTTAAGGGCGACGTCCTCCCTGCTCCTTGTTGCTGCATTGGTAAGGAACAGCGTTTTCACGCCTTTTTTTCTCAGCTCCGCGACCTTCTCCGCCGCCCCCGGCACCGGGGTCTTCCCCAGATAGAGCGTCCCGTCGAGGTCGAAAATCACCGCCTTTATCATGGTTTTTTATATTGGGCCGCGCGTTAAAAATGCATGCGCGTTGCGGTTCTTTTTTCGGGGGGCAAGGATAGTGTCTTCGCCACGTTCTGGGCCCTCATGCACGGCTTCGAGCCCGTGCTGGTCACAGTCCGCCCCCCCGAATACAGCATGATGTTCCACCACCCCAACATCGAATCGACGAAAAAACAGGCGGAATCGCTCGGCATCGGGCAGGTTTTTGTGGAAACGACCGAAGAAAACTGGCGGGACAAACTGCTCGAAGCGTTCCGGATGCTGGGTGCAGGAGGCATCGTAGCGGGGGCGGTGGCGAGCGAATACCAGCGCCGGCGCATCGATTCCATAGGCGAGGAGCTCGGCATCCCGACATACGCGCCCCTCTGGCACAAGGAAAAGAGCGAAGTTTTGGGGGAGATGCTGGAGTTTTTCGAGATATTCGTAACTGCGGTATCGGCAGAGGGTCTCGGGCCGGAGTTCCTCGGAGAGCCCCTCAGGAAGCTCGTGGACGCGAAGAAGCCCGGAATCCACCCCTTCCTCGAAGGCGGCGAGGGGGAAACTTTCGTTTCGGATGCGCCTTTTTTCAGAAAGAAGGTTGGAATCGGGGGATGGAAGAAGAAATGGGACGGAGTCCGGGGCGTGGCCGAGATCTCGGATTCGTAAGCCTCTTCACTTGCAGTTTTGCTTGAATGTTAATAAATGTTGCCGGCCCTACAAACACCGTGAATATGGATTCACGGTTGATGGCGGGATGCGTCGGTTATTCATTGTAATTTTGCTGGTTTTGGCCGGGACTGTCTTTTCGGAAACCAATCTCACGGATTGCGCCGTGCTGGGGACGCAGGGCGAAACCTACCTTCTGACGCAGGATATCTCCGGAGCCCCGAACGGCGGCCTCCCTGTCACGGGGACGGCATGCGTCCACATCAACAGCTCGGACGTCCTGTTCGACTGCGCCGGGTTCAGCATGACCCACAACCGCACGATGAACACCTTCGGCATCTTCGCGGGCGCCAACCTCACCAACGTCACTATAAGGAACTGCCCGGACATCTCTGGGTTCTACCGCGGAATCTACCTCTACAACGTTAACTCGAGTGTCGTCCGGAACGTGACGGCGCAGCACAATGCATATATGGGATTCTACGTCTGGCAGGCCGGGGACCTCACGTTCACCAACAACACGGCCTTCAACAACACCCAACACGGCGCGTATTTCACATTCAACCCCAGGAACAACACGATTACGGGCAATACTGCGCACAGCCACACCCTCTGGGGCTTTGTCGTGACCAACGGCGCCGCGGGAAACAACGTGAGCGGCAACACGGCATACAACAACTCCGGGGACGGGCTTATGGTCTCGGGCAGCGACAACACCGTTTCGGGCAACCTCGCATATGAAAACGGGAACGAGATATTCCTCGGAAACGGCATCAACATCGGCGGCTCAAACAACACCGTCACCGGCAATATCGCGGGAAACAACACGCGCTCCGGCTTCTGGATTTCCGGCTCTTCCGGGACGTTCACCGGAAACGATGCGGGCGGCAACACCCGCGACGGCTTCTACATCGAATCGGGGTCGGGCAACAACCTGACCGGAAACACGGCCTCAGGGAACGGGAGGAACGGGTTCCTCCTTTCGGATGCCGATTCGAACTGGTTAGAGGGAAATGATGCCGCGGGCAACAATGCGAGCGGCTTCAACCTCACCTGGGGCGGGGAAGGCGACCCCTCCGAGAACAACACGTTCGACGAAAATAATGTATCCGGAAACGCCATGGACGGCTTCTATCTCGACCTCGCCACGGACAACCTCCTGCTTTCGAATCGTATCAGCGGAAACGGGCGGGCCGGGGTATACCTGAGCCCGGGAGAGGACCCGTTCATAACTGGGAACGGCACCTACCTCTCGGGTAACGCCCTCTACTCGAACGGTTACGACCTTATAGTAAATTCAACCCCGCCCATGTCCTTCGTCATGGAAGGGAACCTTTTCCTCAATCCGGCCGGAACCATTGAGAACTACACGAACCTCAGCATCAACGACACTGTCGATGCCGAGGCTTATTCGATAAACTGGACTTCCAATTCATCGGAACTCCCGTCAGGGTATTCAAGCTTCCTGGGCAAATTCGTCGAAATAACCGACCTGCAGGGAGGCGCCAGCATTGATTCTGCCGTATGGCACTACCTGGATTCCGAGGCTGCGGGCTTCGACGAGTCAGCCTTCGAAATTTACGAGTATGACGGCGCCTGGTGGGACGCAGGCGCGACAAGGGACACCTTGGCGAACACCCTCACCCTCTCCAACCTTTCTTCCTTCAGCGAATTCGGCATCCTCGAGGGAGGTGCCGGCTGCCCGGTCATATCCGCTCCGGGAGCTTACGTCCAGCCGGAGGACCTGACGGGAGCACCCAACCCCGTTTCGGGCGGCACGGCGTCGAATGCCTGCGTAGTCATAAACGCGGGCGACGTGGCGTATGACTGCAACGGCTTCAACATAACCTCGAACTCGTCCGGCGCGGCCGGCATCCACATCACAGGGGACAACGTCACGATAACGAACTGCCCCGGAATCAGCGGCTACCTGGCGGGCGTGCAGGCTGTAGGCGCCACGAACCTCGCGGTCCTCAACACGACGATAAACAGCACAACGTTCGGAGACAATGGCATCTGGTTCAATGTATCGGAGAACGTGACCGTCGCCGACAGCGCGCTCGTTTCCTACGAGGCCTTCTACGGCGGCAACGTCACCGCCCTAGCCATCCTGCGCACAAACATAACCGGCAACAATGCGGGTGCCCAGGCCCTCTACCTCACGGATTCGAGCGGCGTCAGCATGAGGAACGGCACTGTCCTTGGCACGGGCACGATGATGGGCGGATTCAACCTCAGCAACGTCCTTGCGGACAACATGGCGTTCAACGCGTCGGCTGCCGCATTCAGGACCGCGGTGCAGGCCGACGCCAACATAACCCTCACCAACAGCGTCCTCAACAACTGCGGCACATGCGTCGACAGCAGCAACCCCCTCATCAACAGCGGAATCCTGCTCATCGAGAACAATACGATGGAGGTCGCCAACTACGGCATCCACGTGAACGGCGCCGAATCGGTAACATTCAGGAACAACAGCGTTTCCGGTGCCGGAGCCTCAGGATTTTTCCCGCTCACGGAGTACGGGTTCTACGGATTCAACATAACGGACTACACGCTCATCGAGAACAACCGGTTCGTCTCGGACTCGCTCGTCCCGGACGCCGGCATCTACTACCAGAACATGCCGAACGCGCAAGTCCTGAACAACACCTTCGAAGACTACGTGACCTACGGCATATTCCAGTTCGATTCGCCAAACGGCTCGGTAATGAACAACGCGTTCAGCGGAATCGGGACCTATGGCATCTACTCCGATGGCTCGGAAGGCTCGGTTTACCGCTCAAACGACATAACGATGGCAGGAGGCTCCGGGAGTTACGGCATCTTCTCCACCTCGGCCAATGTCACCTACGATGACATAACAGTCCTGAACTCGGGCTACGGCATCTACTCTTCAGGCGCCGGCGGCTCGAACTACTCGAACCTCGACCTCCGGAATTTCCCCAACTACGGCCTCTTCATAAGCTCCGCTGACGGCTCCGCGGTAGAGAATGTCACCATCAGAAATGCTACCTACGGCATGTTCCTCCAGCTCAACGACAACATCGCCTTCCGGAACGTGGACATCGGCGCGTACTTCAGCAACAACGGCTCAGGCATATATTACGTCGCCGGCACCAACAACTCGTTCGAGAACGTGCACCTGCATGGATTCCAGAACAACTTCGAGTCTGTAGCCGTTCCCTTCCCCTCGGAATATGCCACAAGCGGCATGGTTTTCGACTTCCCGCCCGACGGTTTCACCCAGTTCACCAACCTCTCCATAGAGGACGATGCCACCAACGAGAGCTACAGCATACGCTGGCAGGGGCCTGTCGGGACGCCTTCGGCCGACCACGTCTCGTTCGAGAACAAGTTCGTCCAGATGCTCTCGGCGGGGACCCCGTACATAGACCGCGCGGTATGGACCTGGACCGATGCTGAAGCGGCCGGATACGATGAGGGCAAGCTCGAGCTGTGGAGGTTCTATACGACGAACGGCACCTGGGAGCTGCTGAACGACACCCCGGACGAGACAAATAACATGCTTGCCGTGGAGTCGTTGCAGCTGTCGACCCCCGCTGCCCCGGGCTTCTTCGCCCTGTTCGAGAACCAGGCGCCGGACTGCCTCGTCATCACGTCTCCCGGCGCATACGTGCAGGCCGAGGACATCACCGGCTCCCCCAACCCCGTGGACGCCCCAGACCTTCCGGGGTACCAGGCATGCATCGTGATTGACTCGGACGACGTCGAGTACGACTGCGCCGGCCATTCGCTCACAGGAAACCTCTCCTCCGACTCCATAGGAATCTTCGCAAACAGGACCAGCAATGTCACCGTCCGCAACTGCGGCGTCTTTGACTACAATTACGGCGCGGTGTCATACGGCGGGAGCGGCACCGCATTCGAGAACCTCACGGTCGGCTGGGGCCAGGGCGCCAACCTGAGCTTCTCCGAAGGCCTGCTTCTAGTGAACGGCACCGGCCATACCGTCTTTGGCAACACAGTCAATGTCAGCGAAAGCGCCATCCGGCTTACCGGCAACGTCTCGGGCGCCAACGTTTCGGGAAACACGATTCCTGAGGCCCGTTACGGCATCCACCTGACCGGCACGCTGAACGATTCCGACTTCAACGACAATATGATAGCAAACGTCGAGGACGGCTTCCGGGTGCCCGGCGGCAGCTGGATAGGCGAGGAAGTGAACGTCACGGGAAACCGCTTCCGCGGCAACAGCGTGACAAACTCGTCGCACGCCTTCATCATCGTAAACTCGACCGGGAACACCTACGAATACAACACTATTGAAAACGCGTTCCAGGAGGGCTTCTACATCCTCGAGTCGAGGAACAATATATCGGACAGCGTCTTCCGCTACAACAGCCTGACTAACGTGGACGACGCGTTCTATCTGTATTATTCGGCGAACAACATCTTCGAAGGCAACAATGTGAACGGAACCTTCAGCTACGTTTTCTGGTTCCTCGAAGCCGGGAATTCGACCATATCGGACAACCTTATCCCGAGCGCCCGCTACATGGCATACTTCGACAACTCCCCTGGCATCTCCCTCACGAACAACGCCGCGAACGGCACCGGGGAACAATATGCCGCGCAGGTCGTCTCATCCTCCAATTTCTACGCATTCAACAACACGATTGCCGGCTTCCAGAGGGGCCCCTGGCACTGGGACGCCTTCTCGGGGGCCAGCAACGCAAACGTGACATACGTCAACAACACCTTCGCCAACTTTAGCGGCGGCGAGGCCCTCTACTGCGTCTTCTGCCCGAATTCGACGTTCTCCGGAAACCTTTTCGCCAACGTCTACACCGGCATGCTTATCGGCGACAGCAACAACACCGTGATATCGGACAACACCATACTGAACAAGTCGTCCGGGTCGGGTTTTTCGCTCTACGACCTGGTGAACGTGAATGTGAGCGGCAACCGCATTCAGGGCTCGTACGTACCGAACGTGACCTTCGACAGCCCCTGTCTCATCGCGAATGGCATCCTGAACGGGAGGTTCGCCAACAACTCGCTTGAGCGCTGCTACCAGCTGGCATCCTTCCTCAACATGAACGCCTCGGTCATTGACAACCTTACCCTGTCGAACGGAAACACCGCGTTCACCCTCCAGTCGTCCTTCGGGAACGCCATAGGGAACGTCACGGCCGCGAACATCACGGACTCCTTCTCGGCCGGCAGGGGGGCGCAGCTCTTCAATTCATCGGACAACCAGTTGCGGAACTTCAGCCTCTCCGGGAGCGGCACGTTCGGCGCTCACCTGTCCAACACGTCATCGAACGTGCTCGAGAATTTCAACATCAGCGGCGCAGGGACCGGCCTTTTCATGGGCGAGGGTCCCGGGGACGACCAGCTGTACGACTTCCATTTCAGCAACAACAGCAGGGACGTACACCTGAACGTAACCACGGCCATGAACATCATCCACATGTTCAACGCCATATTCGACAGCCCGGCCGGAAATTTCCAGAACTTCACGAACCTGACAATACACGACACGGTGAACGCCGGGGAATCGTTCTCCATGTCCTGGAGCGCCAACTCGAGCCAGCCCCCATGGCCTATATTCATCGGGAAGCACATCAGCATCACCAACCATACCTACATCGGAATCGACCTCGCGACATGGCACTGGACCGACGCTGAGGCGGCAGGATACAACGAATCGCGCTTCCAGGTATGGAAGGACAACGGCACCTGGTCGGATGCGGGCGCATTCCTCGACACGGGCGCGAATACGCTCACGCTGGAAGAATACGACTCATTCAGCGGCTTCGCAATCCTGACAGACGGAAACTGCCCGGTCGTGAACGAGAGCGGAACCTACCTCCAGACACCGGACTTCGCTGGAGCTCCGAACGCCGCGGCCCACGGACCAACGAGCGCGTGCGTCGTAATCGACGCCGATGATGTCGTCTTCGACTGCGATGGCCATTCGATAGCCAACAACGGCTCATATGCCAGCGCCTTCTATGTCAACAACCGCAGCAACACAAGCATCAGGAACTGCATCACGGACGGCTATGTGGACGACATCTATGCGCAGCAGTCGGGCATATCGGAGGTCTCGGACAACCGCTTCAACGCCACCTATTCGGTGCTTGAGCTGAACGCGAGCGCCTCGCCCGGCTTGAGTTTCGTGCGGAACAACATCTCCTCATCGGGGGCATACGCGCTTATCAACGCCCGGAACTACTACGACGGGCTCAGCCTCTCCGTGACCGACATCTCGGGCTCCCTGGTCGAGAACAACACCGTCGACGGCGTCTCATACACCGAGATAGTGTCCGAGGCCTCGAACCTGTCCGGCATCACGCTGCGCGGCAACGATTTCAATGCAGGGGGACTGTACGCGATAATATATGCCGACGACCACTTCGGCGCGGTCCATACGCGCACAGACTTATCCAACGCCCTCATCGAGAACAACTCGGCCGATGTGAGCTATGCCGCCATCGTTTCGGATGCAGCCGACGTCCGGAACCTTATTGTCAGGAACAACAGCCTTGGCGTTCCGGGCGGAATGTACGCCATCGTGGCATCGCAGGTCTACTTCGACGGCACGAACGCCTACGTGACTGACCTCTCCAACGCCACGATTCAGTCGAACGCCGTCAATCTGGGCGTCTCGGCGATCGCCGCGTCGAGCGGAGCCGATGTCTCCGGCCTGACGATGAGGGACAACTCATTCAACGGGAGCGGGATATTCTCGCTGGTCAGCCTGAGGCGGACGGCATTCGGCCCGGCAATCACCCCCGCCGGATTCGAAAACGCCCTCATCGAAAACAACACGCTCGCCAATCTGAGCTTCACAGGCCTTGAGCTTTACGGCGCTGATGCATCCAACCTTGTATTCAGGAACAACACCGCGAGCGGCCCCGGCATCTATGCCATGATGGATATCGGCAGCTTCCAGACCGGCAACGACGTATATCCGACCGACATGTACGGCTCGCTCATCGATGGCAACCTCTTCGAGAGAATCAGCTATACGGGAATAAACGCCCGGGGGTCCGACCTCTCCGGGATGGTTTTCAGGAACAACAGCCTGCTCAACAATGAATCGTCCGGCTCCGCGTACGCCGCATTCAACATCCAGTCGATCGACAACGGCACCGACCTACTTGCACGCGGGAACATGAGCGGCGCGACAATCGGGGACAACCGGTTCTCTGGTTTCTCGATAATACTGTCGCTCACCGGGGCCGACGCCTCAGCCGTCTCGCTCGCCCGGAACAACGCCACGACAGTCAACCAGATGAATTCCTTCATATACGCCTATCCACAGGCATCCGGTCCGACGCTGTTCTCGCACGTCGACCTCTCCGGAGCCAACATCTCGGACAATAACGCAACCTATTACGCCTATGGCATCAACGCCCAGGGCACTGACCTCACCGGCTCCCTCATCTCCGGCAACACGTTCTCAGCCGGCCCGAGTCCCGGCGCATACGGCATAATACTGCAATCCTACTCTCCAGGAAGCATGGTCTATGCTTCGGACATTTCCGGAACAAGCGTCCTTGGCAACGACTTCAGGGAATACTCGTCAGGCATCTACCTCTTCGATTCGATGGCCGCCGACATGACGGTCGAAGGCAACGGGTTCGCCGACTATCTCGCGACGGGGAGCAACGGCATCCACTCGTCCTGGAGCCTGAACCCTGCCGGAGTGGTGTCCGATTCGCGAATCAGCGAAAACGAATTCGAGAACTTCAACTACGGCGTGTCCCTGTTCAACGGAAGCAACGTCACGGTTGCGAACAACACCTTCGTCGAGACCGGATATCCTGTCTACCTGGTTGGAAACAGCCTCGACCGGGTCAGCGGCAACGTCATGGCGGACATCGGGACCAGCGGCATCTACCTGCTGAACTCCATAAACAACACAGTTTCCGGGAACGACATCGCCGGCGCGTCATACGCGGGAATTGAAGTCATATCATCGTCAGGGAACACGTTCCAGGGCGACGTCCTGAGCGGCATCATAAGCTACGGCGTCTATATGGGAGGCGCTAACAACAACAGCTTCGATGGCACCTCGGTGTCGGACGTCATCGCCGGCTCGGGGGCGGCCTACGGCTTCTCCATCGGAGGCGGCAGCGGCAACAACTTCACGAACGTCACGGTCCAAAACGTGAGTTCCTCGGACGGGCAGGCTTACGGGCTCTACCTCGGCGGCTCCAGCAACAACACTTTCCTAGACTCCTCCGTGTCGGACGTCCAAAGCCCCTCAAGCACCGCTTATGGCGTCTACCTCGGGGGCTCGAACGGAAACAGCTTCACAAATGTGTCATCAGGAAATGTCAGCTCCGCAAGCGGGGACGCATCCGGGTTCTACCTCGGCGGCTCGAACAACAACACCCTCCTGAATACATCGGCCGCTGACAACCCCGGCTACGGTTTCTACCTGAGCGGGGCAACCGGCAATCTCATCTCAGGTTCGATTGCCTCCGGCAACGGCCAGGCGGGCCTGTATTCCTCCGGCTCGAGCGGCAACAGCATCGATTCGAACGTGTTCAGCGGCAACGCGATAGGCTACAGGCTGAGCGGCTCGGGCAACAACGCCTTCACTGACAACATGGCAGCTAACAACACACAGACCGGCGCGCTGGTCCATTTCGGCTCGTCCAACAACAATTTCACCTCTGAAACCGCCTATGGAAACGGGGAGGGCATCGAGACAGGGGACGGCGCGTCCGGCAACCTCTGGAACGGCGCTCACCTCTACGGGAACACGCTCGACTTCCTCTACAACGGCTCCTCATCCTCATTCAACCTCTCGGGCGTCGCGTTCGACAGCCCCGCAGGCTTATACCAGAACTTCACCAACCTCTCGGTGAACGACAGCATCGGCTCCCCTGAACGATACCATATCGCCTGGGATTCCGAGCCGGCGGCGCCCCCGAACCAGTCATTCGCCCAGAAATACGTCGAGCTCGTCAACTACACCCCCGTCTCGATAGACAGCGCCGCATGGCACTGGACCGATGCGGAATCATCTCCATACGACGAATCCACTTTCGCCCTTTGGAAATACAACGGGACCTGGAACCTCATGAACGGCACGCCCGACACTGCAGCGAATGAACTCGGCCTCGGGGCTATCGACTCGTTCAGCACCTTTGCGATACTGTATGGGCCGACCGCAGTTCCGGTGTCGGACGATGACGACGACACGGATAATGACCCCCTGCGCATCTCGCTCGAAAGCTCATGCGGGGGCAACACCGTCACGGTCCGGAGCGGTTCTTCCCCCGTCAGCGGGGCCACGGTCAGGATTGAGGGCGAATCCGCAGGCGCCACGAACTCCTCCGGAATGGTTTCGTTCAAGGGCTGCGGCATAACTGTTGATATACGGGCTGCGAAGCCAGGTTACGCCACGCAAGAGGATTCGTTCGAGCTGGTCAGCTGTACTTCCTGCGAGAATGAAACCGAGCCGGTGCCGCCCCAGCCCGAATACGGATGCTACTCCGATGCCGACTGCGCGGACACCGAATATTGCGAAGGCGCTCCCGCCGGGGAATGCATGCCCGTGCAGCCGGGTGCGTGCGGGGAAGTGAAAGGCCACGCCTTCGTCCCATACGGCTATGAGTGCGGTTCAGAGCCGGGATGCCCCACCTGCCCGGCCGGGGCTGACTGCGTGGGCCACATGTGCGTCTCATACGGCCTCAGCGGGCCGCAAAACGTGATGGTGAACGGCACTGCCATAATAAGCGCCACCAACTCCACGAATTCGTGCGCACTCTGCGACATCCTGATAATCGACCCGGCGGGCAGGGTGATATCCGGGAGGACGGATGCGCAGGGCAGGTTCATGATGCCCGCGCCGGTCGCAGGCTCATACAACGTTACCCTGATGGTTGACGGCAACCCATACCAGTCCATTCTGGTGACGGCGCTTCCGGTTTCGGAGCCCCCGGAGCCTGAAAAGCCCCCGGCGGCAGCCATGGCGGCGGAGTTCCCATGGTGGCTCCTCATTATCCTCCTGCTGGTTATCGCCGGACTCCTCTACTGGAGAAGGCGGAAGAAAAAATGAACTGCTGCATCCCCCCAGTGGGACACATCCTATTTAATCCATGCGCGCCGCTATTTTTTGTGTTAAAAAAAGTGTTGATATGAAATTTGCCCGCCCCGTGGCTCTCGCGGCCTCGGTTTTCGCGTTCGCTGGATGCGCCACCATGCGCGAGCCCCCGCGGAGGTGCACCCTCGATTCGTGGCAGGAGACTATGCGCGGCCTCAAATCGATGAATGCGGGGCTGTCGGACGAGGACCCCCTGGCCCGCCTTCAGGCCGCGCGCGGTTTCTCCGATGCTGTGGAGAATATAGGCTGCACGGAATCCTCGCTGCGGGGCGAGATGCAGATGATGGACATGGCGAAATACGCGATACTCGACGCCTCGATAGGGTTGCTTGGGGACAAGGACGTTTCGGTCCGGCTCGCCGCCTGCGACCTCATAGCGGACCTCGTAATCAACCGGGGCGTGAAGCTGGATTCCCTGTCATTCAGGGCCCTTTCCACCGGCTTGGGGGACGAATCGCCTGATGTGCGGGAAAAGGTGGCGCAGATACTGGCATACGCCTGCATCAGGCAGCCGCGCCTCTGCCCGGCCGAACCTGAGCCCGCGACGCTCGCCTCCCGCTGACTAATCCGAATTGAGCGAGTTGAGGCAGTCCTGCTTCGTCAGGATGACGTTCTCGTCCTTGACGTAGTCGCATATCGAGGGGTCGTCCATATACTGCGCGAGCTCGAGATAGCACAGGTCCCTGTCGAATTCTGTTTTGAGCAGGCCGCATGGGGCGGGGTCTTTCGCCGCTTTCGAGACCGCCCCGATGCACACCGAATATCCTATGCTGCTGTTGATGAGTTCGATGTTCTTGGAGCATTTGGCCGAGTCCTTCGTCGCGACGGCGTAGTCGTCCCAGCAGCTCACCCTGCAGATTTTGGTGAAGTTGTCGTTCCCGGGCCCGCAGATGTTGCTGATGCAGTCGTTGAACTCGGCCTCGGCATTCTGGGCGGGGGGCTGGGAGCCCGCTGTGCCTCCCTGCAACCCGTTTCCGGTTTCCTGCCCCGGCTGCTGGGGGCTGGCTGCGGGCTGCTGCGATGCGCACCCTGCGAACAGGACCAAAACCGCGAGAGTCAGAACGCCTAAGAATTTCACCAAAATCACCTGGAGCCGAAACTGCACTGAAAGGACTGGTTGAGCCATCCGCCGAAGCAGTCCTCGCCGGAATCGGCTGGAACGCACATCGATCCCTGGATGCACCACTTGCAGCCAGTCCCGCTGAGGCAGTGCGAGCAGTCGAACTGCTCCTCGCACGTGCTGCCGACCGTGCTTGATGGCGCCTTGCACTCCTCTTCGGTGACCGCCCAATCGGCCTGCTGGCATTCCACGTATCCGGAAGGCCCTTCACCGGTCCCGGCATAGCATCCGTTCGTGGTCTTGCACCATCCGCAGCCCGATTTCGAGATGCACGCCCCGCAGCTGCCGCCCAGGGTGGCGCACTCCTCCTGGGTTGCCGGTGCGACAGACGGCGGGGGAGGCGGAGGGGGCTGGGGCGCCGGCTCCCCGTTTCCGGTTTCCGGGGCCGCAGGAGGCTCGCTGCCGTTTGCCGATGGCTGCGGCGCCTCCGCAGGGGGGGCCGCGGTGCCGTTTTGCTGCGCAGGCGCGCCGCATCCGGCCATGACGAGAGAAACCGCGAGCGCCAGAATGACAATAATCCTCATGCCCTCACCTCAAATGGATATGTCGACCTCTTTCTTCCCATCGCTTATCCATACTCCCTTTTTATCGGTTATGCTTCCGATGATGGAGCCCTCGACGTTGTGCTTTTTCGCGATGTTGATGACGGTGTCCGCCCTGTCCTCGGGAAGGACGATGGCCATTCCGACCCCCATGTTGAATGTCTGGTGCATGTCAGGGGCATTGCCCACTTTCTCCATGAGCGCCCTGAATATGGGCCTTGGTTCAGGCAGCTTGTCCAGCCGGTAGCCCACCTCCTTGTTCAGTCGCGTCATCTTTGAGAACCCCCCGCCGGTGATGTGGGCGATTCCGTGGACGTCGCAGGCGCCTATCGCCTCGAGAACGGTCGATGCGTATATCCTCGTGGGGCGGAGCATCTCCTCCCCCCATTCTTTTTGGTCCAGGGCCCTGCGCGCGAGCGTGTAGCCGTTCGAGTGCAGCCCAGAGCTCTCAAGCCCGACTATGACGTCCCCTTTTTTTATCTCGTTTCCGAGGATTAGCTTCTTCACCCTGCCGACCACGGTGAAAGCGAGGTCGAAAGGCTTGCTTCCCCCCTTTATTATGTCCGGGACGACCGCCGTCTCGCCCCCGATTATGGCGCAGCCGCTCTCCTCGGCCCCCTTGACGAGTCCTTCCATCAGCTCGGATACGAGCTCGTCGTCCTCTTTCGCGAGGGCGATGTAGTCCACTCCGACAAGGGGCTCCGCGCCCACGCACAGTATGTCGTTCACCGACATGGCGATGGCGTCAATTCCTACAGTATCATATTTCCCCATGTCCTGCGCCAAAAGCAGCTTGGTCCCGACGCCGTCCGTGTGCATCACGAGCGTCTCCTCGCCGCACTTGAAAAGCCCGCCGTAGTGCCCGAAGACGGGCAGGGGCTCGCCATACCCTTTCCTGAAAGAGAACGATGACCTGATTTTCTCCCAGATGCCGCCCTGGATCTTCCTGACCCGGCCTACATCTACCTGGTATCTCATGCTCCCAATTTGCCCTGAGCATGTTTTAATGGCTTGGCTCATGGGTGCTTTTTTTAAGCTTGGCTTCATTATCTCCCTGAGGATTATGAGGTTCATCGGTGGATTCTTCCAGTTCGCCCGCAGGGTGCTGGACGCCGCGCAGAAGGGCGGCCTGGACAAGGCCGACGTCAAGAAGCTCGACAACCTTCTCACGCGCACAGGGAAGAGGAACACCGTGCTCGCGAAGGGAATCCTCAGCTCGCTCAGCGCAGGCGGGGCGAGCGAGCAGGACGTCTCCCGTTTCGGGGAGATGCTTGCGGCCGCCGAAGAAAGGATACAGGAAGGCAAGGACCCCTTCACCGCTCCGGAAAGGAAGGAAATGACGGACATCTTCAAGCGCGCCTACATCTCGGCGAAGACCGCGCGGTGGTTCTCCGCCCAGATAGACGAGCTGCTCGCCGAGGAGATAGGCGAGTTCATCTCGGGTTCGCGAAGGGTCGATATCGGCGTGCCGGCCAAGAAATCCGTCCGCTTCGAGACCGAGGCCGAAACGAGAGAGGAAGAGAAGAAAAAGAAGATGAAGCACTGACTCCCGCATTTCCGGGACTCCGCTCCGTGATTCCAATGAAGATAAAGCTCTCACCGGAACTCTCATACCTCATCGGGCTCTGGCGCAAGAGCAGGTGCACCGAGGGCCTGGGCGTGCGCGGGGGGAAGGGAATACTCGAAATCTTCGCGAAGGAAGCTCTCGAGCGCCAGCTTACTACGCCCGACAAGATGCTCTCTGATGAGATGAGGGTCTATTTCTACCATACTGCCTACCGCAAATTCTTCCAGCAGATAGAGAAGGAGCAGCTCGAGAGGTTCAAGTACCTCAACGAATACGCGGCGAACTACCTCGCCGGGATGTTCGACTCGTCCGGCTTCATCGATGAGCGGGGGGTGGTCTCGATGGGCGGGGCGACCAAGCAGGACGAGATGATGCTTCTGCGGCTCGGCTTTCAGACGCGGCGGAGGGCCGACCGGCTCGTCATCGAGCGCCCGGTCGTGTTCCTGACCTTCATCAAGAACTATGTGAAGCTTTTCAGGGACCACAAGGTCTTCCAGTACATCAAAAGCCCGGAGAGGAAGGCGGCTCAGCAAAACTAAGCCTGCCCGCCCTTCCGTTCGGTTATGTTTATCGTGTACCTCGGGTCGTACCTTATCGAGCCAAGCCTCTCGGCGAGCGTGTCGAGGTTCTCGTCCGAATTCGTGAGCTCTATCCTCCTGCCGCTCCGCGCAATCCTCGTGACGGAAAGGCCCTCGGGCCGGTCCCTGAGCACCGAAACGAGGTCGTTCTGGCTCTCTATCGGCCTCGGGGATGTTATGTCGAATGTGGAAATCACGCCATGCTCCCCGGAAACCGTGAACCTGTAGGCATACCTTTCCGTCCTCGCGGGGGCCTCCCGCGGCTCGAAGGGGCTTGGCGCCATGCGCTCCGGCTGGGGCAGCGCCCTGGGCTGCTCCCGCTCCTCCCGCACCCACTGCTCGGCCATGAGGACGAGTCCCGGAGAGCGGGCGTTCGTCCTGAAGAAGCTGTCGTAAAGCTCGGTGGCCTGCTGGGAGGTGATTAAGTGAAGGTCGTCAGAAAGATATCTGAGGTATGACGTCAGGTTCACCGATACGAGCCGCCTGCTCCCCGAGCTTCCTCCCCTGTCGACGATGCCGTGTATCGCCGTCCTGTGCTCCTCGGTGAGCTGGGGGAATCGGTCGAGTATCGTTTCGGCATCGGAATACACCCTGCTCCAGACCCGAGCGGACATCGGGCTTTTTGGCGCAGTTCTGGACGTTTCCTCCTGCTCGGCCTGGGCGGGCCTCTCCTGCTGCGCCTGCCTGTCGTCCTCTCTCCTTCTGGCGGTCTCGGCCCTC
>JBFLVW010000088.1:0-9077 GCA_040758235.1 Microcaldota archaeon
GCCGGAGACGTTCCCATCGCCTTCGGGAGGGCGGATTTTGCGGTTCATAAACACCAATTACTCATCTTTGACACATGAAAATTTAAAACCGTTGGCTGAGAGTGCGACTTATGGAACCTATCACCCAGACATCGCTGGAGTTGCCGCTTGTCCGGCGCGGGAAAGTCCGGGACACATACGCCCTCGACGACAGCCTTCTCATGGTCGCGACCGACCGCCTCAGCGCCTTCGATGTCGTTTTCAACGAGGGCATACCGAAGAAAGGAGAGGTGCTGAACCGCCTGTCCGCTTTCTGGTTCGAGAAAACGAAGCGGGTCATCCCCAACCACTTCAAAAGCCTCACCCTCCCGAAGGGCCTTCCGGCGTACCTCAGGGGGAGGAGCATGGTCGTCGAGAGGTGCGGGCCCCTGCCCCTCGAGTGCGTGGTGCGCGGGCACATCACCGGCAGCGCCTGGAAGGAATACCAGAAATCCGGGACCGTCTGCGGAATCAGGCTGCCTGCCGGCCTGAAGGACGGGAGCGAGCTGCCGAACCCGATATTCACGCCCTCGACCAAGGCGGAAAAGGGCCATGACGAGAACATTACGGAAGAGCAGGCCATGAAGCTCGTCGGGGACGAGATTTACGCGCAGGTGAAGCAGAAAAGCATAGAGCTATACGATTTTGCGGAAGCCTACGCCCGCGAGCACGGCCTGGTCCTTGCCGACACGAAGTTCGAGTTCGGGATAAGCAAGGCGGGCAAGGTCATCCTGATCGACGAGGCGCTCACCCCGGATTCCTCGAGATACTGGCTGGAGGACAAGTACGAAGTCGGCATCCTCGAGAGCCTCGACAAGCAGTACGTCAGGAATTACCTCGAAACCACCGGCTGGAACAAGTCCCCGCCTCCGCCGCCGCTTCCCAGGGAAATAATCGAAAAGACAACGGAGCGCTACCTGATGGCGTACAAGATGCTGACCGGAAAGGAAATCTGATTATCCGGGCACGTCTATTATCTTCGGGGGCATCCTGAGGGCTGTTTCCGCCGCGAAGCACCCTTCTTTAGTCCCGGTGTCGTAGGCGAGCTCCGCGATTTCGCGCGGGTCGGTCGAAGGGTGCCTGCAAAGCGAAATGAGCACGCGGGAGCCTGCCTCGCGCACCGACTTGTCCCTGCTCTTGAGGAGCCTCAGCGCGGATTCGACCGCGCCAGGAACGGCGGAATCGGTGACGTTCCTTGCGAGCGCGGACGCCATTGCGCCCGCAGCGCGGGTTTCACAGTAACCTCCTGAAGAAAGGCAGTCCATCGAAGCGGAAAAGAGCGCATCGGCGACCGGGCCCCGCGACGCGCGTGCGAGTTCGGCCGCGAGGGCAGAAGTGTCGATGCTTTCGATTGCCGCCTTCCTCAATCCGCTCTTGAAAGCGAGCCTCGCGCTCACGGAACACCCAAGGAGCGCGAGCTGGTTCGCGGCGGAAGCTCTCTCCCCGGCGTCCATGGTAATGGACCCGCGGACGATAAGCGACGAAACGGCGTCGGAAACCTCCCCCTGGAGCGTCCTGCGCGCAAACAAAGGCGGGGCTGGCGCCGTGAAATCGGTCCTTCGCAACGCAAGCTCCGCCATCGCCAATTACGCTCAATAGCGGCTTATATTCCTTTCTTTCTGCGCGTCAGGAGGAAAACAGGCCCGCTCCCAACGATGTCCGCGGACTTCAGGCGCTTCTCGCTTCGCTCGTCCATCCTGCGGGCGAGCGGGGAGATGAGGGACGTGTCTGGAAGCTCGAAGGAGTCCCAGCTTCCCCCGAATGCCTTGTCGCGCCTGCGCATCAGGTCGCGGAAAGCGTCGGGGGCTTTCCTGCCGGCGCCCATCGAGCGTATCTCGACGTCCGCCTCCACGACGCGGGCGGCGAGCAGGAGAGGGTGGGCCGCGTCCATGGTTCCGATAAGCAGGGCCTGTATCCGCAGCATCTCGAGCGCGGGGACGGCGAGCTCCTCTATCTGCTCCTCTTTGAGCTGGCTTATCCTCCCGTTTCCGTGGATGAATATCATGGGCATGGCCTTCGCGCCAGGAATCCCTGCAAGCGCCAGGCTCTCGATGCACATCTCGAGGAGGCCCAGGCTTTCCCTGACCTGGCGCGGCGGCTTCTCCCCGGAGAGCGTGAGGGGCAGGAACCTGCCGGTCAGCTCCAGCATCGCCCTCAGGATTGTCGATGCAGCGGGCCGGTAGCCGCTGAGGGCGAGTTCGGCCGTTGAAACGAGCGCCGACTGCTGGAGGCCTGCGTGCGGGAATGCGGGCAATAATGCCCCGCGTGCGGCGTCAAAAACATAAGATGGGTGGGGATGCAGTATCTGCTTGGGGTCAAGGAGCCTCGCGAGCTCCCCATGCGCAAGCTCGAGCGACTGGGCGCTGAGCGAATCCGTGATGGAATACGGCGGCATCGTGCGCGAGGGGTCCATCAGCAGCAGGGCGGTCCGCTGGAGATGGCTGCCCATCGCCGGAAGGGTGTCTCCGTCCCCTCCGGCAAGCGGCCGGGCCTGCGAGAGGTGCTGGAGGAGCAGGGAGCGGAGGATGGCGTTGCCGGCGCCGGCGGGCGTCTTTTCCGGGTCCTCATGGAGGCGGATGCCCACGCACAGCGCAAGCATTGGCCCTATCGCGTTCCGGTATTGCCCGAGGGCAAGCGCATTCACCCCCAGAATCTGGTTTTCCGGCACCAGAAAGAACATGGATTCGGCGATGCACGCCCTCGCGAAATCGAACTTCTCTTCATGGAGGCGGGAATCCCCGTTCGCGCCGTTGCCCGATGAAGGGACGATTCCGGAGTCCCCGGGCATGGGATATGCCTCCGCTTCGTGCCGGTTCGCCTCGATGCGCCCGCACTTAGCGCCTTCAACCAGCATGATGCGCTCGAGGCAGAGCGATGCAATCTCCTGGCGCTCGCGCGACGCGCCGACCGTGGAAGCGTCCGCCATCAGCATCATCGCGCCCCTCCAGAGCCGCTCGTCATCGCTCGCGATGGCGATGTGCTCGAGCATCTTGAAATACACAAGAAGGTGCAGGTCGGAAGTCTCGCCCCTTATCCGGGAAATTATGCCGCCTGACCCGTTGGGAATAGTCCCGTCATGCACGAACCTCCCCAAGGCCGGAAGCTCGGCCTCCATCATGGCGGAGCAAAGCCGGGGGAGGTCCATCCCGCTCCCGGACTGCGCGGGCGGCTCGGTTATGAATCTCATGATGAACTCGCCGAGGTCCTGCTCTGCCCGCGCCCCCCAGCGGGCTTCGAGCGACTGGACTGTCTCCCTCAGGGAGAGCATGCGGACCACGCTCGCGCGCCTGCCGCCGAGCCACAGGCGCTCGAGTGCCGGGCTGAGGCGCAGTTCGGCGCCCTGGAATTCGTCGTGCAGGCTTTCGGATGGCATGGGCTGTGCTGTTTGTTGCATGGCTGTCAATCCTCCTGCCAGGTTTTAAATCCTGGCGATTGCGGGGCAATGATTAAAAAATACAAATATACAGATTCTAACACATGCGACTATCGTTATCAATGTCCCCATTGCTCGATGCGAGGCTCGAGCAGCGCCAGGAAATAAGGCTTGAGCAGGAACTCCAGCTGACGCTGAAGCTCAGCCTCCAGGACCCATTCGAATACGCGCGCGAGCTGCACGAGCGCTCGCAGAAAGTGAAGGTGCCGATAACAATCGGCAAATACACCATGGTCGTGGATGCAGCCATCGTGGACGGCAAGGAGCTCGAGACGCTTTTCGAGGACGAGCGGTTCGCGGGGATTATCTCGCGCTGCGGCGAGCGCTACCTCTTCTTCAACAAAAACCTGCAGGTTCCGGAGAGCCTGCGCCAGTCGGTGCCTAAATTGATGGCGTTCCACTGCCTCGCCGCGATAAAAATGCCTGATTTCGGGGACGAGACCGGAACGCTCAGGCAGTTCCAGGCGATTGCCCTCGAGATGGCCTACGCCAGGACATTCCTAATGTCCCGCAGGCTTGCCGACTACGAGACCTGGAGGCCTACCATCGAGCGGAGCGGTTTTTTCGAGCGGCCTGACTGGAGGGAAATTGTGGATGCGACGCATGCGCGCTTCAGGGAGCTTGTCGAGCCCCTGCACAGGAACGCGCACAGGGCATGCTTCCCTGTTTTGATGCACGGCGAAAGGTTTGTGCTCACGCCGGAGGGGAAGGCGATGGGGAAGGGCGGGGAGATGGAAATCTACAGGAAAACGAGGCCGCCGCGCAAACTGCCGCTTTAGAGGTATTCCTTCAGCATCTTCAGCGCGAATTTCGCCTGCCCCCTGTTGATTCCGAGCAGCATCGCGATGTGCTGGAGCTCGTCCGTATTCCTTATCTGGTTTTGGTTCTCGGCGAAGGTTGCAAAGGAATAGAACACACCAAATCTGTTGCACATCGCAAGAAAAGTGCGGAGCTTCGAGAACGCTATCGCCCGAGGGACGCCCCTGGAGCGCATCAGCCTTCCCAAATCGATGAGGATGCACGCGCTTTTCTTCTCCGCTATCAGCTTCATCGCGCCCTCGTCGAAGGCGAAATCGCCGAGGGTGATGAGGGTTTTCCTGTTCTTGTGCTTTTCAGCATCGACGACGGTCGGGCAGGATACTATCCTGTCCTTCACGGAATCATAGGAATAGAATCTCTCGAAGCCGAATGATCTGGGGTCCGCCTCGCACCGGATGATGTCGAACATGGATGATATACCCATCATCCCCTTAAAATATCAGCTTTGGAAATTTTGTATCCCACTAGGGGGACAAAGGAATTAATATATAAGAATGGTGTTAGAGTCTGTATTAATTTGGTGTTAAACGCACCGGTGCATCCTCATGGCGGTCTTGCTTCATTTCAAAAGAATCGAACAGGTATCAGGCACGCGGGAGCTGGACATCAGGCTTCCGGGGAAGAGATTCGGGACGGTCCTGCTAAAGGAAGGGTTGGGCGAAGGCCCGAGGGAACAGCCGGCAAGTGCAGGCGTTCTGGATTCCATCAAAGAAAGGCTGACTGCCGGAAAAATCACTGAGTCCGAGCTTGCCGGGATGATGCAAAGCCTGAAGATGGCATGCAAATCCCCGAATCTCATGCAGGATGCGATAAAAATGCTCGAGGATGCCATCCGTCTTGAACCCGGTGGCAGGTCGCTGATTCCGGCACTGCTCGGCAATATCGGAACCAGGGGGGTCACCTATCTCGACGAGGTTGACCTCCACGTCGAGAGTATTCTGAAGAGAGTGTGTTCAGCTTCCGATGTGGGAATGCTGCTTTGCGGGCTGAATTGGCAGAATCGATTGAGCATCGAAAGGATAATCGGGGCAGTCAGCGACGAATCCTCGGCACCGGCCCTCCGTGAGGGGCTCAGGAGCGGAAACTATCTGCAGATGGTTTGCGTCATCCCCGCAATCGCGAAGATAAAGGATGAGGAATCGGTGCCCGGCCTTATCGCCTTCCTGAATGAACGCCCGCTGGAACGCCAGCTAAGGGCAATCAGCCGCGAGAGGGGGTGGGGCGAGAATGGAATAGGAATCCCGGAGATGATCAGGCGCTGGGATATGGGGTTCAGGCTTATAGTGATAGATTCGCTCGGGAAGATAGGGGATACCCGCGCAACCCTGCCGCTCATGGACCTTCTGGATTACCGCTCGCCGGATGTCAGGAAGGGGGCAATCGAAGCGCTTGGAAGGGTAGGGGATTACGAAAAGCTCCTTCCGGCGATGCTCTCTTCCGACAAGAGAAGGATGATTCTGCTGAGGAAATCGCTCGAAGCGTTTGTGGACGGCTGCGAGTCGCTGGACACGATTCAGGACTTCCTCGTGCGATGGGACCGGATGTTGGTGGAGAATCTGGGGCGTAGATCTGAAGAGCTCAAGGAAGGGGAACTGGACAGGAATCTTGCCAGGGTACTCTCGCGTGCGGCGAGGAAGGAGAAAAAGCTCAGGAGGGGATGACATGCTTGATGAAGAGACGATAGTCGGGGAACTGGAGGACGGGGACGATGTCGGGACCCTCCGGCGGATGGCCGAGGAAGGGTTCCCGCAGACGAGGAAGGTTTTCGACGCCGTCCTAGAGCTTGCATGCGGGAGCGGGCCGGAGTGGAAGGCGAGGGGGCAGGGGGGCATTACAGGAGAGCTTGTGGACATCATGAATCTTGTGAGCGACCGCTCGATGACGGCATATTTCAACGAGGCAATCGGGACTGAAGTGGACATAGTGAGGTTCCTTAGCAGCGTAGCGCTGGCGAAGATAGGTGACGAGTCGTCGGTGTTCCCCCTCCTCGGGGCCCTCTTCGACGATTATAGCTGGACGGTCTCATATTCGGCCGAAGCCCTTGGGAACATAGGCGACCGGAGGGCGGTATTTGCGCTCATGGAGGTCGTGAGGCACTTCAGGGACTATCCGGATGATGACGATTGGAACGACGCCTCCGATAGCGCGATAACCGCGCTCGGTAAGCTTGGCGACGAGAGGGCGCTTCCTGCGCTTCTGGAATTCGACTATACCGGAGGCATGATGCCTTTGAACGTGGCCAAGGCCCTCGGAATGATCGGGCATCCGTCGGCGATACCCGCGCTGGCCAAAGAGCTGAGGAAAAGGCCGAACTCCTGGGAAGAGAACAGGGATACGCGGAAGGATATCGAATCTGCCCTGGAGAGGTGCCGCGGAGCATCGCCCAAGGAGGGCGGGCTGATGCTGGATGCGAAAATCAAGCCGCCGAAAATAGCGAATGAAAAGAGAAAAATAAGGATATAGCTACTTGCGCTCTTTGTGCGCGTGCTCTGCCGCATGCGCGGGCTTGTGCCCCTCATACGATTCGTGGGCCGTATGCTCATGTTTGGCGTGGTGCGCTGCATGCCCCGCCTCATGGGCCGGCTTTCCGTGGTGCTCTTCGTGCTTGTGAGGGGCGTTCTCCCCGCCGCCGTGCGGCTTGGGATGCCTCGGCGGCACGGCCTCAGCCTTCCGGGGCGATTTCCCCTCAGGCTTAGCCTCCTTCTTCACGTATTCCTCGAAGTGGTATGGCTGCCTGCGCGCCGCCTTCATCCTGAGCCTCTTGTTCATCCCCTTCTTCTTGCTCGGCGTCCTCGAGTTGCCGGCCGAAGTCAGGCCCCTGAAGCTCTTGCCCTGCCTCATGACCGAGCTGATATTCACGCTGGGCTTCGTCGGGTCCGCGAGTATGACCTCGAAAAACTTGTAGTTGCCGTCCTCGCCCACCCAGTACGAGTTCAGGACCTCCATGTTCCTGTATACCCTGTTCACTCTCTGCTCGGCGATGGCCTGGTGGGGGAGCTGCGGCTGGACGAACCTGTAGTAGTTCTTGTGCTTCCTTCCGCCCATGGGCTTGCGCCTCGTCCTCCTTCCCTTGTCGACCCTTGCCCGGACGACGATGTAGCCCTGCTTCGGCTTGTAGCCGAGGATGCGCGCGCGTGCGAGGTTCGCAGGCCTCTCGACCTTGACCATGGCGGGCCCTGCCCTCCATGCTATGACCTTCGCCCTGTATGCGGCGTCCCTTTCCTTGTACTGCTTCTGCAACGTCTGAGCTATATACTTGTAAGCGCCCATGTCTATCCACCATTCTAAGGTTTAGAAAACGCTAGACTCAATTGCGAGCAACAGGTTTAAAAATATTGGCTTTTCATATAGGTCAGCTTGTTTTGGTGTCAGCATGCATCAAGCCTCCGAACATCCAGAATTCATGAAAACCGTGAAGGAAATCCGCGATGCAGAGGAGGAGTATGACCGTCTTATTAATACGGCGAAGGAGAAAGCCGACCGGATAATGCGCGAGGCGAAGGAGAAGGTCCTCGGCGAGCGCATGAAGTCCGAGGAGGAAACCGTCGCCTTCAAGAACGAGAGGCTCCGCAAAGGGAGCAAGGAAATAGAGGACGAGGTCCAGAAAATCCTCTCCAAGGCCAAGCAGGACTCGGAGAAGATCTCCGGGAAGAAGGCGGAGGCTGCCCTCGTGTCGCGCCTCGTCCGCGATTTCCTTAGCGGACTCTGAGGAATTTGAGATGTTCCGGCCCAAAAAAATGAGAAAGGTCAGGCTAATCGTACTCAAGACCCAAATCGAGAACCTTGTAAAGGAGCTCCATGAAGCCGGGCTGATTGACATCCGCAAGTCGGCATATGAAGGCCTCGAGAGCGGGAGACCGCTCGCATCCTTCGATGAGATATCCGCGGAGCTCCTCAAGCTCAGGACTATCTTGTCAATAATGGAAAGCGCGGGGGGCAAGGCTCCTGCGCATGAGCCGACGCTCATGGACGGCAAATCCGCCCTTTCCGAATCCCGCATGCTGCAGATAGGCGAGAAGCTTAAGGAGCTGAACGCGCAATCGTCTGCGATGGCCGAGCGGCTCAAGTCGCTGGAATCCGAGGCGCTTCTCGTCGAAAAGGTCCTTCATTTCAAGAACGTCGACTTCAGCGGGCTATCGACGCGCACGCTCGACTTCAGGCTGGGGTCCATCCCGGGCGCGAAGCTGGGAAGAATGCGCGAGGCCCTCGAAGGGAAGAACACGAGGATACTCTACGAGCCGGGCTTCAGCACGGTCCTCGTTATGTTCGAGCGCAAATCGAAGGCGGATGTAGAGATAATCCTTTCCGACCTCGGCTTCGCGGAGATGGAGCTTCCGGCCGGGATGACCACGCCCATGGAGGCCATAGACAGGATACGCAGCGAGAGCGATTCCGTGTCCGCAAGCCTCGCCGCAATAAAGAAGGAAATGGACGGCATTTCTAAAAAGAGCGCCCAGCACGTCCGTTCGCTCATCCGCTCGCTGGAGGTGGAGGCCGAGCGGGCGGAAGTCGCCTCGCGCTTCGGCTCCTCGAAACGCCTCTACGTTCTCGAAGGATGGATTCTCGAGAACAGCCTCGAAGACCTCCACGAGATGCTGGAGAAGCACACCGAAGTGATGGTCCAGGACGTCCACTACGGCCATGACGAAACCCCGCCGACCGTCCTCGACAACCCCCGGGTCGCCGGGCCGATGGAATTCATCACGAAGAACTATTCGCTCCCCAACTACTTCGAGCTGGACCCGACGATGGCCTACTTCATCGCCCTGCCCATATTATACGGCATGATTGTCGGTGACGTCATCTA
>JBFLVW010000089.1:0-5486 GCA_040758235.1 Microcaldota archaeon
ACGGAGGGTTTTAATGGACGTAATTATTTTCGCGCACCCGGACAACAAGGGCAGCCACAACGCAGCCGTGCTGAGGCACGTGAAGGCGAGAATCGAGGCCGAAAGCGGAAAGTTCGAGGTCATCGACCTCTATGCCGACGGCTTCGACCCCGTCCTCCGGTACGGGCCCGAAGGGCCGCTCGGCGACCCGAAGGTCGAGAAATACCAGGAGCTCCTCAGGGGAGCTAAAAGGCTCATCTTCATCTACCCGGTCTGGTGGTACAACGCACCGGCGATAATGAAGGGGTTCATCGACAAGGTGTTCACGCCCGGATTCGCGTACAGCTTCAAGACGGACCCCGTGAAAGGGTTCTACGTGGAGCAGCTCCTCAAGGGCAAGGAGGCCATCGTCATCAACACCTACGGCGGCGGGAGCGAGTGGATGGACGCGCACGGGAACGCCCCCATGATGGTCATGGACAAGGCCGCGCTCGACTTCTGCGGGATTTCCGTCCAGGCAAGGATAAACTGGTTCGGGGCGAGGGGCCCCGCGGAAGTGCCGAAGGAAATCGCCGAGCTGATAGACGCCGAGGTCTGAGCTTATATTGATTTCCGGCGAAAAGCCGGATTGGGAGGTGGCATTATGGAAAACAAGGGAGCGGTGAAGTTCTTCACAGAGAAGCTGGAATACACGACCAGCCCAACGGACGTCCATCGGATGGTCGAGGAGAAGGACAAGGACCACGTTTTCGTGGATGTCCGCGATGCGAAGTCGTTCGAGGCAGGGCATGTTCCGGGCGCGATAAGCGTCCCCGCGGCGGCCATGCCCGACATGCTCGACAAGCTTCCCAAGGGCAAGATTCTCGTGCTCTACTGCTACAACATAGTGTGCTTCGCGGCTCCGCGGGCCGCCCTTTACCTCGCCAGGAAAGGGTACAAGGTCAAGGAGCTCGTCGGCGGCTTCGAGGAGTACAAGAACCGGGACCACCCGGTGGAAACAGGCTGATGGGCATGGATGGAAAATCGTCATTGGCCCTGCTGCTCATCGCGGCCGCGATGCTGGCAGGATGCACGGGAAATGCGGCCGAAGCCGGGAATATCGAAAGCGCGGCGGGTTCCGGGAACGTGAAGGAATTCAGCGTAACGGCGAAGCAGTGGGAGTTCTCCCCATCGACGCTGACAGTCAAGAAGGGGGACCTCGTCAGGATAACCCTTACGAGCGCGGACGTGACGCACGGCTTCATGCTCCCGGAGTTCAACATCAACGAGCGCATCGAGCCCGGGAAACCGGTAACGGTCGAGTTCGTCGCGGACAAGGCAGGCGAGTTCGGCTTCCGCTGCTCGGTCCGGTGCGGCGAGGGCCACATGGGTCAGAAGGGGATGCTCATCGTCGAGGAGTGAGCCGCGGAAATGCACCCCCCGCAACCCATAAATACCCCTTTTTCCATATTCTTTCTGCCGATTTCTTCCCAGTCCGGAATCCATACGGCCGAGGCTGGGTGCCGGAAACCGGAAACGGAAAACCATCATATCCGGGTGTGAGGAATAGAAGACAAGATCGCGATTCGCGGGGCGAGGGAGCACAACCTCAAGAACATAAGCGTAGACATACCCAGGGGAAGAATCACGGTCATCACCGGCCTCTCCGGCTCCGGGAAATCCACCCTCGCCTTCGACACGCTTTATGCGGAGGGCCAGAGAAGGTATGTCGAATCGCTCTCGGCCTACGCGAGGCAGTTCCTGGGCCTCATGAACAAGCCCGACGTCGACTCTATAGAGGGGCTTTCCCCCGCGATTTCCATCGACCAGAAGACGACTTCGAGAAACCCCCGCTCGACGGTAGGCACCGTCACCGAGATTTACGACTACCTCCGCCTCCTCTACGCGAGGATAGGGAGGCCGCACTGCCCCGTCTGCAAGAGGGCCATTTCGAAGCAGGGCCCGGACGAAATTGCGGCGAACATCCTCTCGAACTGGGAAGGGGAGAAGGTCGAAATCCTCTCGCCGCTCGCGCGCGGGGAGAAGGGGCGGTTCGAGAAGGAATTCGAGAGGCTGAGGAAAGAAGGCCATTACAAGGTTTACGTCAACGGGGAGCTGGAGGACATCAGCGAAGAGGCCCCAAAACTCGACAAGAACAAGAAGCATACGATTCTCGTGCTCGTGGACCGGGTCGGTGCGGACAATAGCTCCAGGGAACGCCTGCACGAGGCCATAGAAACGGCCCTCAAGGACAAGGGCCTGGCGGTTGCGAGGTGCGGCGGCGAGGAGAGGCTTTATTCGAGGAAGAACGCCTGCCCGGAGCACGGCATCTCGCTCGGGGAGATACAGCCGAGGGACTTCTCGTTCAACTCGCCCTTCGGCGCATGCCCGGACTGCCACGGGCTCGGCTTCAAGATGGAGTTCGACCCCGACCTCATAATGCCCGACAAGTCGCTCTCCATAATAGACGGCGCCATCGTTTGCTACGGCCGCCTCATGGAGGGCGGCTGGAGGATGCAGCAGGTCAGGGACGTCGCGATTACCAATTCCATCCCCATAGACAAGCCCGTCTCCAGGATTCCGAAGGAAAAACTGGACATCCTGCTGTATGGCACCAAAGAAAAGGTGAAGTTCCGCTTCGAGAGCAAGAGCAGCAACTCGAAGTATGAATACGAGGGGGAGTTCGAGGGGATAATCCCCCAGCTGGAGCGGCTCTTCCACCAGACCCAGTCGGAGGGGAGGAAGGAGGAGATCGCGAAGTTCATGCTCGAGAAGTCCTGCCCCGGCTGCAGGGGGCGGCGGCTGAAGGAGGAGATGCTCGGCGTCCTCGTGGGCGCGAAAAACATCATGGATGTTTGCGGGCTGTCGATAAGCGACGCGCGCTCGTACCTCGGCTCGCTGAGGCTCCATGACAGCGAGAAAAAGATATCCGCGCCCATCCTCAAGGAAATCTCGTCGCGCCTCGAGTTCCTCGAGAACGTCGGCCTGAACTACCTCAACCTCGGCCGCGAGAGCTCGACGCTCTCCGGAGGGGAGTCCCAGCGCATACGCCTCGCGACGCAAATCGGGTCGAACCTCACCGGCATAGTCTACGTCCTGGACGAGCCGTCAATCGGCCTCCACCAGAGGGACAATTCGAAGCTCCTCGCCACGCTGAAGCGGCTCCGGGACATCGGCAACACGCTCGTCGTGGTGGAGCATGACGAGGAGACGATGCGCGAAGCAGACCACATAATCGACATGGGCCCCGGGGCGGGGAGGCTCGGCGGCGAAATCGTCGCCTCCGGCTCAATAGGGGACATCCTCAGGGAAAAACGCTCGCTCACGGGCGACTACCTTGCCGGCAGGAAGTCCATCGCCCTGCCGGAAGAAAGGCGGAAGCCCACGGGGACGCTCGAAATCGTCGGGGCATCCGAGAACAACCTGAAGAGCCTGTATGTCGGCTTCCCCCTAGGCGTCCTAACATGCGTCACGGGGGTTTCCGGCTCCGGGAAGTCGTCGCTCATCGCCGAGACACTTTACCCGGCCCTCTCGAATCTGCTGATGGGCTCCAAGCTGAAGGCCGGGAAGCACGAGGAGGTCCGCGGCACGCAAAATCTCGACAAGATAATAACCGTCGACCAGTCCCCGATAGGCAGGACGCCGCGCTCGAATCCGGCGACATACATCGGCGCGTTCACGCCCATACGCGACCTGTTCGCAAAGACTCCGGAAGCGAGGGCCCGCGGCTACGGGCCGGGCAGGTTCTCCTTCAACGTCGCCGAGGGCCGCTGCGACAACTGCGAGGGCGACGGCCTCATCAAGATAGAGATGCACTTCCTCGCGGACGTCTACGTCCCGTGCGAGGTGTGCAAGGGGAGGAGGTACGACTCGCAGACGCTCGAGATAGCCTACAAGGGAAAAAACATCGCCGACATCCTGGACATGAGCGTGGACGAGGCGCTGGAGTTCTTCCAGAACGTCCCGGCAATCCGGCACAAGCTGGAGACCATCCGCGACGTCGGCCTGGGCTACATCAAGCTCGGCCAGCCCGCGACCACCCTTTCCGGCGGCGAGGCGCAGCGCGTCAAGCTCGCGAACGAGCTCTCGAAGCGCTCCACCGGCAGGACGATGTATCTCCTCGACGAGCCCACAACCGGCCTGCATTTCGACGACGTGAACAAGCTCCTGCAGGTCCTGCAGAGGCTGGTCGAAAAGGGGAACACGGTCATCGTCATAGAGCACAACCTCGACGTGATAAAGAGCGCGGACTGGGTCATAGACCTCGGGCCGGAGGGGGGCGCCGGCGGCGGGCGCGTGGTCGCCCAGGGCACGCCGGAACAGGTCGCGGCGAAAGGCACTTATACGGGCGCATACCTCAAGAAAGTCCTGGAGGCGTCAGATGCTGAATCCGGAGCAGGCGCGGATAGTGGATGAGGGCGACGGGGCCGTTCTGGTAGTCGCAGGGCCGGGGTCCGGCAAGACCAGGACGCTCGTGCACCGCGTCTGCCGCCTTATCGAGCGCGGGGAAAGCCCGGAGTCAATCCTCCTCCTCACCTTCACGAACAAGGCCGCGCGCGAGATGAAGGGGCGCGCGGAATCGCTCATCGGGCCCCGCGCGGCCGGGATAACCGCAGGCACATTCCACCATTTCGCGAACCTCCTCCTGCGCAGGCACGGGCGGGAGGCCGGCGTTCCGGCGAATTACACGATTCTTGACGAAGAGGATTCGACCTCGCTCCTCAAACAGGCCGTCCTCCAGCACCACGAGTCAGTGAAGAAGGGCGTGGTGGAAGGCATCGGGCAGGCAATCTCGCTCTCGAGGCTGAGGATGTGCTCCATCGAAGAAGTCCTGGAGACGCCCGACTTCTTCAGGATGCGCAACCATGCCGAGGACATAAAGGCGATCGCGGAGTCCTATTCCAGCCTCAAAAAGTCCATGAACGTCCTCGACTTCGACGACCTGCTCTGCTTCGCGTTCGGGCTGCTGAAGAACCCCGCGGTCGGGGAATACTACCATTCCAGGTACAAAAACATCCTCGTGGACGAGTTCCAGGACACGGACAGGCTCCAGGCGGAAATAATCTCCCTCCTGCATGCGCCCGGCTCGAACCTGATGGCGGTCGGCGACGACTCCCAGAGCATCTACTCTTTCCGCGGGGCGGAAATAAGGAACATGCTGGAGTTCCGGGAGAGGTACGATGCGCGCGTGTTCATGCTGGTCAGGAATTACCGGAGCACACCGCCCATAGTCTCGCTGATTAACAGCGCGATGGGCGGGTCATCGGTGCGCATCGAGAAGCAGCTGCTTCCGGTGAAGGAGTCCGGAGCCCTCCCTTCCGCCTACGAGTTCCTCGACCGCGCGGGCGAGGCGGACTTCATAGCGGGAAGGATTGTTTCGCAGCTTGCAGAAGGGCGGACCATCGGGGTTCTCTTTCGCGCCGCGTACCTGGCCTCAGAGCTCGAGGTGGAGCTAGCGAGGCGGGGGGTGCCTTACGAGCTGCGTGGCGGCGTGCGGTTCTTCGAGCAGAGGCACGTGAAGGACCTGC
>JBFLVW010000090.1:0-6360 GCA_040758235.1 Microcaldota archaeon
CCCCTCCGAGGACTACCGGCGAGGAATTGGCTACGTATATCGGGATAAGGAAAATGAGAAGGTCTAGAAACTGGACCATAGGGGACGTTTCTTCCGGGGAACATTTTTATTTATATCCTGAGGATTAATCCCATGCAACCTGAAGTGAGGCGACGCGCAGCGCCGCCAAACCGCGGGCTCCTGCTCGGGACCGGTCTCGTGCTCGTCCTGGCATTCGTCGCGGTAGTGGTCCTGTTCTTCGTATTCTCATCGTTCACTCCGGCAATCATCGGCAAGTGCGTTGCCGTCGTGGACGTCGACTACCCCCTTACCGTGGAGGGCGCCCCGCCCTCCGTGTTCGGAGGGGAGGGGTATCCCAGCTCGGAGCAGCTGGCGGCGACAATCGAGAGCCTCAACAGGCGCGACGACGTGGGGGCGGTCGTATTCGTGTTCAACTCCCCCGGCGGCTCGGTCGTGGCCACGAGGGAAGTCTACGCCGCGGTGAACGAGCTGGACAAGCCCAGCGTTTCATACTTCAGGGAAGTCGCGGCGTCCGGGGCATACTATGTCGCGAGCGGCACGGACTACATCGTGTCGGACCCCGACGCGCTGACAGGCAGCATCGGAGTGATAGCGACATTCACGGACATGCAGGGCCTGCTCGAGAAAGTAGGCGTGAACGTTACTGCAATCAAGTCGGGCCCGCACAAGGACATCGGCTCGCCCTACCGCAACATGACGGATGAGGAGACCGCGATTCTCCAGGAGCTTATCGACGAAGTCTACTCCGAGTTCCGGGGAATCGTCGTGGAGAACCGCGGAAAGAAGCTCGACATGTCGAAGTTCGACAACATCACCGACGGCCGCATAATGAGCGGCAGGCAGGCTTACCGCGTCGGCCTCGTGGACGCACTCGGCAGCAAGAAGGACGCGGTAGTGGAGGCGGCCCGCCTTGCCGGGGTGGAGGCCGGCTCTTACGAAGACGTCCGCACCTGCCCCGTTTCCGCGATGGGAACCGACGCCTCGCTCCTCGGCCTCGAGGCTCTCATCGGCAGGGTGGAGGCGCAGTCCGGAATCCCTGCGATAAGCTTCAAGTGATTTTTTGAAGAACCCCCTCGCGCTCCTTTTTTTTGGCGTCATGCTTGCGGTCCTCGCGTATCCATTTCTCGCCTCTTCCGGCGCTGGAAAGATAGGTCCGGAGCTGAATCAGACCGCGCCCAGGCCGGAGTCGTGCCGCGACGGTGAAACCCGCCCATGCAGCGTCAACGCATGCGCCGGGACGTCTGTCTGCGCCGGCGGCTCGTGGAGCGGATGCACCTGGGAGCAGAAGTGCGTCCCCGGCGCGAAGGTGTCCTGCATACGGGAAGGGTGCGTCTACGCGTTCAGGGAGTGCGACGATTGCGGAAGCGGCTACGGCGAGTGCGTCGGGGTCCCGGAGTGAAAAATCGCCCGGATTCCCGGCGAGAGATGTGGTTGAATACATAAAAAAGAGCATAAACCCATAGTTTTTAAATAATACCCCACCAAATTGCTAACCATGCGCGCGTTCATCTTCTCGCTAGATGCCTTTGTGGCGTTCACTCTGGCTCTGGTGGCGATATATTCGCTGATATTCTTCTCGAGCGTGCCCTCGGCCTTCTACTACCTGCTCACGCAGGGCCACTACCTTTCCAGGGACATCCTGCTCTCGCTTTCGACGACGACCTGCACCGACACGTTCGGCGTGTGCGTCGCGGACGGCTCGCTCCTCGACAACATTGTGGCGCACGACGACGCCGCGCTCCGAAGGAGCCTCATCAACAACACCGTCGGGAAGATGGTGCCGGACCAGTTCGGCTACGTCGTGGAGCTCAGCGACGACGAGGGCGTAAGCTGGGACGTGGCATACGACACGGGCGCGGAGGCGGGAGACCCGCATGCGAAAACCAGCAGGAAGCTGACCGTCGCGACGCAGGTGCTTACCTTCGGCTACGGTGGCAAGCTCTACAAGCTCCAGACGTCCCCCTACCGCTACAATTCGTGCAACGGCGACGGGCTCATCGGCGGGGGAGCCGCCTACGGCGGGACGGTGACGGGGGGAACCGGCGAGACCGTCGACCTCGGGATAATCACATGCGGGACGTTCACGGAAACCGTGGACGACGGAAGCGGCACGGGCACGACCACGAACGAGACGAGGAACATCGGGAACACCTATCCGGGGGACATCCTCGGCGGCGACCTGATTCCGTCGTCCGAAGTGAGACTGATACGCCTGACGATATTCATCTAGGTGATATGTTGGACCGAAAAGGATTCCTGTTCACGGTGACGATTTTCCTCATACTCATCTACATCCTTCTGTCAGTGTCCGTGTGGGTGAAGGCCATAGAGGCTTCCGAGCGCTCGTTTTCGGAGTTCTTCAAGGAATCCACGGTCGAGCTCACGATAGAGCAGATAACCCCTGAGAAGATGGACAACGTGACGTATATAGTAATGAACCGCGCCCTCACGCGCCTGAACGACCACACATTCGCCAATCCGGCCGACGAGGGCCCGCCCTTCGACGAGAACATGAACGTCCGCGGCGCGCTCTTCGGCCTCGTCGTGAACGGCTCGGCGGACGGGGAATACTTCAAGGGCAACGTCTCCATCCCGCCCGAGGAGAACTCCTCGCTGACGGCATGGAAGGACAACCTCAACGCGTCGCTCAGGGCCATAGGCATTTTCGTCGAGGACTTCGAAGTCACGGACTTCCAGGTCGGCCAGAGCGACATCGACAAACTGAACTACTCGATGGACATCTCGCTCACGCTCAAGGATTATTCCAACGTTTCATCGGTCACGAGGACCTACGAGATAGCGAATGAGGTGGACATCTCCGGACTCGTCGACCCCGCCCTCGCCCGCGGGAGCATGGACGAAGCTGGCGACAACCAGACCATCTACCGCGTGTTCCTGTTCAACAAGACCCTCTACCCGAATGCGAGCTCGATTTCCGTGAGCGAGATTCCGCAGTCCGTCCAGGGCGGGCAGGGATGGATGTACGGACAGCTGGCCCTCGCGAACGGCAGCGCCGAGAACGTCCCGAACGCCTATGAAATCGCCCCGACGGACAGGGATTCCTACATACTTGTCGGGACCTTCAGGGAGATGATGGAGTCCGTGGACTCGACTGCGAGGTTCATGTTCGGGGGCTACATACTCACCGACGGCCCGACGCACCCCTCAAACTGCAGCGGCAACATGAACGAGGAAAACACTTTCAACCCCATTGAATACACCGGTCCGGAGTGCGAGATCGGCTTCGGCGGCGCCGCGGGCTCCCACACGGACAAGCCCTTCATAGTCGCGCCGGGCTTCGACGCTGAGGACGCGCCGGACTGCCCGCTCCTCGACCAGACCGGCCAGACGCGAAAATGCGTCCTCATGCTCAACACATACCTCGCCCCCGAGGTCCAGGAAGACCCGGCGCGCAAGCTCTCGACTTCGGGGAGCGGCCTTTATGAAATCGAGGAAATCAGGGACTTCGTGATGTGCGGCTACTACACCCACAATCCGGCGGCCCCCTCGTACATGCAGCGCCTGCTCGACGACTCATACCTGCGCAACAGCACCGATTTCGGCATCGAGACCTTCGTAATCGGCGTCTATGCGAACGACTACGACGTCTACGATCTGAACAGCAGGCTGGACCGCGAGCTGTTCAACGGGAGCGTGGAAGGGATAAAGGTGAGGGGCCTTCCCGGCTGCAGGAACTTCAACACCTGCGCAGACAGCCCGGTGACGGGAATATTCACGGTCAGCGAGACCGTCAAGGACGCCTACGGCCTCGGCGAGATAGCGTGCGACAACGGCGCAGCGGGGTGCGAGCCATGATTTTTTCGGAGCTACTTAGGTCTTGCATTAAGGCCATCAGCCGGCCTGATGGATTCAGGCTGCCGGCTGCCGGCTGCAGGAGGGGCCAGACTTCGCTCGAGCTTCTCGTGACCGTCGGCGTCGTCATAGCATTCACTATACCCGTGCTTTTCCTGCTCCTCTCGGTCAGCTCGGTGGGATACGAGGACACATCCAAGGCGCAGGCCGACGCGGCCTCCCGCACCCTCTCGGACACCATAAACTCCGTGTACGCCATGGGGCCGGGGGCGCAGAGGGAAGTGCTCCTGAACGTCCCGCCATCCACCCAGGGGGTTTACGTGGGCGACGGGGAAGTCGTCGTGCGCATAAGGACATCCGGGGGCTCATTCGACGCCGCCTCCCCGACAATCGCGCGCATAGCCGGGGGGAGCCAGGAGATACTGAAGAAATCAGGGCTTTTCACGCTCATATTGCGCACGAACAGCAACGGGGAGGTGGAACTGGTTGACCCCAACGCCTCCCCCTAATGGCAGCCAGCCCCCGGTTTCCGGTCTCCGGATGCCGGCTGCCGGATGCCGGATGCGGGAAACCGGACTGCGCGGGCAAGTGGCGGTCGAGTTCATGATGTATACCGCAGTGTTCATGTTCATAGCGATAGGCGCCTTCGTCGTGGTCACGGACCTCCAGCAATCCGAGGTCCCGCTCCAGCAGAACACCGTCGCGAAGGAGACGGGCGAGGGATTCGTGACGGTGATTACGCTCGCGGTCAAGGGCGGCGAGGGGTTCTCGTACAACTACACTTTCAGCGAGATGCTCTTCTCCTCCCCTTACCTCGTGAACTTCAGCAACCTCAACGACGCCAACTCGACGATACTCCTCGAATGGCCGAGCTCCTACGGGGTGTTCAGCTACCGGTACGACGTCCCCAAATATTCATACCGGATGAACGGGACGTGCCTCGCCGATTTCGCGGCGAACAGCTCGGACTGCTCGAATGTGCTAAACTTATATAACGATGGTGAGAACCTAACAATCACGCAACTGCCATAGGTGGGAAAATGAAAGGACAATACTTCAGTTTCGACGCAATAATCGCCGCGGTCATATTCATTCTCGCGCTCGTAGCGCTGCTCTCCTACTGGCACAGTATACGCTCGTACCTCGACTACCAGAACGACCCGCTCTCGCGCGAGTCGGTCAGGGTGTCGAACCTGCTTTTCGCGCCTCCCTCGCCGACTGGCGAGTGCGCGACAATGGGGAGGCTCGGCCTCTCCATAGATTTCGACGACAGGAGGGTGAACGAGTCGGTCCTGGCATGCGCCTCGGCACAGAGCCAGGCGTGGGTAAGGGACCGGCTGGGGACGCCCTATGGCATCTCCATAATGGTGACCGACCTCCGGGACAACTCGGTGTCATTCATAGGCGGCGACGTCCCGGACCCGGCCCCGTCGAACGTCGTGAAGATACGGCGGCTCGCGACCATTGTCAACACGACCGGAGGAACCTACCCGGCGGCCTTCGACATCAGCATGTACAGGTAATCCCCTGACCGGCAGATTCCTCCCGCCGCGAGCAGCCGTCCCATCCATCTCTCCCGTCAGCGGAACCGGGGAAAAAATCCGGAGGCACTACTCGCTCGCCATTTCCAGCGCCGGCGCCCCTTCCGTCCTGGGTTCTTTCGCGGTCCGGCGCTTCCTCCCCCACCTGCGGGGGCTCGAGGGGTTTTCGGGAAGGGAGGTCCTTGAAATAGGCGGGACGGACGACATAAGCATGGAAGGCTTTTTCAGGGCCACGGGCGCGCGTTACCTTAACGTCAGGCTCGAAGACAACCCCTCCGGCAATCCGAATGTCCGGGTGGGCGACTTCATGGACGTCTCCGGGAAATACGACCTCGTAATCTCGCTCGGTGTGTTCGAGCCAGGCGCGCTCGATATCGATTTCGCCCGCATGAAGGATGTGGGCGGCCTCGATAGGCTCGATAAAAGGGCGGAACAGCTCGCGGCCCTCACCAAAGGGCACTGCGTCATCGGCACTGCAGGCGCCCCATGCGTTTTTGGCCCGCGGCTTCTGGAAAAATGCGGATTCACGGCCGTGTTGAGGGAATCGCCCTTCTACAGCTTCATGAACGGCCAGGGAGGCACAGCCTATGCTCCGGACGACCGGAGCGAGCTGATAGTCCTCAGAAAAAGCTGAACCGGAAAAAAGGAAAAAACGGGGAAATCCCCGAAAATCACTTCGTCTTCGTCATTATCTCTATGTTCTCGGGCACCTTGTTCACGTTGCCTATCTTGAGCCCTATCAGCAGCTTCACGCCCTGCTTCGAGGCGAGGTCGGCAAGCCGCTGGGTTATGATGCCGTCGAACACTATCGCATGCACCCCGCTGGTCTCGCCGAGCGACTTGATGACGTCCCTCACGGGGACCTCGGATATCATCTCGAGGTTCTCGCTGTAGAACCGGGCCTTCAGGGTGTTGCCGAGCGCGTCGAGCTCCCTCAGCAGGTCGCCTTTATCGAGCGGCGCCGGCCTTGCCTGCGGGGCCGGCC
>JBFLVW010000091.1:0-35785 GCA_040758235.1 Microcaldota archaeon
GAAAGCCTACAATCCTCCCATACGTCCTCTTCGACCCTGGCACCAACGACTCGACGAACTCGTGCACGTGGACGGAGAGCGACGTCATTTCCGCTTACGGCTCGTTCTTCCCGTTCTCGATACAGTCCCTCCAGAAGAGGGGCGTCATAGGGATAGCCCCGTATTCGTTCAACACCTCCGGCAGCGCCGGAATCACCAACCCCCTCAACTGCACGGACTGCGGGGTGGGGAGGAGCCCCGCGCGCCTCCGCGCGTGGTACGGGGGCTGCCAGGTATACACCAACATCTCCCGTTCCGGGACGTCGCACGCCTCCGGCGCGAACCAGCTGATTTTCGGAAATGAGTCCGGTACAGTGTGCAACCAGAACACCCAGTTCGATTTCCTGCGGGGATTCAACTTCGCCGGAAGGGACATCATGCAGCAGCAGCTCGCCCCGATAAGGGAGCAGGCGCCCCACATATTCAGCTGCGACGCCTGCCTGCTCAACAACGTGTCGCGGCCGCCGACCGACATTTTCCCCTCGCTGCAGGTGAACGGCGGCACGCCCCCGGCGCTGTACTGCAACAGCACCCCCGAGGTGGAGCAGTGGGCGAGCGTCCGCAACCTCGACCCCATGCTCGTGCGCGCATTCATACTGACGGAAAGCGGCTTCGACCCCTGCTCAGCGGCCAAGGTCTGCCGCGCAGGCTATGACGGGCCGGGATGCTTCGAGCCGGGGCCCGGCAAGGACGAGTGCTACGACAACGCCTATGACGAGATGTACGACCCGCGCGGCAACTGCACATTCGAGATAGCGACGAACGCCGGCCAGGCCCAGCCGGACTGGCGCTACTGCGCGGTCGGGATAATGCAGAGCCTGGAGCCCCCATATACATTCTGGCCTGCAAGCCACAGCCCGACCGGCTCGGACGGGCAGTGGTTCGAGATATTCGACCGCTCGGGCTTCCATACCATTTCGCTTGACGGCGCGCGCTCGTGCAACCGCTACTTCAACCCCTTCATCCCCGCCGATTCCATCTGCATCGGCACGTTGAAGATGGAGGGCATGCTCCGCAACGCCCGCGCATGGATAACATCCCACCGCTCCATGCTCAACTGGCCGGCGACGGATATCGACAAGGACAATCTTTTCGCCGCCTACATCACAGGCAACATGTACGCAGGATTCTGGGGGAGCAGCGGCCGGTCCGCAGACCACCCCCGCTGCATTTCCGGCCAGTCGAACGGCGAGTGCTGGGCCTACGGATTCTCCATCAGCTGGCCGGTGAACGCCACCTACTGCCAGTCCTCGGACGGGCAGGCGGACACCGAGCGCTGCCAAAACGGCCAGCCCCGCCGCGAGCCCCCGAGATACTGCTACGGATACACCGACTTCATGGAATACGTGCGGGACTGCGAGGTTCCCTACCTGCCGCGCCAGGCAGACCCCGGAAGGGGCAAGGTGCAGGCGTTCCTGTGGCTGAGCAACGGCTGCCCGAACAATTTCTGCCCGGACGGGAGGAGGTTCCTGCAGGAAGCGTGCAAGCCCGACGAGACAGGGCAGGTCAACCAGCAGCTCTGCTGGGGCCCGAACCAGCCCAAGCTGCCATCGAGCGGCACCCTCTACATCCCTGATGCGGCGGGAACCGGCCCCACGGGGCCGACGACCATCCCGTCGGGCGGCGGCACAGGCCCCGCTCAGCCCTTCCCGAACAACGGCAGCAGGGGCTATGACCGCAGCGGCAGCGGCTGGAACGAAGCCGGCTAGTTTGGTCAGATGAGCTCGCCCTCGTGGGCTCGCTACGGACATCTCCTGAGAATGACCTAACCTACCCACGTGGCCTTAGTTGATATTGATTCCACGTGCCTATAGTATGCAGAAGAGAAACGACGTCAATACTGATAATGGGAATACAGAAGAGGAGCTACGCCAGCCATTGTTTCTTGTCTATCTTCTGCTTGATGTATTCCCCGACGAAAGTCAGCCTCTGGCCCTGCAGGGCGTCCTGCTCTATCTTCTTCTTCGTCTTGAGGACCAGCTTCAATTCGTGCACCCAGTCCTTGTGCCTGTTTATCCAGGGGTACCCCAGCATCTCCTCGGCCCTCTTCACGTCGACATCCTTGGCTTTTATCGTCAGCTTGTCGAGGAAGCTGAATTCCTGTATGTCTGTCATGGTCACGCCGAGGAACCTGGCTTCCGGCACGGCGAAATCCCTGCCGAGGTACGCGAGGTTCATGCTGCCGGTCTTTATCGTCCAGTAGATGTACCATCCCCACGCGTCGCAGTCCATCAGGCAGTATACGGGAAGCTTCCTGTCCGCGAGCTTTCGCAGCAGCCTCCTTGTTCCCCTCGTGGACTGGCCTTTGGGAGTCACAAGCAGGCAGTTCTCTTTTTTCCAGAACTTGTCCTCGTTCAGCCTCTGCCAGAGCGCGTCCTTCTCCACCACGAGGACGAAGTCGGCATCCAGCCTCTTTATCTCCATGCCGTTGTCCACGTCGCTGGGTATGCTCCAGCCGCTGCGGCCCTGCTTCTCCAGGTCTATCAGCGTCTCCTCGCCCCCGAACCGGTCGAGTATCGTCATCGCGCCGGCGACGAAGCCCTTCCTGTCGGTCGTGAGATGCAGGTCCTCCCTCTTTATCTTCAGGGCGACTTCCAAATCCTCGATGAGGGCGTTGGACTCCGACTGCTCTGTGAACAGGTCCTCGTCGATGTCCTCGCCGAGGGTGAACTTGAGCTGGTAGAACAGGCCCCTGATGGACGTGTGGAGGTCCTCCTTCAGGAACTGCCTGGTCTTCGAGGCGATTGCGACGGTCTGCATGAACGTCCGCGCCTGCGCCACGCTCAGGAATTTCCTGACCTCCTTCTTGTCGCCCGTCCGGAGGCACCCGAGCGCCTCGTCGTAAATCGTGTTGCTCTTGGTCCGGAGGGTGGTCTCGAAGGTCGGCCCCTCCCCTTTCCTCACCTCGGCAACCATGTCCTTGCCGAGGGCCTCGAGCTTTTTCGTGGCCGCAGACTCACTCATCGATATCCCCTCCTTCCTCCTCGGAATTCGCCGGCTGCTCCGCCTCGTCCCCCTCCGGAATGTCGCCGCCGTACTTATCCTCTATTATTTTCGAGAGTTGTTTCTCTATAATCTCCCTCTTCTCCCCGCTGAGGCTCGCGAGGTCGCCTGAAATCTGCTGGACGTACCTCCCTATCACTTTCCTTTTCGTCGCTATCTCGTTGGCCCTGCGTTTTCCAGAGAGGTATTTCTGCACCCCGCGGGAGGCTTCCATGAGCGCGAACTTTATCTCGGACATCACGTCCTCCTCGTTCGAAATCGCCTGCTTGCCCGCGCTGGTGTAGGGGACGTGGACGCTTATCAGGTTGACGAGGACGGCGACGGGCTCCTGGTCGAACTCCCTGAGATTGTACCTGCTCCAGTCCATGGATTTTATGGTCTCGGTTATCGCGCATCCCCCCGCGTCGAACAGGAGCGGCACCCTGTTCGCGAACCTCATCACTTCGCCGCGCTTGTCGGCCGCCGCGACGCCCCCGCCGTATGCTATGCCGACCTCCACCATGAACGGGATGCCCCCCCTGTAGACCTTCGGGCTTCTTTCCGTAACGACAAGGACTTCAGGGCTGAAGATGTTCCTGAAGGACGCCTCCACCCTTTCCTTGCCGATGGGGACCAGGGAATCCATCGCCGGGGCTATCCACTTCACCTGCTGGAACGCCTTCACGAGCTTTTCGGCATCCTCCCATGCAAGCTCCTGCGGGGATTTTCCGAAGTCGAAATCCGGGATTGCGGCCTTCAACTCGTCCACTTTCCCCGCGCTCACCCTCGCGAAGGATTCCTGGAGGAACGAGGAAACCTTCCTGCTTTCCCTGTCCCTCTTCGCGAACTCCAGCAGGTCGTGCGTCGATATCCCTAGGGGGTGGGGCTTGATTTCATACGGCTTCGCCGGGTTCATCTCCACCGAGCGAGGGAAAACGACCCTGTTTCCGTCCGGCTCGACAAGAGAAATCGCCGCGTGCGGGTTAGCGAGCGCGGTCCTTCGCAGGTATTCATGCACCCCGTAGTTGCTTTTCTCGTACTTCACGTCCTTGAACTCGGAAATCACCGCGAGGCCGGTCTCCTCCGTCGGGACCTCCTCCACGTCCTCTACTAAGGGCTTGTTCGTCTTGAAGTCGATGGAAACGTCGGCAGTGAGCTTCTTCCCTTTGAAGCACGAGACCGCCCTCGTCTTCTTGCCCGTCGTGAGGTAGGAATACATCGTGCATGCGGCCGCGCCTATGCCCTGCTGGCCCCGCTGCTGGACATACCTGTGGAATTTCGTGCCCGCTAGCATCTGGCCGAGCGCCTTCCCGAGGTGGCTCTTAGGAATCCCCGGCCCGTTGTCCTTCACGGTCAGGCGGTAGTGGTCGCTCCCTTTCTCGAGCTCCTCGACCTGCACGGCTATCTCCGGGATGATTCCGGCCTCCTCGCAGGCGTCCAGGCTGTTAGTCACTAGCTCGTGGACTATGATGGTCATCGACCGGACCTTGCCCGAGAACCCGAGCATCTGGCGGTTCTTCTTGAAGAATTCCGCGACTGAGTGCTCCTTGAACTGCTTGAAAATCTCGTCTGACATGCTTATCCCAATGGAGAGACTGGTCTGGTAGAGTATGATGATAATGGTATAAATACCTTTTCCGGCCCGCGCATTTCGGCATCCGTCGGATTCGCGCCATTTGGTGTTACAACGCTTATTAATCTGTCGGCAACAAATTGGATACGATGCCCCACACGTCCCGCGAGAAGACGGGAAACGCCGCCGCGTTCCGGCACTTCAGCCTGGATGGGCCCGAAACGTCGCGGATGCGGAAGCCGCTCCGGACGCTGATTATCGAGGACTTCCCGCCGCTCATCGACCTCTATGTGGAAAAGCTGGGGAACCTCCCCGGCATCGAGCTGATAAATCCGGGGCCGGTCGAAACATTCGACGGCGCGATGAGGAGCATCCTGGCAGTCTCCCCGGAAATCCTGCTGCTTGATTTGAACCTGAGCGAAGGCAGGTCCGAGGGCTTCGCCATACACCGGGCCCTCCGCCGCCTCGGGAGGAGGCCTTATACCATACTCACCTCGACCACTTTCAAGCCCGAGCTGACGGATGACATCAACGAGCACATCCGGAGAAGCGACATCGACGCCGCCTTCAACAAGTTCGATTTCGAGGGGCTAACCCTGCTGCTTCTTGCGCTCTCGTCCCCGGGGCCGAACCACTGACTACCTCCCCTTGAGCCTGCTCTCGATAAGCTCCCTTTTCGCGCGGGCGAGGTAGGACAGCACGCTGGTGTGCCGCGCGCCGTCAATCAGCATCCCGACCGCCTCCTTCGCGTACTCCATCCCGTCTATCCTCGCGATTATCGCGACGGTGTTCCCATAAACGCTGATGTAGGCGTCGGTCGCCTCCTCTATCGCGGACTTCACCCGCCCCTTCTCGCCGATTATCCTCCCCTTTATGCGGACGAGGGCGTTTTCGGAGCTTATCATCTCCTTCAGGGGTATGATATAGAGGCCGAAGTCGTGGTCAAGGAGCTTCAGGGCGTATTCCGGCGTGAACCCCCTGCCGACGGCCTTCACCACGTCCCTCGCGAAGAATATGTCCGCCGGGTCGCCGAGTATCTCTATTTCGCCCTCGCTGTCGATGACGAGTTCGACGTTGCATCTCTTCTCGAGCTTCCTCTTGGCGGCGCCGTCCCTGCCCCTCAGCACCTTCACCCTCTCGGCCGGAATCCTGACGAATTCGCTCATGCTCACCCACCGGTTATCTTTCTCAGGCCTTTCTTTATCTCTTCATCCGTCTCGACCTGCAGCCTTTTTTCCGCAGCCGCCCTCACTTCCGGGTCCTGCGCTGCCGTCCCGAGCACCTGCACCGCGGCGAGCCTCGCTTCCGCGTCCCAGTGCGACAGGAGGACGATGAAGGACTTGCGCACGTCCTGCTCGTCCATCATTAGCGCGCACGCCTTTATGGCGTTCTGCTGGTTCGGCCCGATGTCCCCCCTCGCGATAATCATCAGCTCCTTCTTGAGCGAGCGGGCGAGTTCCGCGCTCTCAAGCGCGGCCACGTACTCGAGGGCGATGGACACCGTCTTGCGGTTGCGGACCATGGCCGGTATCAGCTCGCGGACGGCATCGCCGTACCTCTCCTGGCCAAGCAGCTTCCGCATCGCCTGCGCTATGACGTCCTTGATGCCGAGCTTCCTCTCCGCGCCCCTCTCGAGGAACTCGGCGAGGGCGTCGGTCCACCCGCCGTCCGCCATCATCATCAGCGAATACAGCGCGACGAACTTCGGCGAAAGCCCGTACTGCTCCCCTGCTTCGCTCGACAGAACGGAAATCGCCGAGCGCATCAGCGAGAACCGGTCGTGGGAGAGCGCCGCAAGGTCGGCACCGGGCTTCTTCGTCGCGGCATAAGAGCCCATTATCCTCCAGAAGACGTCCCGTATGTTGGCGTCGGGGCCGAGGCCGAACTTCGAGAGGCCCATCTTCTTCCTCTCGCCGCCGTCCCCGCCTCCGCTGTCGTCTCCCCCGAAGGCTTCCTTTGGCATGCTAATCCCTTGTTTTCGGTGTTTTTAAAAGGAATCTTCCGGTTCCGCCGGAAGCGTTAATTATGTTATAGATTCTGTCAACTTAAATAACTATGCCGCCAGAATATGTCCATGCGCTTCGTCCTTTACGAGCGGGAAAAGAAGGGAATCGCCCGCCACCTCCCGGCGTTCAAGGCCGCGTACGACCGCCTTGCCGAGAGAATAGGCCGGCGGGCGCAGGAGCGGGCGTTCAGGAAGATGTTAGAATCCGAGCTTCGCGAGGGGAGGACGGATTTCGCGGCCTCTTCGGTCAGGGACGACCCTTCGAAGGCCGCGGTGCTGGGGGAACTCATGTTTCATCGGAACCGGAACGTGGCCTTGCTCGCGTGCTGGAGCCTCAGGAACTCGAATGACGCCAAAATCGACATAACCGCCGCCCTCCCCCGCCTCCTCCGCTCTCTCCGCCACCACGATTTCTACATGAGGGTGAATTCCGCGAACGCAATCCTCGAGGCCTCGCCGACGCTCTCGCGCGATGCGCGGATGGCGGTCGCTTTCGACCTAGAGCGCTTCACCGCGAGGGAAATGGACGCTGCGGTCATCGCCGACCCCGGCGGCGCCCCGATGCTTTTCGAATCGCTCCTCGCCCTCTCCCGCTCGCTCCGCGCCCTCGATGGCGTGCATTACCTGTCCGAAGCCCGGCTCGTTCGCGAGCTGAAGGGCCGCCCGAAGAAAGACGCGGCGTGCATTGGCGAACAATAAAAAACCTCTTGCGCCAAATAGCCGTTGATGGAATCTCATTCTTACGATGTCGTGATTGTAGGCGGGGGCCCGGGGGGGCTTTCCTGCGCGAGGACCCTCTCAGGCTCCGGGCTGAAGGTGCTTGTCCTCGAGAAGAACGAGCGCGTCGGGAAGAAGATATGCTCCGGGGAGATTTCGCGGAAGGTATTTCCCGGCGCGGATTTCGACCGGGGCCGCCCGTGGACGAGCATCACGGTCGGGACGGACGACACGCGCCACACCGTGAAATTCGACCGCCCCTATCTCTGGACCGTTGGAAGGTACGAGCTCGAAAGCATGATAATGGGGGAGTGCGACGCCGACGTCCATTTCTCCGAGCCCGTCACGAAAATCGGGGATGGCTTCGTGGAGACCGCAAAAGCAAGATACGGCTACAAGCACCTCGTCGGCGCGGACGGCTCGTTCTCGGCCGTGAGGAAACATCTCGGCCTCCCCGCGAAAAACGTCGCCGGCTGGGCGTTCCACTTCGTTGACGAGAATCCCTGCCCGGAATTCCAGATGTTCTGGCTCCCGAGGACTTTTCCGGCAGCCTACGGCTACATGATGTCCAAAAGCCGCTCCCGGACGATGGCCGGCCTTGCATGGGCAGGGGAGGAGTTCGACCATTCGAAGGCCGAGCGGGCGAAAGGCTGGATAGCTGAGACATTCAAAATAGACCCCAAAAAGCTGAGGTCCGAGGCGATGAAAGGCAACGCGGACTACCGCGGCTGGAAATTCGGCAATACCTACCTCGTCGGCGACGCGGGCGGGTTCCTGAACCCACTCACTACCGAAGGGATATACTACGCGATAAAGAGCGGGGACGCTGTCGCGAGGCACATCCGCGGGGACCCGGAGGGCGCGCGCGTCCTTGAAGAAATGGGCCGGGCGCAGGTGTGGAAGGCGCGGATTTATGGCCTTGCGACCGATACGCGGCTTCCTTTCTGCTGGATAATCAGCTGGATACTTTCCGACCCCCGCAGGGGAATCAGGAGAAAAATGTTCGACTGGGTTTTCTGGAAGTTCATGGACGGCTGATTTTCGGGGCGTTCTCCAGCCCCTTCCCATATCTCGCCAACAACTGCGCATCCAGCCATGCTTCCGTGTCCCTTCGCCTGTCGGCCTTGCCAGCCCTGACCATGGCAGCGACGCGGAGCGCATCCTCCACGATGGCAGAAGCGCCCTCCCTGCTGCCTCCCCACAGCTCTCTCAAAAACTCCCTCTTCAGCCTGTTCAGCCTGACAAGGTTGTCGAGATTCCGGTCCTCCACCATGAGCCGGAACCCATCCATCATGCGCTCGTAATCCGCCCTCATCCTGATGGCGTCCCCCATATCCCTTGAAAGTTTCGCGGTCCTGAAAAAGAGCGCGGGGTCGTATCTGCCGGCAGTTCCCAGTTCCGCGTCGTAATATCCCCGCGCGAGCTTCAGGAGTTTCGCGTATCTTGCTATGTTCGCATGCGTCAGCTCGAAGTCCAGCAGCTCGCGGACAGGGAGCGCCGCATCCTCCATCTCCTTCGCCGCCCTCTCGAAATGGCCCCGCCCTTCCCAAACCGCTGCGCGCCGCTCGTGCACTTGCGACTCGCAGATGAGCGCGGCCGCGCGCTCCCTTTTCGAGAGCCACATGTCGAGTTTCGGGAAAATCTTGCGGAAATACGGCTTTCCGTTCAGCCCCTCTCCGCCGCAATCGGGTTGCCTGAGGCTGCGCTTATAATCTCCCATGTGTCAAATAATGGAGCAAGCAGTTTTAATCTTTACTTCCACTTGATGTTGCACCCCATGGAGGGCAGGCTCTGCACGGTCACTTCCTTTCCGGCAAGCACCTGCACTATCGCATCCTCCATCTCGGATGTCTTCCCATCGGAATGCGGCCTCCCGTGCGCATCGTCGAACCTTCCATGGTAGGCGAGCGAGTGCGAGGAATCGAACAAAAAGGGGTCGGGGGTGCATTCCGCGCCATACGCCTTCGCGACCTGCTGAGTCTCGTCTATAAGGTACGGGAAGTTGAACGAGTATCTTTTCGCGTATTCCCCCATCCTCTCGAAGCCGTCTTCAGGATACTTCTCGGTGTCGTTCGAGTTTATTCCCACGACGACAAGGCCTTCCGGCCCGTATTTTTTCTGCAGCTCCGCGAAATAATCCATCTTCGGCTGGACGTAGGGGCAGTGGTTGCACATGAATATCACGAGCAGGGGCCTCCCCCGGAACTCGGAAAGGGAATGCTCCTTCCCGTCCGTTCCTTTGAGCCGGAAATCCGGGGCCTTGCTACCCCTCCCCAAAACCTTGTAGCTCGATGCAGTGAGGGTCATGCAATCACCTCTTCGGGGCCGGGCGCCTCGCTTCGATTCTGGAATGCGGCTCGGGGTCGTCCTGCCCCTTTCTCGCGGCCGGCCTCTTCTTCGCAAGCTCGGCAAGATAATCCGATATCGCCGTTTCCACGAGGCGGGGAAGCTCCCTCTTGTCGCCGTGGTGGACGCTGCATCCCGGGAGTTCGGGAACCGATGCGACGAAAACGTCGTCCGCCCTGCTGATGAGGACCCTGTAGCCGCATATCATCTTTTCCTCCGCTCCTTCGGGTTCCGGTGCCATATTCTCCTCCTATACCTTGAGCTCCTGCCGAGCCCTCTCGAATTCCGAGGGGTCGATGCTGAAATCGCGCAGCTTCATCTTTATCAGCCCGGGCCCGAACTCCTCGCCCGCCCCGTATTTCTGGACAACCGCAACGCGCCCGTCAGGGTGCTTGTACACCCTGTGGGGCTGGTCCTCCCTCGCCGCCTGGAATCCGAGCCTTTTCAGGACTTTCACGAAATCGTCCGGAGATATCTTCCTCCCGCTCAGCTTGAGCTTCAGGTCGTCTTCCTTCTCGGTCGAAGGGTGGCTCTCCGGCGGCTTCAGCTCCAGCAGCCTGCTTATCTCATGGTAGTCCTCGAAGAGGATGTCCGGAAGGTGGTTGTATATCGCGTCAGCCGGCGCAATCTCCCTGCCATCGCTCCAAATGTCTATTATCCCCTTCTTCCTCTCGATGGCGTCGATGGATTCGAGGAATGCCCCGTCCGTCGGGGCAAGCATCAGCTCTGGTTTGAGAGCGAACACTTTTTTCACGAGCTCCCCGCCTAGCATGCTCGCCCCGACAAGCTCCACCCTCTCCTCGATTTTGGCCTCCCCTATGGTTTCTGCTATGAAGCTGGCCGCATGCTCGTCCGTTATTCCTATGGACGCGAGGAGCTCCTTGGCCTTTTTGCCTGCAGGGATTCCGCCGGAGCCGCGCCATTTGAACCGGGCCGTTCCGCCGGCCCTTTTCCTCTCCATCTCCTTCCTCTGCTCTTCGTAATGGAGCGAGGAGAGGCGCAGGATCATCTCCTCGGCCTTTTTCAGCCTTTCAGCGCCCGACTCCTCCCGCGCCTTTTCCTCCTGATAGAACCTGTAAAGGAGATGAAGGGCATTTCTCCCGCTTGCCGCGCCCTCATACCCGAGGAGGCCGGCAAGCTGGGCAACTTCAGCCGCAAGCTCCTGCTTCGGCTTCCTTGCAGCCCCCTCATCGTTCTCCATGGTTTTTTTTATGCCAGCAACTCTTTTTATTATACTCCGAGAATGTGTTTCATGGCAGGCAAACAATTCCCAATGGATGCCGTCCTCGCGCGCCTCCCGAGGCTCGCGCGGATGGGAACCGATTTCGTTTCGCTCCTTGGCATCCCCCCCGGGCTCCATGAAGCAGGGGACGGCAGCCTTCCTTCGTTCTCCACGGACCCGGCAGTCCCCGCATCCTCGCTTGCCGGCGTCTTCTTCCTTAAGCTTCCCCTGCCCCCCAAGGTGCCTGATTTCGCAATAGGCCTTTCGGAAAAGGGAGGAAGCCTGTACTGCATTATAGTAGACAAAAAAAGGAAAATAATAGCGAACGCCCGCGTTGGTGGCGCCCACGCGGCTGAATTCGACTGGGAGGAACTGGGGCTTTGCATCAGGGCCGCCCTGAGGGAATCGGAATCGCTCGAGGCCGGCGGCAATAAATTCCGCTTCGTCCTCGCAGACGAATCCGGAGTGCGTGCGGTCTGAGCCTCAAAGGGCCGCGTGCCGCTCCGGCTTCGTCCGGTCATCGTCGCGGCCATCATTTCCGGAAGAACCACTGAGGTCGGTGCCAAGAAGGAGCGCCGCTGCTATCCGCTCGGCTGCCTCAGGCCTCTCCGCCTCCGCCGCCCCGAGGAACGAGTCATCCAGCGACACCTTCCACGCTATCTCTCCGCAGGCGCGGCTGCGAAGGCGGCGGAGCGCCTCCTCCTTCGCGCCAATCTCCCCCGGGTTTCCTTCGGGGAGCTTCCTCGCCTCAGCTATGGCAATCGCAATCTCGCGGACGCGCTCCGGCCGCTGGGCCATCTCCTTTGCGCCCTCCCTCGCGAAGCCCCGCATGAAATCCCTCTGCGCTCCCGGAGAGCGGGCCGACTCCGCGGTCCTTCGTATCCTTTCCTCGTCCAGCTCCACCCTGCCGTCAGGCCCGGTTATCACGGAACGACCTCCCTGTGATGGTATCGTGTGGCCGACATACTGCGAGGCGTCGAACCCGATTCCTATCCTGCTTCCGTCGTGCTCGGCGAAAACATCATCCCTCGCCCGGACGGTTTCCTCGTCATCGGGAGCAAACGGCTCCCGTGCGGCCCGGGCCATCTCCGAGAATATCCTCCCGGCGCTCGGCACGGACGCCCGCCCGATAATCCCCCGCTCCGCCGCCCGGAGCATCCCCTCGTGCATCTGCACCGCGAAATCAGCCGCGGCCTTGTAGAAATCCTGGTTGAAATCGGAGAAATCCGGCTTCCCGTCTTTCGCGTCGATGAAGTTGCCTACTCCGTCCATGTCGGTAGGCTGGAACGTGAAGCGCCTCCGCCCGCCATCCCGGACGCGAAGGACGAAGGTGTTCGGAGTCCTCCGGTCGGGCAGGAGCGACCTCCGGGAAAGCTCGAAATAGGCGAGGAGGGCCCTCAGCACCTCCTTCCTCTCCCCCTGGTCGGAAAGAGCCCTGAAAAAATCCGCATGCAGGTCGTTTTCCGGGTCCGGCCGAAGCGCCAGGTCCTCGCGGAACATGGCCGCCCCAGCCGTCGTGACTGTGCGGAAGGAAAGGGTGTCCGGCATCCTGACCGAAACCTCCCCGCGCCTTCCGACGTCCCTCGCGTCCTCGGACATCGCGAACGCGCGCCCGTCCGGAGTCCTGAAATCCCCAAGCCAGTCGCCGGTCCATATCTCGTGGGAAATCATTCCGCCCGCCCCGATGACTTTCCTTCCCAGCCTGGCAGGTTCCATGTCCTGCAGGCTGAGGTAGACGGTCCTCGCGTCCTCCACCCCTTCGAGGCGGAGTTCGAACGCGCCGCTCGCGCCGAGAAGGTAGCCTACCCTGCTTATCCTCAGCCCGTCGGCACCGAGCAGGCCGCCGAGCCTCCCCTCCAGGTCCGATTCCACTATGAGGTCGAAAACCATCCGTATCGCGGACGAGAACCTCTCCTGCTCCCTCGAGCGGGTGGCGGTATCAGGCTCCGCGCTGGTGCTCCGCAGCTCCATGCTCAGCCTCGTCACGTCTATCCCGAGCTCCTGCAGGGCGGCAAGCATGCCCTCGACTCCCCCTCCCGCCTGCCTGAACGCGTCAGCGGCCACGGCGGACTTGGGGTGATGCATCCGCTCGAGTCCGGTAGCGGGGTCCCCTGCTCCCTCAGGTGCCCGGCGCTTTTCGATGGAATTCGGGCCGGCCGGGGCCGTCTCATCCCCCCTCTTCCTTCCGCTAAGAAGGCCCAGCTCCGAGAACAGCCCTTTCAGCTCGCCAATGCCCCGCCCGGACGATGCGAATTCCGTTAGCTTCACGCCGACATCAGCGCTCCGTTCCGCATCAACCTTCCAGAGGCCGGCGACAATAGTCCCGAAGTCGGCAAGAAGCACGTTCGGCGAGAACTCATAGTCCGCCCAGACGGGAAGTTCTCCCCTGCGTTCCCCTTTCCAGAGGTCTATTATGCCCCTGCGGAGGGGCATGGCTTCAAGCTCGCCGGAAAATTCCCGCTCGTCCGGGATGCGGATGACCTCCGGGCTCTCGGCGAGCACTTTTTTCATGAGAGCAAGCCCGACAGGGGCGTTCCTCGCGGCGAGCACGCGCTCCTCGGCCTTCGCCTCGCCGAGCACCATTAGCGCCTCCTGCATCTCCTTCTCGTCAACTATCCCGACGGATTCGAACAGTCCGCGCATACGCGCCCCCACCCTCAGCTCCGCCTCCATCATCGCGAAGCCCGCGCGCTTCTCCTTCTTCTCGTCATCGCGCGCCTTCTTCTGCGCCTTCCCTTCGGCTTCGTGGCGGAGGTGGTAGAGGCCGGCGAGCTTCATTATGAGCTTCTCGGCCCTCTTCAGCCTTTTCAGGCTCTTCTTCTCGCGCTTTTTTTCCGCCTGGTACAGCCTGAAAAGGAAATGCGCGCTGCTCGAAGCCGTTATCGTGACTTCATAGCCGTGCTCGCCCGCAAGCGTTATGACCTCGTCCATCAGCTGCGGGTCGAGCTGGGCGAGCTTGATTCTCTTGAGCTGGGGGCCTACCTCCTCTATGTCAAGCAAGGCCATAATCCTATATTCTTCCTCACTATTTTTATTCGCTCGCGGAAAGCCTCATCCGCTCTATCTTCATGCACCTGTCCATCACTACGGCGAGGCCCGCCTCCCTCGCCCTTGCCGCCGCCTTCCCGTTCACGACGCCGAGCTGCATCCACACGGCCTTCGCCCCTATCGCTATGGCCTCTTCAACGACAGGCGGGACGTCCTCGCTTTTCCGGAATATGTCGACGACCTCCACTTTCACGCTTTTAGGGATGGACGAAAGGGAGGGGTACGCCCTGATGCCCTTCCACTCCGCGATGTTCGGGTTCACCGGGATTATCGCGTATCCCTGCCCGAGAAGGTATTCGGCCACATCGTAGCTCGGCCGCTCCGGCTTGTCCGAGAGCCCCACGACCGCCACGTTCCTCATCTTCAGCACGTCCCTGATTTCCATGCGCGCAAAACGACAACAACCAATATAAACGTTGTTACGAGAATACGTTCATGCGCTTGACGGCGTTGTTCCTCCTTCTTGCCGCCATGGCATACGCCCACGACGGCGGGATTTCCATCGAGGAGCTCCATGACGACCCGTGGGCGTATCTGGGGATGCCGGACCCGGTGCAGGTGCTTGCGGTCGCCTCGTTCCTGTCGGGCCTCGCGGTCTTCTACTCGCTTTTCGTGAAAAGCATGTCGGAGGAGGCGAAGACGCTTCTATTCGGAGCCATCTGCGCGCCCATCGCCCTCGCGACCATCTATCTTGGCGCGACCACGGTATACATGAACGCCGTGTCCGAGACCGGCGGCCCCGTCCACTGGCATGCGGATTTCGAGGTGTGGGCCTGCGGCGAGCGCCAGGACCTCATCGACCCGACCGGCCTCGACAACAAGGTCGGAAGCCCGGCCGTGCACGAGCACAACGACGGGCGCATCCACATCGAGGGCGTGCTCCTCAAGCGGGAGGAGGCGAGCCTCAGGAACTTCTTCATCCAGACCGGGGGGAATTTCGAAGAGGGCAGCCTTACAATCCCCACCAACGGGGGCGTGATGACCTGGTCCAACGGGGAACTGTGCAACGGCAGGCCTGCGAAATGGCTCGTGTTCGTGAACGGGGAGCTTCTGGACGCGGAAGAGGCGCATGACCACATACTCGCCCCATATGCAATAACCCGCCTGCAGGGCGGGCAGGGCGACCTCATAAAAATCGTTTTCACGGAAAAGGCGCCGGCAACGGTGAACGCCGAGCTTGGAGTTGAGCCCTGATGGTGGTGGAATCAAGGTTGCCTGAACTCGGGACGATAATCGTGACGGCGGCGATTGACTCGATAAACCCATGCGCGATAGGCGTCATGATACTTCTGGTCGCGCTGATGGTCTCCAACCAGAAGCTCCGGGGCAAGATGCTCCTCTACGGCTCGCTCTACATTTTTTCGGTCTTTCTTACGTACCTGCTTGCCGGACTGGGCCTGATGTTCGTCTTCTCAATGATACCGCTGATACTCGCCCAGTACATCTCCATAGCCGTCGGCGGCATCATCGTTTTGGGGGGGATCGTCGAGGTCAAGGATTTCTTCTGGTACGGGAAGGGGTTCTCGCTCGCGATTCCGCCCGAGCGCGCGAAGGACATCAAGAAATACATGCAGAACATCAGCGCATGGGGCGTGATATTCCTGGGGGCGTTCGTGGCGGCGGTCGAGCTTCCCTGCACCGGCGGCCCCTACCTCGCGATAATACTCATACTCAAGGACAATTTCGACCTCGCGGCCCTCGCCCTGATGGTAATCTACAACATCATATTCGTCGCCCCGCTCATCTTCGTCCTCGCGGCCTCGATGATGGGCGTGAAGGTCAGCGACATGCAGATGTGGAAGCAGGCGAACAAGGCGAACATGAGGCTCGCGATAGGAATCCTCCTCGTGTTCCTGGGATGGATGCTCATTTTGATAGCGAACGGAACGATAAACCTGGGTTGATGCGATGGCCGTTGTGGTTAAACGAAGGGGAAAAAAGGAGGAATTCGACGAGAAGAAGGTGTACGCCTCGGTGTATTCCGCATGCATGGAGTGCGAGATGGGCGAGAAGAAGTGCGAGGAGATATCCGAGCACGTCGTGGACGAGCTGAAGAAATTCCTCAAGGGCAAGAAGGAGGTCAACTCGACCGAGATATTCGGGTTCATCATCCAGAAGCTCGCGAAGAAATACGAGCCTGCGGCATTCATGTACCAGACGCACCGTGACCTCTCATGAATTTTTTCAGGCCATTTGCTGCTTTTCTGCTGTTAGTGCCATTCTTCTTCGCGCATCTCGGCGAGCCTGCGGAGGAGCACTCCCCCCTCGGCATACTCCTCGACAATCCGGCTGCGATTCTCGCGGGCGGGACCATCTTCCTCCTTTCTTCGCTCGTTTTCTACACTTTGTTCCCGATGAAACCGGCCTACCGCCGCGCCTTCTTCGCCATTGTCGCGATAATCTCCCTCCTGTTCGCCGCGCTCGCGCTCCTCTCGCTCACGAAACCCCCGGCTCCCCCTCTCTCATACCATACGCATGCCGATTTCAAGGTCTACATGGAGGGTCAGCAACTCAATTTCTCGCAGCCGAGGTTCATGTCCACCAGCGAATCCGCCCTCAGCCTGTTCGTCCACCTCCATGACCTCGACGGCGACGTCATCCACCACCATAAAAGGAACATCACCATGGCTGATTTCTTCGAGACGCTGAACATGTCTTTCAACTCTACCTGCTTCGTGACCGATGCGGGCACGTTCTGCGGAGAGGGGCAGAAAAAACTGAGGATGTTCGTCCGGCACGATGGCGGGGACTGGGAAGAGAACTTCGCCATGGGCGAGTACGTGTTCGAGGACCTCGACCGTATCCTTATCACCTATGGTAGCGAGGATATGGACACCCTCAAAAAACAGATGGAATCGGTGACCGACAAGGCATGCATCCAGTCGGGCGAATGCCCCGAGCGGGGGCAGCCGACCGACTCGTCCTGCGCGGGAGACGTCTGCATCGTTTCGTAGTGCGGCCCATAAAATTCGGGAAATGCGCTATCCTCCCCAAATCATGTATTCCCCGACCGGCAGAGGGTGGGCCGGTGGTAAAATGGACGAGATGCTTTGGCTTGGGAAGGAGGATTTCGAGCTTGTCCGGGAAATCAGGGACCGCAGGAAGAGGGCGCTGGAGCGCCAACCCATCCCGGCTTGAACGGAGCGGAAGGCTCATTTCCCCAGGACATACGCGAAAATGAGGGGGGCCACTATGGTCGCATCGGACTCTATCATGAACCGCGGTGTGTCGGGCATGAGCTTCCCCCACGTAATCTTCTCGTTGGGGACCGCCCCGGAATAGGAGCCGTAGCTCGTAGTGGAGTCGCTTATCTGGCAGAAATACTCCCACGGGCGGACGTCTTCGATGTCGGCGTCCTGGTTTATGAGGGGAACCGCGCATATCGGAAAGTCGCCGGATATCCCCCCGCCTATCTGGAAGAAGCCTATGGGGTGCGCTTTCGATTCCCGGATATACCACGAGACGAGCTCTTTCATGTAAGCGAGCCCCTCCTTCATCGTCCCGAGGCTGCGTATCCCGCCCTTGATGTGCTCGGCGACGAACACGTTGCCGAGCGTGGAGTCGGCCCACCCCGGGACGAATATCGGGATGTTTTTCTCGCACGCTGCGACCACCCAGCTGTCCCGCTTGTCTATCTGGCAGTGCTTATCAAGCGCCCCGGAGCGTATCAGCTCGTAAATGAACTCGTGGGGGAACGCGCTGAGGCCCTTCGAGTCATGCTCCTGCCAGAGGGGCAGGAGGAGCCTCTCTATCCTCCTCATCGCGGCTTCTTCGGGTATGCAGGTGTCGGTCACCCTGTTGAGCCCCTTCCCGAGCAGCGCGAGCTCGTCCTGAGGGGTAAGGTCCCTGTAGTTCCTGGCCATGACATACTCGTCGTGGGCCACAAGGTTGAAAATGTCCTCCTCGAGGTTGGCGCCCGTCGTGGAGATTGCGTGCACCTTCCCTTCCCGTATCATCTCGGCGAGGGTTGTCCCGAGCTCGGCAGTGCTCATCGCGCCGGCCATCGCCAGCATCATCCTGCCCCCGCCGTCTATGTGCTTCCTGTACGCCTTCGAAGCCTCCATCAGCTCTGCGGCGTTGAAATGCCTGAAATGCCTCTCCATGAATCTTGATACGTGCCTCTCCAATAAGCAGCCCTCCACTGATTCGTAGGTTACTTTCCGAAGTAGCTATTTAATCTTTTACGGCGTCCGCCGGCTGGCATCCCGGAAGCGCATCCCCCAAGGAAGCGCCGGAATCACCGCTCAACCTGGATTTTGTAGAACCTCAGGACGCAGTCGAAGCACAGGTCGGAGTATCCGCGGGCGCTTCCCATGAACACCCTCCTCGTGTCCGCGGACGTCCTGCAAAGGAAGCAGTCTGCCATGCGCTGTATGCGCCGCCCCGGTTTTTACGCCTTTCCCTGCACCATACAGGGCAGGAAAATGGCAGGAATCGCCACCGGAAAGGCCATTTGCGCAACGGCCTACTCCTCTTCCGCGAACTTCTTGATGGCCTCGAAATTCTCCACGATAAGGCGGGCTTTCGTCTTCCCGAAGCTGAAGGGGTAGCTGTCGTTCTCGTCCCTCTTCAGGATAATCAGTTTGTTGCCCTTGTATTCTCCAAACTCGACAATGGACATTCTTTCACCTGCGGGAGTTATCATGGGAGGATTAATATAATTTCCCAAAAGCTACAGGAGGCCGAATTGGCCGAGCATCCATGTCGCGACCTGGAAATATATGACTATCGTGGCCATGTCGCTGAGAAGGGTCGCGAGCGGCCCGGACGCGACCGCAGGGTCTGCATTGAGGCTCCGGAATACCAGCGGAAGGATGGTGGATATCGCCATCGCCGCGAGAAGGCTGAGGAACATCGAGGCGCCGACAATCGGCCCGAGGATGGCGAGGCCCCAGCCCGCGGCTGCGACGGCGCCGAGGAGCACCGCGCAGATTACGCCGAGGACCGCGGCGACCGCAAGCTCCCTCAGAAGGTATCTGCGAACGCTCAGCTGGGGGTCTAGGGCAAGGCCCCTCACGATGAGCGTTTCGGACTGCGTTCCGGCGGCGTCGCTCAGATAGACGAGGACCGGGATGAACGATGCGAGCATGATGTACCTCCCCAAAACCTCCTCGAAGCTGCTCACGATGGAGGCCGTTAGCGCGCCGCCTATCACCCCGATAATGAGCCAGGGAAGCCTGGCCTTTATCATCGTCGGCAGAGGAGAAGTCATCGCGGTCATCTCCTTCCCGACGCGGTGGAAAATGCCGCCGAACCTGAAGGAGTCCTCGCGGACTTCCTCGTTGAATATGTCGAGTATCGACTCGAACGACACGGCGCCGAGAAACCGCCCGTCGTTTTCGACGATGGGCACCGCCTTGATGCGGTGCCTGAGCGCGAGATAGACGAGCCTCTCCTGATGGGTGTGCGGGCGGGCTGTCGCGATGCCCTTCACCATCACGTCGCGGGCTTTCGCCAACTTGTTCCGCGCGCCGAGCAGTGCCCGTATGGAGATGACTCCGAGCAGGACGCCCTCATCGTCAGTGATGTAGATGTAGTCGATGGCGGAGAAGTTGGAGGCGCTGCCCACTACGTTTTTCTCTATCTCAGCGAGGCTGTCATCGGGCCCTGCCGTAGGGACGCCGACATCCATCCGGTTTTTTGCTGGGGAGCTGCCGTTCATCCTCCATCACTCTCCCAGCGGCGTTTAATAAGCCTCGTGGCGTGCCGGCCCTGCCGTCAGAACCGGTCAGGCCATGGCAAAATACATGATGTTCGTCACCGTGCTCCGTATCCTCTCCTGGCACTCGCCGCAGAAATCCAGCCTGAGCCTCGCGATCTTCGCCACGAACCCGATTATGTCCGAGGCCTCCTGCATTATGCAGGACGGGTTCCCGCAGCTGCCCCGCTGGATGAGGGCAAGGCCCATCGCATGCTCCGTCAGCTTCCCCAGCGCATCGAGATACGTCTGCGCGTCGAGCCCCCGGTATGCGCCGCCCTCCGCCCTCCTCAAATCAGCGAGCGACACGACTGCGCCTGCAAGCGCCTTCCCAACGACGAACCTCCGCCTTTCGCCGTCATCCATGGCGTGGGGGGTGATTCCGACCGTAAGCATCCTCGTGTCGGTGTCGGTCAGGCTGAAGCGAAACGGCCTGAACATGGATTCGCCGAGCGTGAAAAGCCCGTTCCCCCCGGCCATTATCGAGACGAGCGGCCCGTTCCGGATGAGCTTCCCGGCATCCGGACCCGCGATGGCCTCCTCGACCTTCACCTGGAACCTCCCCAGCGTCTCGGCCCCCTTCCTGCAGGCCCTCTTCTCCTCATCGTTCATTGAAACGTTGTAAATCAGCCTGACCCTTGCGTCAATCATGTTTTTTGTGTGTTAAGAAGGAGTTTTAAATGAGAATTCCCCGGTCCGCTCGCCTCCCCTGCGGGGCTGGGATTTTTATTCTCCGGCTGCGCAACCTTATAGGGTGGGAGGTATGGCGGACAACAAGGAAATCGTGAAAAGGCTGCTCGACACCGCGTTCAACAAAAAGGACGCGAAGGCTGCAGCGGAGATGCTGACCGAGAGGTATATCCAGCACAACCCGAACGTTCCGTCGGGGAAGGCGGGATTCCTGCAGGCCATCCCTGAATTCTACAGGATGTTTCCTGACCTGAGGTGGGAGGTGAAGCGCATCTTCTCAGACGGGGACTTCGTCATCGTCCATTCGCTCTACCGCTACACGTTGGACGGGCGGGGAAGCGCGGTCGTGGACATATTCAGGATGAAGGACGGGAAGGCCGACGAGCACTGGGACGTGATACAGGAGATACCTGAGAAGATGGCGCACGGCAACGGGATGTTTTAGTTTTGGCCTGCGGCCAAGGCTTGCATCGCATGCAGCAGAGGATTTGGGTAAAAATTAATAAAGCGGGTAAGGCGACTTCTCTCCGGCCCAAACAGCATGAAGAGCCCGATGATTCAGCATGGATTCCAAGACGCGCCTCCTCTACTGGCTCCTCAGCGCATCGAGGGGGGGCCCCACGAGGGTGCGAATCCTGCATGCCGTTTCGGAGAAGCCGGCAAACATGCGCAGGCTCTCCGTTTCGCTCGGCCTGGACTACAAGACCGTCCAGGGACATGTCGAGATTCTCGTGGAAAACGGGATTCTCGAGACACCCCAAAAAAAATACGGCTCGGTATACTTCATAAGCGCGGAATGGGCGGATAACGCCTATCTCGCGGAACTGCTGAAAGGTGAAGAAAATGAAAAATGACCATACGCTGAAAGCGGCGGCCGGGACTGTTTTGCTTGTGCTTCTTGCGGTAGGGATGTTCCTTGTTGCGGATGCCCTGGCACCCTTTCGGAAGATGCCCCCCCCTCCGCCCGAGAACGAGAGCGCGCCGCAGTTCTTCGTCATCGTCCGGGGCGACACGGATAATGTGATGCCGTCATTCTTCCTCGTCCACACGTTCCTGTCGATATCGATGCTCGGTTTCTCCCTCTACCTCCTCTTTATCTACCTGAAGGACTACCTCCAGCTGAAAAGCCGGTTCACGCTCGGCATTCTCGTCGCTATTTTCTCGTTCATGCTGTTCGCGATAACCGCGAACCCCCTTCTGATGGTGTTCCTCGGCGTGTACGGGGGACGGGGGGTCTTCTCGCTAATCCCCTACGTTTTCGCGACGCTCGCACTCGCGATGCTCGTCTGGGTCAGTTCGAAATGAGCCTGGTTCCGTCCTTGGCATAAGAAAAGCATCCCTGGCACCAAAAATGGGTCAGCTCTAAATGAGCCTTGTTTTGGGTTCGATTTGGGGCTTATTCCGGTAAAAATATTTATTTGAAGCCGGGCGCTTCCTCCATCGAAGCGGAGGGCCGGTGGGACCGGAGGCGCGTGCCAGACGTGCCCCGAAAATCCCGGGCAGCCCCCTCCCTTCGGATTCGGGGCTCTCATGCTTGAATTGAAGGACGTCGTGAAGGAATACCGGACGGGAGGCACCGTCTTCCGGGCGTTGAAAGGGGTGAGCCTGAAAATCGGCCGGGGCGAATTCGTGTCGATAATGGGCCCCTCTGGTTCCGGGAAGAGCACCCTGCTCCATTTTTTGGGATTCCTTGACAAGCCGACGAGCGGCGAAGTGCTCATCGGGGGGAACCCGATGTCGGAAATGGACGGGAACGGACTTGCCGAAGTGCGCAACAGGCGCATCGGGTATGTTTTCCAGTCGTTCAACCTCGCCCCCACGCTGAGCGTGGCGAAGAACGTCGAACTGCCCCTCATCCTAAGGGAAGCGGACCGGGAGGAGAGGGGGACAAAAGTCAGGGAGATGCTCTCCCTCGTCCGCATGCTTCCCAAATGGGACAACCTGCCCTCCCAGCTCAGCGGCGGCGAGAAGCAGAGGGCTGCCATCGCCCGTGCGCTGACGACAGACCCCGACATCATTCTCGCAGACGAGCCGACAGGCAACCTCGACTCAGCGAGCGGGAAGGATGTCATGGATTTCATCCACGGACTGTGGAAGGAGCACGGAAAAACCGTAGTAATCGTCACGCACGAGCCGCAGGTTGCGGCCTACGCGAAAAGGACAATACACATTCGGGACGGCACCGTAGACAAGGACGTTTCGCAGAACAGCAGGAAAGCCGGCCTGGACGAACTGAAAAGGAAGTGATGGAATGAATAAAAGAAACCTGATACTGGCGGCACTAATACTCTCTGTTTCGCTGGCCTTCAGCGCCGGTTCGGCATCCCCGATACTCCAGCTCACAGGCTACGAGGTGGTGCCGGAAGCAGTATATCCGGGAACGAACGGCCAGCTGGAGCTGACGATAGAAAACACCGGCACCGAGCCCGCCAAAGGGACGGTGGTGTACTACACGTACGGCTCAGGGGGCCAATGGAGCATCTATCTCGGAGACATAGGGGAGGGCTCTGAGGCAATAACGACGATCCCTTTCACGGTCCCGGACCAGGTCGCAAGCGGCATAGTAATAATCAACGTCGACATTTACTATCTTGACGATGACGAGACCGGCTCGAAGCACACGATGACCTCCATCCCCCTGACGGTCAGCCAGCACCAGGTACTGGAGGCGCGGACGATTTCCCTGAGCAAGGGGACGATAAGCAAGGGCGAGAAGCTGGCAGTCTCCCTCGAGCTCGAAAACACGGGAGGCATAATGAAGAACGTAATCATATCCGCCGCCAACGACTCCTCGTTCAGCATCGAGGGGACCACCCAGAAGCGGGTCGGCGACATAGAAGCCGACCAGAGCAGGAACGTTACGGTCGACCTGGTCTCCTCATCGGGGGCGCAAGAGGGGCGGTACTCCATCCCCCTCGTGCTGACCTACCAGGATGCGCTCCAGAACACCGTCACTACGACTATTTACGTGGGCCCCGTCACCGTTTCCGGCTCTTCATCCCAGATGCGCATCCGGTCGGCCCCGCTTTCCGGGAGCGAAATAGGCTCAGCGCTAAGATACAACCTTACCATCGACAACACGGGAAGCGTCCCGCAGTCGGCCGTCATCGTCGTGGAAGGGACTGAAGTGTTCACGCCTATCGGCGTCAACACCTTCTACATGGACGACATCCCGGCCGGAGGGAGCCGCTCGGAAGTCATTACGCTCGGCATCGACGCCGCATCGGCTTCAGGATATTACGTCCTTCCGGTCTCCATGCAGACCAACGGCGACGAGCAGGAATATGAAATCGGAATCACAGTCCAGGCAACCCCGGAAATACTCCTTACATCCGAATCCGAGGCTGCGGAAGAAGGGACGCAGGTCACGGTCAGGGTTTCGAACACCGGGAACACAGCCATACGTTCCGTATACGTCATTGCGGAACCCACCGAGCACTACCGGGTGCTCGGAGCCGGGGAGAAGTTCATCGGGACGCTCAGCGTGGACGACTATGCGACCTACTCTGTCACGATAAGTCCGCTCGGCTCCGCAGCCGGCGGGGAGGGGCTTCCCCTGACCGTCGTCTTCAAGGACAACGACAATAAGGAGCACGTCGTGCGCGAGACGCTTGCAATCCAGGCAGCCGCGGGAGCACCGTCCGTCGCGTCAAACAGGACGTTCAGCGGCAGGGGGCCTCTGGCCGTCGGCCCGTCAATGGCGAACATCCCCCTCTATGCCGGCGCCGGCCTCGTGATAATCGGCGGGGTATATCTGGGGTACCGGAAGTTTCGGGGGAAAAAAGGGGGCTCAGATGAAGCTCGAAGATAGCGTGGAAATCGCCCTGACGAACATCGCCCACCAGAAGCTCCGCAGCTGGCTGACCATCCTCGGAATCGTCATAGGCGTCGCGGCCATCATCACCCTCATCTCCATAAGCGTCGGGCTGGAGCAGAACGTCAAGGCGCAGACAAGCGCCTTCGGGGCGAACCAGATAATCGTCAGCGCCGGTTCGCAGAAGGCCGGCAGGATGATGGGATTCGGTCCCGCGGGCGGGGGGCCTCCCTCCGGGACGGCTTTCGGGCAGGATTCCGGCGGTGCAGAAATAACGTTCAAGGAGGCGGAAACGCTCCGCTCGATTCCCGGAATATCCGTCCTCGACGCGCAGCTCGAGGGGCGCTCAGAGGTGGCATTCAGGACGAGGAACTCCTCCCTGAGCGTCATCGGAACCGAGCCTGACAGCCTGCCGGAAATCGTGAATGTCGGGCTTGAGGAAGGCCGCTTCCTGAGCGCAGGCGACAAATACTCGGCGGTCATCGGAAACAACGTCGCCCACGGCATTTTTCTCGAGGAAGAAAACATGCTCAACAGCCAGGTGGATATAAACGGCGTCGCTTTCAAGGTCGTGGGCATCCTGGAGGAGTCCGGAGGCATCCAGGGGAGCGACAGCAGCCTCTACATCCCGATAGACACCGCGAAGGAGCTGTTCGGCGAGGACGAAGCGGTGAGCAGGTTAGTCATCCTTTCAAAGGAAAACCACGATGCCGAAGAAGTGGCGGACGACATAGGAGAAGAGCTGAAAGAACTGCATGGCCTCTCCGAAGACGAGGATGCCGACTTCCAGATCACGACGGCGGCTTCGGTGCAATCAGCCGTGTCTTCGATTACCGACACCCTCGCGCTGTTCCTCGGCGGCATCGCCTCAATATCCCTCATCGTCGGAGGGATAGGCGTTCTCAACACGATGTTCATGAGCGTCCTGGAGCAGACGAAGACGATAGGCGTGTTCAAGGCCCTCGGCGCGAAGGACCGGGATATAATCGGGCTTTTCCTCATCGAGGCCGCGACGCTCGGCCTCATCGGCGGCCTCGCCGGGATAGGCCTGAGCTTCTTCTCATCCATCGTGCTTTCGATGGCCGGCCTGCCTACGGTGATAACCTTCGAACTCGTGGGCGCCGGCCTTCTGTTCTCTGTCGTGGTTGGCATTGTCGCGGGCATCATCCCGGCGCGAAACGCAGCGGGGATTTCGCCCATAGAGTCGCTGAGATACGAATGAACCGGACCGGGTGCGTTGCTTAACCTTCCTCATCCAATTTTTTACGCAGTTGCTCGAGCTCGTCATGCACCGCCCGGTTCCTTTTCAGGGGGTCCAGCTTCGCCTTCTTCTCCAGCTCCTCTATCCGCGCCTTGATGTTCGCTTTCTTCCTCGACAAATCCTTCTTGCTCATTCCCATGAAAAAACCCGATACAAGTATCCGTCCTTGATTTATTAAATGCGGGCGGACGGCGGCACGCGGGACAATTACCTGAAAGTATGCATGAACCAGCGGCAGTATTATAACTTTTATTACAGCGTTTCGTTTTGGAGGTCGATGAAATGAAAGGAGGATACGTGGACGGGTACGTGCTGGTGGTCCCGAAGAAGAAGCTGGCGTATTACCGCCGGATGGCTGCCTATGGGGAAAAGATGTGGCGCAAGGCAGGGGCCATCGACTACAAGGAGTGCGTGGGCGAGGACATGAAGCCGAACATGGGCGGCATGAAGCTCCTGACGTTCCCGAAAATGGCGAAGACGAAGGGAGGGGAAGTGGTGGTTTTCTCATACATCCTGTTCAAGTCCCGCGCGCACCGCGACGCCGTGAACAAGAAGGTCATGGCTGAAATGATGAAGGACCCCAAAAACAAGGATATGGTGATGCCCTTCGACATGAAGCGGATGGCCTACGGGGGCTTCAAGGTCATCGTGGGCCATTAGGAAGAGGGGGAATCAGGCGGGCGCATGGACGGCAGCAGGAACCCGGCCTGAGGGCGAGCCGTTCACTCCCCATTCCTGTGGTTCATCCCAATCAGAGCCAGCGTTCCCGCCGCTCCGAGCACGGCCGAGAATGCGAAACCTGCCGTGAATCCGAAAAACGCCCAAAGGACGCCTACGGCCGCGCTCGAGATGAAGTCCCCCACCCCGTTCATGGATGCGAGCGCTCCATACCCCAGCGCCCTGTCCTTCTTCCCGACCAGTTCCCCGCCCACGGCCCTCTCAAGCGTGTCCTCCGCCGCCACGAATATCCCGGCGAGTGAGAACAGCAGCGCATACGGGGCCATCCCGACGGGAGCCACTATGAATCCTATGAATGTGAGCACCGCGATGCCGTAGGAGGCCGCGAGTACCTTCCTCCTGCCGAACATGTCCCCCAATACCCCGAATGGATAGCAGGCGAGGGCATACACGATGTTATGGAGCACGTAAAGCAGTATGGCCGCGGACGTCGCCCCGGCGAAGCCCATCTCGGGAGCGAGCTGGCTCACCGCGAAAAAAATCAGCAGAGTGTGCGAGAAATCAGCCATCCCGAAAAGGAAGACGGCATATAGGAATTCCTTGTACCTCCGGGACAGCCCCTTCAGGGAAACGATGATGTCCTTCCTGCTCTCCGAGGGATTCGGGTTCTTCTCCCTGACCATGACCCAGAAGACGACCGCCGCGAGCGTGCCTGGGACGACGGCAAGCCAGATTATCTCCCTTATCCCGATGTAAGCGAGGAGGAAATACGCCAAAGCCGGCCCAAGCACCGCTCCAAGCGTGTCACCCATCCTCTCGAACCCGAACGCCTTGCCATAATCCTCTTTTCCGACCGCCTCGGCGATAATCGCATCCCTCGGCGGGCTCCTGCTCCCCCTTCCTATCCATGCGAAGACCTTGGCCACCAAAACGACCGGCCATACCGTGGCGATGGCTACTATCGCAGGGAACAGCCCGGTCGCCAGGTATCCGAGCACGGCTATCTCCCTCCTTTTCCCCGTCCTGTCCGAATAGTAGCCGGAAAACAGCTTCGCGAAACTGGACAATGCATCGCTCGCGCCCTCTATCAGCCCCAATGCGTATGCCGGGGCCCCGATGGAGGCGAGGAAAGCGGGGAGCAGGGACGTCACGCTCTCATGTCCGAAGTCGGAAAGCAGGCTCGTCAGGGATGCGCCCAGCACCGTCGGGTTCAGCCAGCCTCCATTCTTTTTCATTGCACCCCCTTTCCAGCCGGATATTAATAATTTTCCCGATGGCCGGAGCCGTCAGGGAAACCCCGCAGGCCGCCGCTACGCAGGCCGATTGTAGAAAATCTTATATACCACGCACATGAATGTCCAGCTGGGGAAACGGGATGGTGCCGTGAGGAAAGTCTACCTGTTCATGATGGTCAGCCTGGACGGCTACTTCGAAGGAAAAGGCCACGACCTGGGCTGGCACAACGTGGGTGGGGAATTCAACGAGTTCGCAATAAGGCAGGTTGGAGAAACGGACACGATTCTCCTTGGCAGGAAGACCTACCAGCTCTTCGAGGATTTCTGGCCTGCGGCCGAGAAGGACCCGAAAACCGCGGAAGATGACAGGATAATCGCGAAAATGCTCGGCGACACCGCTAAAGTGGTCTTCTCGAAGAAGCTCGAGGCCACGAAATGGCGCAATGCCCGCATATCGAAAGACGCCCCCGCGGAAGTGGCATGGCTGAAGCGGGAGGCGGGGAAGGACATCGCGATATTCGGAAGCAACAACCTCTGCGTGAGCCTCATCAAAGCGGGGCTTGTCGACGAATTCCGCATAATGGTGAACCCGGTTTCCATAGGCGGCGGAACGCTGCTGTTCGCCGGCCTCGACGCCAGGCTCGGCCTGGAGCTTGTGAAAACGAGGGCGTTCAACTCCGGGAACGTCCTCCTCTATTACAGGCCGCGGCAGCCGGATAAGGGTGCAAAAAAATGAAAAGGCCGAAAGACGTGGACTCATATATTGCGGCGTCCCCGGAAGGGGCACGGGCGAAGCTCGTCCAGATAAGGAAGCTAATCAAAAGCGCGGCTCCGAAAGCGGAGGAGCGCATAAGCTACGGCATGCCGTATTACGGATATCACGGCCGGCTCGCCTATTTCAGGCTCGCGAAAAGCCACATCGGTCTCTACATCCCGCCGCCGGTCATAGCGATGCACAGGAAAGAGCTTGCGGGCTATGGGACTGCGACCGCCACCATCCGTTTTCCCATCGACAAAACCCTTCCCGTCGCGCTCATAAAAAAGCTAGTGCGGGCGCGCGCGAAGCTGAATGATACAAAGGGGAAAAAATCCCCGATAAGGTGATGAATATGGAAAAGAAAATCGTCCCCCATCTATGGTTCGACAAGGAAGCGAAGGAAGCCGCGGAGTTCTACGCTTCCGCATTCCCGAAATCGAAGATTACGAACGTATCTACAATTCACGACACCCCGTCCGGGGATTGCGATATCGTCTCATTCGAACTGTCCGGCCAGCCGTTCATGGCAATCAGCGCAGGCCCCATCTTCAAATTCAATCCCTCGGTGTCGTTCCTCCTTAATTTCGACCCCTCGAAAGACAAAAAGGCGGGGGAACGCCTGGACGAGTTGTGGAAAAAACTTTCTTCAGGGGGCAAGGTTCTCATGCCCCTGCAGAAATACCCCTTCAGCGAGCGCTACGGCTGGCTGAGCGACAAATACGGAGTTTCATGGCAGCTGATGCTCTCGGACCCCAAGGGCGGAGAGCGCCCTTTCATAGTCCCGTTCCTGATGTTCGTCGGGCCGGTCTGCGGCAGGGCGGAGGAGGCCGCCGGCTTCTATCTTTCGGTATTCAAAAAATCGAAGCTGGGGGCCGCGGTCCGCTACGGAAAGGGCCAGGAGCCGGACAAGGAAGGGACCATGATGTTCAGCGACTTCATGGTCGAAGGCCAGTGGTTCGCGGCCATGGACAGCGCGTACCCGCACAAGTTCGCCTTCAACGAGGCCATATCATTCATAGTCCGCTGCAAGGACCAGAAGGAGATAGACTACTACTGGAAAAAGCTTTCGGCGGTCCCTGAAGCGGAACAATGCGGCTGGCTCAAGGACAAGTACGGCCTCTCGTGGCAAATCGTCCCCGCCGAAATGGACAAATACATGCAGGGTCCTCCGGAAAAAGTGGCGCGGGTGACGGAGGCATTCCTGAAGATGAAGAAATTTGATATCGCCAGGCTGAAGAAGGCTTACGAGGGGAAATAATGAGAAGGCTCATAATGTGGAACGTGGTCACCCTTGACGGCTATTTCGAGGGCGAGAGGAGCTGGGACCTTGGCTTCCACGAGCTGGTATGGGGCGAGGAGCTGGAGCGGTTCTCGATAGGGCAGCTGGACTCCGCCGACATGCTGGTCTTCGGCCGTGCCACTTACGAGGGCATGGCCAGCTATTGGCAGAAAGAGGAAGGAGAAATCGCCGAGCGCATGAACCGCATCCCCAAGGCGGTGTGCTCGAGGACGCTCGCAACAGCGGACTGGAACAACACGGTCATAGTCCGGGATGCGGCTGCAGGGGTCCGTGAGCTGAAGCGGCAGGGGGATGGGGGCCTGTTCGTTTTCGGCAGCGGCATTCTCTCATCTGCCCTGATGAAAGAAGGGCTTTTCGATGAATACCGGCTTGCGATAGCCCCCGTATTCCTTGGAAGGGGGAGGCTTTTGTTCGGCAAAGGGCTGAATTATGAACTCCTGGAACTCCTCGAGGCCCGGCCGCTCTCAAACGGCGGTCTTATCGTCCGGTACGCCAAAAAAACGGCTGGAGGCGGGAAAAAATGAGAAAAATAATCGCGAACACGTTCGTGTCGCTCGACGGGGTCATGCAGGCGCCGGGCGGTCCGGAAGAGGACCCGACGGGAGGCTTCAAATACGGCGGGTGGTCGGTGAATTATTGGGACGAAATGATGGGCAAGCTCATCATGGACGGGCTGCTGGGAAAGCCGTTCGACCTTCTGCTCGGCCGGAAGACGTATGAGATATTCGCCGCCCACTGGCCGTACGTCAAGGAAGACCCTGACAAGCTGAACGCAATGGCCGCTGGCAAAATGAACGGGGCGAGGAAATACGTCGTATCCAAAACTCTTGAAAAGGCGGACTGGGAAAACTCAGTGCTGATAAAAGAAGACGTCGTGAATGAAATCGCCAGGCTAAAACAACAGGATGGGCCGGAGATACAGGTCCACGGAAGCAGCGGGCTTATCCAGACGCTTCTGAAGCACGACCTCATCGATCAGTTCAACGTGTGGATATTCCCGCTCACGCTGGGGCATGGCAAGCGCCTTTTCGGCGGGGGGACTACCCCTGCAGGTTTGAAGCTGGTCGACTCCAAAGTCTCGACAACGGGCGTCATCATCGCCACCTACTTGAGAGCCGGAGAAATCCCGCTGGGCTCCGTCGCGCTCGAAAAGCCGACGGAAGCAGAGCTTGCCAGAAGGCAAAAAATGAAAACCGAAAAATGATTTTCTGAGGTGAAAACATGAAAAAAATGAACCCTGTAGTGCATTTTGAGCTGCCTGCAGAAGACAAGGAGAGGATGAAGAAGTTCTATGCGAAGACTTTCGGCTGGGAGATGAACCAGATGGGCCCGGACATGGGCAACTACGTGGTCGTCATGACATCCGAATCCGATGACAACGGCCCGAAGAAGCCGGGAATGATAAACGGCGGCTTCTACGAGAAGACGAAGGACATGGGCGAAATGCACCCGTCCTTCGTGATTGCCGTGGACGACCTCAAGGAGCACATCAGGATGGTCGAAAAGGCCGGCGGAAAAATCCTCGACAAGCCTATGGACATCCCCGGCGTCGGCACATTCGTGTCGTTCGTCGATACCGAAGGGAACAGGCTGAGCATGCTCCAGCCATTGCCGATGGAGATGCAAAGGAAAAAGTGAGCCTCACGGCTCCTTTTTTTTATCGACTTGGGGCGGACGAATGAAGAAATGGATGGAGAAGCTGAAGAAGGAAGGATTCAGCGAAATAAGGGTATGCCCCCTGCCTCCCGATGCCGACGCTCCCGAGCACACCCATGACCGGCACACGGTGCACGTAATCCTGAGCGGAGAGCTTACAATTACCGGCAAAAGCGGCACGAAAACCTACAAAAGAGGGGACCGGGTCGAATTTCCGGCCGGAACGACCCACAAGGCGAGGGGCGGCAAGGGCGAGATGGTCGTCGGCGTCAGGGCCGACCCGCCGACGTTCGAAGCCAGATACATCAGCGTCACGATCAACCGCACGGCCTCCCAGGTCTACGAATTCGCGTCCAAGCCTGAGAATCTGCCGACATGGGCCTCTGGGCTGAGCAGCTCCGTAAAAAAAGTCGATGGCGAACTGGTTGCGGAATCCCCCATGGGCCAGATTCGGATAAAATTCGCTGAAAGAAACGGCCTGGGCGTCCTGGACCACGACGTCACCCTCCCTTCAGGCGAAAAAGTCTATAATCCCATGAGGGTGTTCCCGAACGGCTCAGGATGCGAGCTGGTCTTTACGGTCTATAAGAGGCCCGGAATGAGCGGAAAGATGTTCGCCGATGACGCTAAAACCGTGAAAAGGGACCTCCAAAGGCTCAAAGCGCTGCTTGAAGGGGGCTGAACGGCATGGTGAAGACAGCCTGCGAAGAGGACTGCGGCAATTCCCCGAAAAAGCGGCTTCTTCGGGACTTCAATTTCGCCGTAGCAAAAGGCGGCCTCCGTTTCGTCAAAAAATGCCTTGCCGAGGACGCTGTCTGGAACCTGTTCGAGCCCTCGGGCCAGAAAAGGCTCGCAGGGAGGGACGACATCATCCTTGAGTACGAGCGCAACCTTGCCATCTCTCCCGCCCAATTCGCCATCAGGACCATAATCACTCACGGGAATACCGGCGCTGTTGAGGGGACCATTAAGGCGAAGGGCGGGAAATCGTACGTCTTCTGCGACATCTACCGCTTCAGCAGCCACGCCAAGGACGCAAAAATACGCGAAATGTCATCCTATATCATCGAAATATGGATGAAATGAGGCGATGCGAATTTTCATTCCGCATTTTCGGCGTATTTTTTGAAATTATCCAGGATGGCCTGCCATCCTGCCCTCTGCAATTCCGGGGGATTGGTGCTTTCTGCATCGAAGGCCTCCACTACCTTCGTTTCGCCATCGCCAATGCTGGTGAACGAGACCCTGACCTTTCTTCCGTCATCCATCGTATAGGCGATACTCTCGTTCGTTTTCACTTCGTCATACACCCCGCCGAAGTCGAAGCCAGCGCTTCCGTCCTTCGCCTCCATCCTGCAGGAGAAAGTTCCCCCCTTCCGCAGGTCGTTGGCCGCCCGCGGCGTATGCCAGTCTTCGGAGGCGCTGTTCCATTTTACTATGTGCTCTGGCCCTGTCCAAAATCTCCACACTTTTTCGACCGGGGCCTTGATTATCGCCTGAACTGTTATCTCATTCCTGGATTCCATGGCCATGGATTGCGTCCGATGTTTAATAATACCGCGCCGGCCTCATCCGAACAGCGAGCCCTGCTGCTCGACCAGTGCGAGAAGCTGAGAAAGAAAGACCCGAAAGAACCGGAAACGATGCTCGGGGGAAACTGAAAGACTTCTATGTCGGTTTGATGTAAACCCGTTCACGCAAACCCGAACGGGTTGTGAACAAAAACGCCCCGGGGATGCGGCCGGCGTTTGTCGCCGTCCATCCCCGGTGCTACTGCATTTCACCGGTTTTCACGCCCCGGGGAGGATTTGAACCTCCGGCCTGCTGATTTTCGTCCTCCTTTCATGTGAAAACGGCCCAAAAACGCGAAGCGTTTTTCAACAGCCTGTTTTGGGCCGCCTTTTCCTAAAAGGCGGATAACAGTCAGCCGCTCTACCGATTGCTCCGGTCAGTATTTTCCCGAAGGGAAAATCAACTGACAAAACTGAGCTACCGAGGCAGAAATATCAGACGGTATTCGTTAGGATTTCTTTATAACTATTATGATTCCTCGCAGATGCTCCATCCGCAGAACTCGCACTCGACGCAACCCTCCTTGTGGGCGAGCCTGTTTTTGCAGTTCGGGCATATGCCGCTGCGGATGAGCTCGTTAATCTCCTCCTTGTTTTGCATCTTCAGCCGCCGAGCGCCGCCTTGAGCCCTTTGAGGACCCCTTCCGTCGCCGCCTTGAGCTTGTTTATTGTTCGCGTGAATCCGTCGAGGCCGGTCAGGCCGAGCAGTATCCTGTCCACTTCCTTGATTACCTGCTTGTCCGAGAGGGACGAGTTCCGGTGCAAAGTCCCAAGAAGGTCGGTTATCCCCCTCTTCGTTATGACCTTGATGTTGTTCTCCCTGAGCTTCGCCACCCAGTCGCTCACGAAAGCCTTCGCCTCAGGCGTCGTGAGGAACTGCTCGGAGTCCGAGGAGCGGCCCGCCTGCTGGGTCTGCTCCGGCTCCTTCTCCTCCTGGCCTGGCTCCTTCATCGCCATCGGCTTGAACTGGGCTATGAACATGGGCGATAGAACGCAAATCAAATTTATAAAAGAATCTACAGGCCGAGCTCCTCGAGTATCTTTCCGGTCTTGAACTTGCTGTCGTCAATCCGCCTCTCGAGCTTCACTATCTCGACGCCTTCCGGCCTGAGGAACTCCTTCTGGTCGTAACCGTAGACTATCACGTCCGGCCTGACGAAGCCGACCATCTTCTTGGGGTCGTCGAAGCCGGCCAAGGCGACGTCCACCGGCTTCATGGACTCGACCATAAGCTTCCTGTAATCCAGGCTGTGCACGGGCTCCCTTCCCTTCTTCCTGATGTGGTCGTCCTTCGCTATCGCGACAACGAGCACGTCGCCGTGCTTTTTGGCCTCGCTGAGCGTAAGCAGGTGCCCGATGTGCAGGACGTCGTATACCCCGCCGGTCAGCACCACCCTTATCTTCTTTCTCTCTTCGTCCCTGAGCCTGAAATACCCCCTCTCCTCTACTATGAGGGCCTTCTCGGAATCCGGCAGGAAATGATAGATGTCCTCCGGGATGCCCCCTGTCTGGAGCTGCATCAGGTAGAGCTTCTTGATGGTCTCTTTCATGCAGGGGATTCGCGATAAAAATTTTAAAACCAGGAATGCGCGATATGCCCATGATAGAATCATACTCTTTCGGACGGATGGTCGTGGACGGGAGGGAATACCGCAGCGACCTGAAGCTGCTTCCTTCTGGGATAAAGCCGGAATGGTGGAGGCTCGAGGGCCACCTCCTGCAGCTCGCGGACATCGAGGACGTTCTAGCGGAAAACCCCAAAACGATAGTGGTCGGGACAGGGCACGACGGGCGCATGGAGGTCGCGCGCGGGGTGCGCGAGCGGTGCCGCGAGGAAGGGATAACCCTCATCGAGCTCCAGACCGGAGAGGCCGTCAACTGCTACAACGAGCTTGCCGGGAAGGGCGTCGTCGGCCTCTTCCACCTCACCTGCTGAAATCAGCCGTCGACGTCTATCTGCGCTTTCTGGAGCTTTCCGGAGAAATCGACATATACGGTCTTGACGTTGCTGAACTCGTCAATCCCAAGGATTCCCGCTTCCCTCGTGTGGCCGGTTCCCTTCACCCCGCCGAATGGAAGGTGCACCTCGGAGCCTATCGTGCTGGAATTCACGTATGCCAGCCCCGCCTCGATGCCCTCAATGGCCCGGAACGCGTTTCCGACATCGTTTGTGTATATCGAAGAGCTGAGCCCGTATTCCACCGAGTTCGCAATCCCTATCGCCTCATCCAGCGTACCGAACTCGAGCACCGATAGCACGGGCCCGAAAATCTCCTCCCTCGCAATCCTCATGTCCGGTGCGACGGAATCGAATATCGTCGGCTGGTAGAAGAATCCCTTCCCCGCAGGGCGTTTCCCCCCGCACACTATTTTCGCGCCCTCCTCCGTCCCAATACCCACGTATTTCCCGGCCTTCTCGAGCGCAGCCCTGTTGATAAGGGGCCCCACATCAGTCGAGGCGTCCGTCCCCGGCCCGAGGCGCAGCTTTTTCGCCCTCTCCGAAAGCGCCGAAAGGAGCCTGTCCTTCACTTTCTTGTGCGCTATCACCCTGCTCGCCGCGGTGCACCGCTGGCCGGTCGTTCCGAATGCCCCCCACAGGATTCCCTCGACCGCAAGGGAAAGGTCGGCATCGTCCATCACGATAATCGGGTTCTTTCCCCCAAGCTCGAGCCCGACCTTCTTAAGGCCGGCGTTCTTCGTTATCCACTCCCCGGTAGCCCTGGAGCCGGTGAAAGACAGCCCTTCTATTCCTTTGTGCCTGACGATGGCCTCGCCGACGCTCGAAGCAGGTCCGGTAACGAGGTTTACGACGCCGGGCGGGAGCCCCGCCTTGACTATCAGCTTGACGAGCTCGATGGCGCACAGCGGCGTGTCGGAGCTGGGCTTGAAGACGACCGTGTTGCCGCATACGAGGGCCGGGGCGAGCTTCCAGGCCGGTATCGCCACCGGGAAATTCCATGGGCTGATGCACCCTGCAACGCCGACAGGCCGCCGGACCGTCATCGCGAACTTGTCCGGAAGCTCGCTCGTCGTGGTATTCCCGAAAAGCCTCCTGCCCTCCCCGGCGAAATACTCGAATGTGTCGATGGCCTCCTGCACGTCGCCGAGCGCTTCCTTCATCACCTTCCCCATCTCTGTCGCGACGAGCGTGCCCATCCTCCGCTTTTCCGCGCGGAGGAGTTCGGCCGTGCGG
>JBFLVW010000092.1:0-12130 GCA_040758235.1 Microcaldota archaeon
CGTCGCCTCCGCGACGATGGGCAGGACGAGGCCGGCCCTCGAGTCGCCGAGGACGGCGAGGCCGTTCACCCGGCCGACTTCCGCGCCCTCGGTCACTATCGTCTGGTACTCCTTTTTGTGCTCGATTATCTTCGCGCCGAGCTGGCTTTCGATGGACTTGAATATCTTCTTCGCTTCCAGCACCTCGGACTTCGTGACGAGGGGCAGGCCCTTCTCGCGGGCGATGTCCCCGGCCGCGCGCACGAGGCCGCCAAGCTCCCTCAGGTTGAGCGTGAACCGCTTCCGCCTTCCGGACATCCTGCGGGCCTCCTCGATTATCTCGGAAACCGCCTCGGCGTTGAAATGTGGTATCTTCCCGTCGCGCTTCACTTCCTGCGCTATGAAGCGCACGAGGGCTTCCTCGTTCTCCGGAGTGTCGTCCATCGAGTCCTCGACGTATACCTCGTAGCCGCCTCCGCGGATGCGCGAGCGGAGCGCCGGGTGTATCTGGGCCATGTCGGGAAGGTTCCCGGCCGCGACGAGGACGAAATCGGTCGGGACCGGCTGCGTCTTCACGAGCGCCCCCGAGCTCATCTCGCTCTGCCCGGTTATCGGGTATTTCTTCTCCTGCATGGCGGTCAGTATCTCCTGCTGCCAGTTGAGCCTCATCGATGCTATTTCGTCTATGAACAGGACGCCCTTGTTGGCCTGGTGAATCGCCCCGGCCTCCACGCGCAGGTGCGCTGGCGTCCCCAGGCCGCCGGATTGCAGGGGGTCGTGCTTGATGTCCCCAAGGAGCGAGCCTGCCCGGGAGCCGGTCGCATCTATGAACGGGGCCGCGGCCCTCTCGCTGTTGTCCACTATGAGCTTGGGCGCCGTCTGCTCAGTCACCATGAGCCTTCTTCCGAGGCCGGCGGTCGCGTTCGAAATGATGTAGAGCAGGCCGAGGCCGAGGACGGTCACGATGGCGAGGAGCTTCACGTTTTCGGGAAGCTCGTCTGTCAGGAGAATGGCCGCGATAATGAGGCCGAGCAGCGCGATTATCAGCACGGAGGACGGGCCCTTCTGCTCCTCCTTCGGCTTCTGGAACGAGGATATCCTGCGGCCGAGCCCGTTCTTGAGCGACTTTGTAAGCTCCTGCCGGTCCTTCGCGCCCTTTATTTTTTCGAGCTCGGGCGGGGAGAAATAACGCATGAGCCCTTTGTTCCGGCTGAGGTATTCGGCGTCCGGGAAGGTGCGGGCGATGCGGACGACGGGCTGGTTCTCGTTGTTCGGGTTGGGATAGACGAGGACGTCCTCGAGCGCCTCGCTCTGCATCAGCTCGGCCATGGCCTGGGCCATCATGCTTTTTCCGGTTCCGGGCGGGCCGATGAGGAGGACGTTCCTTTTCTGCCTCGCCGCCTTGCGCACGATGTCCACTGCCTTGTCCTGGCCGATTATCTGGTCGATTATCCTCTCGGGGACTTTTAGCTCTGCCGTGGATTTGAATTTCATGAGGATTACACCAGTTTATCGGTGACTGGATATAAAATTCTTTTGAATCGTTCCGGTGGCGGCTTCACGAGACGATTTTGACGTCCCTGAACGCCATCCGCGGGGCGAGGAGCGAGCCGTACTGTTTTTGGCGGCTTTCTATGCCTTCTATGTTGGAGAAGAGGTCGAAGACGTTGCCGCTGAGGAGGAAGCCCTTGACGGGCCTGCGCTTCCCCCCTTCGACAAGGAATGCCCCGCTAACCTCGAGGCCGATGTCGCCGCTCGTTATGTTCGCCGTGTGCGAGCCGTGGGCGTAGTGGATTTCGATGAATTTCCCGATGTCGGAAAGGTCCTTGCGGTCCCCCGGCGGGATGACGGTGTTCGAAGGCGAGATTGCAGGGGGCGAATCGAACGACGCCCTCGTGCACGCGCCGGATTCCTGCACTCCTTCGAGCGCCGCGGTCTCGCGGTCGTAGAGGAAGGATTTCACATCGCCGTTCTCTATGAGCGGCGTTTTCCGCGAAGGCACGCCCTCGTCGTCGAACGGGCGGGCGTTTATGGGAGGGGAGAGGGGGTCTTCGTAGATTGAGAGCTTCGGATCGAGTTTCATTCCCTTGTCGAGCTTCGTCATCTTCCTCCGCTTCCAGTCCCCGGAGAGGGAGGGCATGAGCGTTTCGATGAGGCTGTCGAGCGCCTCCTGCTCCATCACGACGGTGTAGGAGCCGCCATCCGGCTTTCCCGCGCCCTGCATCGCCTTCGCCATTTCCGCCGCGCGCAGGCCCAGTTCATGCAGGTCCGGCGGCGGGTGGTGCGAGACCAGGTAGGAGTATCCGAAGCCGTCCCCGTGCATGCACTCGGCGAAAATCGAGAAAACGGTCTTCCGGTAGCTTCCGGAGAGCCCCCCGCTGTTGCTGATTCCGACCTCTGCACTGTCAATCGAGGTGATGATGCGCGATTTCCCCCCAAGAGACTCCGCGGCGGAGCGGGTGTCCTCGAGAAAGGCGTGGAGCATGCCGAAATCAGGCTCGGCCAATGCGCTGTCGAATACGTCGGCTTCCGGGAACCGGGCCGGAGGGGCGAATGAGAAGCCGCTTTTTGGGGAGAACCGCGCGAGAGCCTCGGCCTCCTTTATGGCCTTCTCCAGCCCCAAAAACTGCTGGCAGTAGGAGAACCCGAGGCGGCCGTCCGAGAGGACTCGGACGCCGTAGCCCTCTTCCGAGTCGGCCTCCTTCACTTTCAGGGCCCCCCCGCTGAAGACCATCCTCGCGGATAGCAGTCGGTGGTTGTATATCTCGCTCGGCGGCATACAGGTTTTAATCCATAGGGCGGATTTTAAAGCCATGAGGCTTTTTGTGGCGGTCCCTGTCCCGGAGGAGCTCCGGGCGAAGGCGGCCGCGCTCGGAGAGGAAATCAGGCAGGACGGAGTCGTGCCCGTCCGGCCCCAAAACATGCACCTCACCCTGAGGTTTTTGGGGGACGTCGCACCCCAAAAACTTCCGGAGATAAAGGAAAAACTCGGAAGCGTGCGGTTTGGGAGGTTCGGGTGCGCGCTGAAAGGAGTCGGGGTTTTCCCGAACGAGAACTACGTGCGGGTCGTTTGGGCGGGGTGCGAGAGCGGAGGGGGGCTGGAGGCGCTTGCGGCGAAGGTCGCGGAGGCGCTCCGCGGCATGGGAGGGGACGAGAGGTTCGCCGCGCACCTGACGATTGCGAGGGTGAAGAAAAAGCTCGACCTGCGCGCGTTTCTCGCCAGGCACAAGGACGGGGATTTCGGCTCCTTCGAAGCGGCGCGTTTCGGACTGGTTGAGAGCGTTTTGGGTGGGCCGAAAGGGCCGGAATACCGCACTCTGGCCGTTTATGAGGCTGAAAAATAAGCGAAAATGAAAAAGAAAAAATCAGTAAGACACTTTGCTCAGTATCGCGTCGAAGGCCGTGTAGGGGTAGGCGCCCGGAATCAGCACCACGTAGGTGTCCGAGTTCACGAACAGCTCTATTCCTTCCCCATACTGGCTGTTCAGCGAGCTTACCGCTCCGGTCATGGCGCTCTCCGTGATTTTCGACTTCGGTATCACGAGGAAGTTCGCCGGAGTCCCGCCGACGCCTATAGACTGCCCGCCCGACATGTCCGCGTTCACCGCGGATTCGTATTTCTTGCTGTCATAGCAGCTGTCGAACTGGGTGGAGTCCAGGCCGAGGTCGGCCGCATATCCCTTGAAGGTGCTTCCCGCATCGGAAAGCCCGCTCCATGAGGCCTGCGTGGTGAAGAGCTTGTCGTGCATCTCCCAGAACTTGTCCTGCTCGTCCGCGCACCTGGCCGCGAGCGCGCTGGGCATCGCGTTGGGGTGGAACGCAAGGGGGAAGTCCCTGAAGTACACTTTCACCTTCCCGCTGTTCACGTAGTTCGTCTTTATCGAGGCGAGCGCGTCCGTGTAGAGCCTCCCGCAGAACGGGCACTGGAAGTCCGAGAACTCGATGAACGAGACCGGGGCGCTTGCCTGCCCGAGCGCCGGGTAGTCCCCTGTCGGGACGCTCAGCGAGCCGTAGGACGGCTGCGTGGGCGCCGTGGGCTGCGTCGGCTGCGTCGGGGCTGTGGGCGCGGTCGGCTGCGTGGGCGCGGTCGGCGCCGTCGGGCTCTTCACTATGCCGAAGCCCTGCGTGAATATCGACAGGACCAGCAATCCCGCGAGCCCCAGAATAATCACGCCGTAGAAAATATCCTTGCTTACCGTTATTGTGCTTGCTTCCTTCTCCGCCAATGTATCACCTTTCTTAAGAAGTAACCCTAATGTAACCATGCACTTATTTAAAGGTTCCGGGTTTTTTTGGTGGAACGCGGGGTGGATTCATGCAAAGCCGGGCAAAGAGCGTCGAGGAGTATATCGGGGGGCTTCCGGAGGAAAGGCGGGCGGCGATTGAGGCGGTAAGGAGGGCGATACTGGAGAACCTCCCCCGGGGATTCGAGGAAAGGATGCAATACGGGATGATATGCTACGTGGTTCCCCTCTCCAGGTATCCGGCCGGCTACCTGGGCGACAAAAAGACGCCCCTCACGTATGCCTCGCTCGCATCCCAAAAAAACCACATGGCGCTTTACCTGATGGGAATCTATGCGGACAGGTCGCTTGCGGAGTGGTTTGCCGCCGAGTATAAGAAGACCGGTAAGAGGATGGACATGGGGAAGTCCTGCGTCCGCTTCCGGAAGCTCGAAGACCTGCCGCTCGGCCTGATAGGGGAGGCGGTCGCGAAAGCAACTGCGGAGTCCTTCATTTTGATGTACGAGAAGGGGCGGAAGGGGGGCAAGGGAAACTGATTATAATATCATTAGCGATAGGCGGGTTGGGAGGACTATGACATCACTTGACCGGGCGATAATCGCTTCATATGAGAAAGGGGGGAAGAGGTTCGAGCTGTATGTCGACCCTGACGCGGCATACGCCTACCTCGACAAGCGCAAGACCGACCTCAAAAACATGCTGGTCGCCGAGGAGGTCTATTCCGACGCGAAGAAGGCCGAGAAAGCCAAGCCCGCGGACATCGAGAAGGTCTTTGGCACGACCGACATAATGAAAATCCTGGAGTTCGTGATGCACAACGGCGAGGTGCAGCTCACGACCGAGCAGAAGCGCAGGAAGGTGGAGGAGAAGAGGAAGCAGATAATCGCCATACTGCTCCGTGAAGCCATCGACCCGAGGACCAAGGCCCCGCACACCCAGATCAGAATCGAGAACGCGCTCGAGCAGGTGAAGATACATATAGAGCCGTTCAAGGACGCCCGCGAGCAGCTCGATGACGTCGTGAAGGCTCTCCGGCCCGTCCTTCCGATGAAGTTCGAGAAGGTGAAAATCGCGGTCAAGGTCCCCGCCGAGTTCGCGAACAAGTGCTACGGCACTCTCAAGAACTACGGCATCGAGAAGGAGCAGTGGCTCAACACAGGCGAGCTGATTGTCGTCGTCGAGATTTTCGGCGGCCTGCAGGGCGAGTTCTTCGACAAATTGAACAAGCTCACGCAGGGGCAGGTCGAGACGAAGCTGCTCCAGTGAGTCCTTTTTAACCTTTTCTTTCAATAGTGTAACCGGATTGACACACGAAAAGGAAGATAGCTCATGCTATATTCTGATTTTCGATTGCCCTTCGCGCTCCATCCGGAGGAAGGGCGGAAGAGGTTTTTGATGAACAAGAGAATCGTATTGCCAGGCGAAAGGATAGCCGACGGCAGGGTAAGCGCCCCGAACACTTTTTTCGAGGGAGGGACGACTTACGCCGCCGTCATCGGCATGGTCGATGACGAGGGGAGGTACATCCCCCTCGAGAACAGGTACAGGCCGGCGGTCGGCGACGTGGTAGTCGGGATGATAACCGATGCGCGCCACGCCGGGTATGACGTGGACCTGAACCTGCCGCACGACGGGTTCGTCCCGACGAGGGACATGCGCCTCACGCTCCAGCTGGGGGACTTCGTCATCTGCAAGGTGAAGTCCGTGAGCGAGGTGGGCGACGTGGACCTCGGGGAAGTGCGCAGGCTGCCCAAGGGGAAGATAGTGGAATTTCCTTCCGCAAAGGTGCCCAGGCTCATCGGCAAGAAGAGCAGCATGATAACCCTGCTCAAGGACTACACGGGAGGCGACATTGTCGTAGGCAACAACGGATACGTGTGGATAAGCGAGAAGAGCGACATGCCGCTCCTGCTCAAGGCGATTAAGATAATCGAGAGGAAGGCGCACAAGTCCGGCCTCACGGACGAGATGTCGCGGTTCCTCAGGGAAGCGACGGGAAGGACAGCGCCTGAGAGGCGCGAGGAGATGGAAGAGGGCGGAGAAAGGCCCGCAGAGCCCGAAGAAAGGCATGAAGGTGATATGGATGGCTAGCAGCGTTGCGAAAGTTCCGCTGATAATAAACGGGAAAAGGACGGACGGCAGGGGCGCAGAGGACTTGCGCAACCTGAGAATCGAGGTTGGCGTGATACCCGAGGCGGACGGTTCCTCATATGTCGAATGGGGCGGGAACAAGATAATATGCGGCATATACGGCCCCAGGGAGTGCATACCCAGGCATGAGGCCAGCCCCTACCACGCGCTCGTGAAGGTCAGGTACATGATGTCCCCGTTCGCATCCCTCGAGGAGCACAGCAAGAGCGGCCCCTCGAGGAGAAGCAACGAGCTGTCGAAGGTCATACGCGAGGCTTTCGAAAACCTCATCATCGCGGAGAAGTTCCCCAACACCCAGATAGACGTCTACATCGACGTGCTCCAGGCGGACGGGGGGACGAGGACCGCGTCCGTGACCGCCGCGGCTGTCGCGCTCGCGAACGCCGGCATCCCCATTAAGGACATGGTCGCGGCTGTCGCGGTCGGAAAGGCCGGGGACGTGCTCGCGCTCGACCTGAACAAGGTCGAGGACAATTTCGGCCAGTCGGACATGCCCCTCGCGATATCGCGGAGAGACGGCAAGCTCCTGCTCGTCCAGATGGACGGCCTCCTGACGAGGGAGGAGATAAAGGAGATGGTAGAGATGGCCGCAAGGGGATGCGAGAAAGTGAGCGAAGTGCAGGCCGACGCCCTCAAGCGGTTCTACGAGAAGGGCGAGGGCGAAGAGATAAAGTGGTGATCATATGGGAGAGGAAGTCAGGGACGTCATCATGCAGCACATAAGAAGGGACATAATGGGCTCCACCCTCGAGAGGGGCGTGCGCTTCGACGGCCGGCCGTTCGACGAGTACAGGCCGATAAGCATCCAGAAGGGACCCATAAAGACCGCCGAGGGGTCGGCGATAGCTAAGATAGGGGAGACGCGGGTCCTCGCGGCCGTGAAGTTCGACGTGCTAAAACCGTTCGCGGACAGGCCGACCGAGGGAGTCATGATTACGAACGCCGAGCTGCTCCCGCTCGCTTCCCCGACTTTCGAGCCGGGGCCGCCGGACGAGAACAGCATCGAGATGGCAAGGGTCGTGGACAGGGCGCTCCGCAGCGCGGAATGCGTCGACCTCAACACGTTTTTCATCGAAACCGACAAGGTGCTCGGCCTGTATGTGGACCTGTACGTCCTGAACCACGCGGGCAACTACACGGATGCGGCATGTCTCGCCGCGACCGCGGCCCTCACGGACACGAAGATGCCGAAAATCGAGGAAGCGAAGATAGTCCGCGGCGAGTACTCTGGCATGCTGAACCCCAGCAAGCTCCCGCTCACGACGACCAGCGTCAAGGTCGGCGAAAAGTGGCTCGTGGACCCGGACAGGGACGAGGAGCGCGTCCTCGAAACCGCCCTCACCATAGGGACGACAGAGCAGCACGTCTGCGCGATGCAGAAGGGCAAGGGCTCGCTCTCGCGGGAGGAGCTGTACGAGCGCATGGAGATAGCATTTAAAAGAGGAGACGACATAAGGAGATTGCTGAGGGATTAGCATGCAGACTGCGAAATACGGCGCCTCCATCAGGAAGCTCGTGGACAGGGCAATAAAGGACAAGAAGGCCCGCTACGAGTGCCCGAAATGCAACAAGCTGAAGGTCGCGAGGAAGGGCACCGGCGTCTGGGCGTGCAGGGCATGCTCGGCCGAATTCGCCGGGGCGGCATACTCATTCAGGAGCGAAGCGGGCGAGATTGCGGCGCGCGTCATAGGCGAGTATTCCAAATCGTCTTGATTTTGGCGGGATTTTATGTCGGACTACAAGGACCAGAAGACCGGCGTCATGGTGGCGATGAGCGGCGAGAAGTTCCCGACGACGGGGACCAGAATCGTCCTCAAGAGCAGACCCCCGGTCGCCAAGGAAGTAACCACTGATTGAAGTGTACACCACCAGCAGGTATGCCTCGTCCGCGACCCGCCGCCTTGCAAAGGAAATGGCCGGGGAAGCCGGGGAGGCATACGTTGCGAGGGGCAAGAAGAGCTTGGATTCGCTTGCCGCGCAGGCCCGCAGGGCAGGCGAGGACACCATCAAGGTTGTCGAGGAGAAGGGCGGCCTTCCATTCCGAATCGCAACTGCCGGGGTCGACGCGCTCGGCCGCTGGCGCTGGATGGGGGAAAGGCTTTTGAACAGTGCAGGGCAATCAGGTTGAAAGAGGAAACCCGATGAAGTCGAGATGCCTCATCGAAGTGGATTTCGGGGAGAGTTCGGCCGCCGAGGCCGCCCTGAAGGCCGTTTCGCATGAAACTGAGACGGGGGCCCGCTCGAAGACCGAAATAAGGAGGGAGGGTGGCTCGCTCGAGATATCCATCGCGGCGCAGGATGTCGTCGCGATGAGGGCCGCCGCGAACGCGTGCATGCGCGCCCTCCAGGCGTTCCAGGGCATAGAGGAATCAAAGTAGAGGAGGGTTGAAAAGGGAACCTTGGTTCCCTTTTACTGAGGTGCAGATGATGAAGAAAGAGCAGGAGGACCTGAACAGGGAGCTTATCGAGTACGAGAACATGGAGAAACAGCTCGAGGTGCTGCTGATCCAGAAGCACCAGCTCCAGATACAATCCAACGAGGTGAAGCACGCACTCGAGGAGCTCAAGAAGGCAAAGGGCGAGGTCTACCGCTCCGTCGGCGCCATCCTGCTCCACACAACGAAGGAGGAGGCCGAGGCTGACCTCAAGGAAAGGGACGAGCTCATAGAGGTCAAGCTCAACGCCATCTCCAAGCAGGAGGAGAAGCTTCGCATGACCGTCATGGATACCCAGAAAAAGCTCCAGGAGAAGATGAGGGGCTATGGAAAAGGGGCTACGTGAGCGTTTCCTCGGATTCTGGGAAAAGCACCGCGACGAGAAAATCGCGATAGCGACGCACAACCGCGCGGACGCCGACGCCATCTCCTCAGCGTTCGCGATCTCCAGCGTGTTTCCCAATTCCGTCGTCTGCACTTATGAGGAGATGAGCGAGGGGGCGAAGCTGCTGTCCCAGCGCCTCGGCATCAGTCCCGCGGACATGTCCGCGCTCGACAAAAAGGATTTCAAGGGCCTTATCGTCGTGGACACGAGCGCGTACACTCTCGTTCCCCAGGCCCGCGGTTGGAAGATACTGTGCATCGTCGACCACCACCGCCCGGAGGGGAGGGACATGAAGGCGGAATGCGAGATAATAGATGAGAAAGCGCCTTCTGCAGCCGAGATAGTCTCGCGCATCATTCCGGAAGTGGGCAAAAACCAGGCATTCGCCCTTTGCGTCGGGATAATCGCGGACGGGGCACGCTTCAAGTCGGCGCGGGCCGAAACGTTCGACGCCCTGCACCGCATGATGGTGGTTTCTGGAGCGGAGTACCCGGAGCTTCTTTCGTTTGCCGAACCCGAGCCGAAGGACGAGGCGAAGCTCGCCATGCTCGCCGCTATGAAGAGGATGGAATACGTCTATGCGGCCGGCTACATAATCGCGACGAGCGAGGTCGGCAGCAACGAAAGCGACGCCGCGTCGCTGATAACCGAAGCCGCCGACGTCGCGTTCATAGCGAAGTGGAAGGATGCGGAGAGGGAAACCAGGATTTCAGCGAGGGCGCGCAGGAGCGTGAAGGTCCCGCTGAACGCGGTGATGGCGGAAGTGGGCAAAGCCCTCGGCGGGGCGGGAGGGGGGCATCCCAAGGCAGCCGGGGCCGCCCTGAAGGCGCACACAGATGAAGCCCTTAAAAAATGCGTCGAGACATTCATAGATTTCGCAGAGAAATCAGGCTGAATGAGAGGAAACGGGGGACTGGAAACCACCGGAGTCGTGCAGTGATTACCTATGAAAACCATTATCGTCGGGGGGCAGTATGGGGACGAGGGAAAGGGCAAGATACTCTCATACCTTGCCCTGAACGACAATCCGGAGATAATCGCCCGGGGGGGCGTCGGCCCCAACGCGGGCCATTCGGTGGTGTACAAGGGAAAGTCATACCCCCTGCGCATGATTCCCTGCGGTTTCGTGAATGAGAAGGCCCGCCTTCTTATAGGGGCTGGCGTCTTCGTCAATCCGGAAGTTCTGCTGAAAGAACTGGACATGACAGGCGCGCACGGGCGCTTCGGGCTGGATTTCCGCTGCGGACTGATAACGAGGGAGCACATCGAGCGGGACAGCGCGTCCGAGATATCGAAGAAGGTCGGGACCACGAAGACCGGATGCGGCCCGGCCGTCTCGGACAGGGTGAACCGGACCGGAAAGACCGTCGCGGACGTTCCGGAGCTGAAAAAATACTTGACCGACGTCCCGAAGGAGGTCAACGGGGCGAACGACGTCCTCGTGGAGGGCACCCAGGCGTTCATGCTGTCGAACCTGTATGGGACTTATCCATTCGTCACTTCCAAGGACGTCTCGGCATCGACGATAGCGGCGGACGTCGGCCTGGGGCCGACGAAAATTGACGAAGTGATTATGGTCATAAAGGCTTACACGACGCGCGTCGGAAGCGGCCCTCTCGAGGGGGAGATTTCCATCGAGGAAGCGAAGGCCGGGGGCATGCAGGAGTACGGAACGGTCAGCGGGCGGCCGCGGAGGACTTCGCCCGGCCTCCATTTCGACGACCTCAGGAACGCCGCCATGATAAACGGGGCGACGCAGCTCGCGATAACGAAGATAGACGTCCGGTTCCCCGGCAACGGGGGCGTCCGGGAATACGAAAAGCTGAGCGCGGACGCCCGGGCCTTCATAGAGGATGCGGAAAAGAGGATTGGCGTCCCGATAACCCTGATAGGGACCGGGCCGGACGCCGAGGACATAATAGACAGGAGGGGATGACTGAGCCTCAGGGTTCGGCAAGGGCTTTGAGTGCCGCCTTGTTGTCCGCCGAGCCGAGAAGCACGTACGACATCTCCGGCGTCATCGTTACCGAGAAGGCGTAAAGCAGGTTGATGCCCTTGTCGGATATCCTCTTCGCGGCCTCGGCCATGGTGCCCGGCTTGTTTTCGAGCGTTATTATGATCACTTCCTTCTCGATGGCGTTTATCCCGTTCTTCTTCAGTATCTCGCGGGCTCTGGGAACATCTGCGTTCTCTACTATGAGATGTGTGTTTATCTCGCGGTCGTCGGGCGGCATGACGATGCCCTTCACGCCCCCCGTTTCCAGGGTCTTGGCCACCGCGGAAACCTCCCGGAAATTCGGCTTCTCCAAAAACAGCTCTGTGACAAGACGGTTCTTTTCCATGTTCACCACTTGGGCAAGAATGGGGCGTATATGTTTATAAGCGGTGTCCAGGCGGCCTGGAAAGCAAAAGGATTTAGTATCATCCTACAGAAATGCGGTTATCCAAAGCGGGTTCCGCCAAGCTTGCTCATTCATCCCCCAAGACGAATGACGGTTTCGGGTCCCGCGGATATTGTCGGCCGCGCTCGCCCCGCTGGGCTCGCGGCCGACGCAAATGGACGGCGGGTTCCTTGGAATATTCGGAAGCTTTGGTGCTCGGCCTGATTCAGGGCATAACGGAGTGGCTGCCCGTGAGCTCCAAGGCAATGGTGAGCCTGTCGGGAAGATTCCTGTTCGGGATGGAATACCAGGACGCCCTTTCCAGCGCAATCTTCCTGCACAGCGGAACCCTCCTTGCGGCGACCGCGTATTTCAGGAACGACCTCGTGGGCATTGCGCGAAGCGCCATCGACAAAAACGCGAAAAAGGACCTTCTTGTCTTCCTCGCAGTCGCGACCATAATGACCGGCATTCTCGGAACGCCGCTCCTGTTCATCGCCCTGAATTTCGAGTTCCCCGACTGGCTTTTCACGGCGGCGATAGGCCTGCTGCTCA
>JBFLVW010000093.1:0-6770 GCA_040758235.1 Microcaldota archaeon
GATAACCCTCGGCGACGGCACGGAGGCCATCGGGGTAATCGAGAGCTACACGGGGCTCATCAGCCACCCGAGGATCAGGGTCATCTACGAAGAGAGGCTGGTTGAATAGTGTTCGGCACCTACATCGAGCGGGACGAGGCCGTGGAGATAACCATCAGCGTGCTCGCAATCTCTCTCGCGATGGGGATATTCTTCGCGAGGCCCGCAGGCGTCCAGGCTTTCCCGATCGAGTTCCTCCTTTTCATGCTCCCGCTCATCGTGACGGTCGGGAGCGGCTTCATACTCCATGAGATGGCCCATAAGATAATGGCGATATATTACGGCGCTGCGGCCCGATTCCACATGTGGGTCGGCGGCCTCGTGTTCATGCTCGCGACTTCGGTCATGGGAGCGATGTTCGCGGCCCCGGGCGCGGTCTACATATTCTCGGACAGGATAACGAGGCGGGAGAACGGACTGATTTCCCTTGGCGGGCCGCTCGTGAACATCGCCCTCGTCGCCGTGTTCCTCGCGCTCGATTTCGCCCTTCCGGTCAGGCAGTTCTACAGCTTCCTCCTCCAGCACGGGACTGACCTCTCTGGTTTCGGGGTCGTATCAGGGGTGCTCAGGGTGTGGAAGTTCGGGGCCTCGATAAACCTGGTGCTCGCCCTTTTCAACATGATACCCGTGTTCCCCCTCGACGGAAGCAAGGTGTTCGCCTGGAACAAGCCGGTGTGGATGATTGTCGTCGGCGGCCTGCTCGCCCTCGGCTCCGCCATCATAAGCCCCGGGATAATCATAGGGTTCGTGATAATGCTGCTTTTCGTGACGCTTATTTCGAAGCTGCTCTTCGGGTGGAGAAATGAGAGGCGCTGAGGCCGTTCTCGAGGCGAAAACCCTGCTCGGGCGCAGATGCGTCGTGAAAAACAGGGTGAGGAAGGGCTATCGGGCGGAGGAGCTGGATTCGCGCCTCCGGGCCGCGCGGACGAGGGGCGAGGCGCGCCTCCTCCACAAGGCCAAGCTCGCCGGCGTCCCATGCCCGACCGTCCTCGAAGCGGAAGAGTTCGCGCTGACGATGACATTCATGGAGGGCAGGCACCCCAAAATGGAGGGGGGCGAGGCCCGGGAAGCCGGCCGCCTGCTCGCGCTTTTGCACCGCGCGGACATCATCCACGGAGACTACACTCCCGCGAACCTGTTCGTTTCCGGGGGGAGGATTGCCGTCATTGATTTCGGGCTCGGCTTCGTTTCGAACGATATAGAGGACAAGGCGGTGGACGCCTTCACTATGCTCCGCTTGCTCGATTCATTGGGGAAGGAGGCGTTCATCGCGGGATATTCCGCATACGAAAAATCGAAAAAAGTGCTCGCCCGCGTGAAGGAAGTGGAGAAACGGGTCAGATACGCTTTTTGACCGGCTTTATAAGCGGTTGCGGCGGATATCATTTTATGGAAGAGAGGCTGAGAGGGGCACTGATACGCGGGGTGATGCAGGCCGGCTCCGTACTGAAAAAACAGAACGGCGGCAGAAGGGCCGTCTGGGATATCGAACGGAAGGCGCGGGACGCCATTTTACGCGAGATAAAGGCTACCGCGCCTGCGCTTTGCCTGTGGGGGGATAGGGAGGACCCCGAGAGTGCGGTTTCGCTCTGCCCTCTCGACAGCACACTCAATTTTTCCAGGGAGTTCGGCGAATTCAGCGTCATGGCCGCGTATATCGAGGACGGGAGGCCTTCATTCGGGGCGGTTTATCTGCCAAACAGCGAGGCCCTGTTCACGGCCGAGCGCGGGAAGGGGGCGAGAATAGAGGGGAGAAAGGTTTCGGCAGGCATGCGCACCGACCTTTCGAGGGCTCTCGTCTGCTGCGGGTGCGACTGCTTCCTGCAGGGGGAAGCGGGCCTTTCCCCGCTCGCATTGGACGTGATTTCCTCCCTTTCCAGAGCCGGAGTCCCCTGGAGGAATTCCGGCTCTGCAGGGTGGGATTCGGCCGCACTCGCAACGGGGAGGGCCGATGGGTTCATCGCGCCGCTGATGGAGTCCCAGCATGCAGCGGCCTACCTTCTGATGGAGGAAGCAGGGGCTCTCGTCACTGACGGGAAGGGGGAAAAATACACGATGGCATCAAGAAGCCTGGTTGCCGCGAACAGGGAGCTCCATGGCAGGCTTCTGGACATATTGGGGGACGCGCTCTTCTGAAGCCCAAGACCGGAAAACTGGAAACCCCTTAGAGAAGCCTTAAATTACCTTAGAGATACATAAGAGATGGGCTAGAGGGGGGCCAGGGGTCCCCGCACCGCAAGTCCCCTTAGGCGGCTCGAATGCCCGGGGCGTCCTGTCTTTTATGCATGCCCTTAACCCTAAGCGTTGACGTCCTGCCTTATATGGCGGCGCAACATGTGAACCGGGTCAGGCCGAAAGGAGCAGCCCTAAGCGTTTTGTACCGTGCTTGTAAGACACAGGATTGAGTGTACGGTTGAGGCTCCTTGCATATCTGCCATGGCCAACCGGGAAGCCCATCCGCCTTTTAGGAAAAGGCGGCCCAAAACTGATTGTTGGCCTCGCTATCGCTCGGCGTTATCTTCTCGCACAAAGCGCAACTAATACAAAAAAAATCACGCCCGCAGGACAAAGCGGCGCGGGTTCGGAAGGAGGCGCTCCGGTTTCGTTTTGGGATTCGTTTTCGCTCGCGTTCTGCGGGGGTTCGGGAGGTTTCGGGATTTTGATGCAGGTGTTGTTCTTGCATGCCGAGCCTATCCCGCAGGCATCGTCCGAGCAGCATTCATACATGAAGAGAGTGTGGTTTTCGGCATAGCCGCATTCCACGGGGATTTTCTCGCATGCGCCGGCCTTGCAATACTCGTCGCTTTCGCAGTCCTCATTCTCATTGCATTCCGGGGGCGGAGCGCAGCTGATTTCAGCCCAGAATTCCTTCTTGGAGAATCCGGTCTTTTCCGCGATTATGTAGATGTCCCCCTCTTCAAGGGGGAAGACGGCCGTTCCGTTCGCAGACGTCAGGGAAGACCACTTTTCCGTGCGGACGGAAACGCCCTCGAGCGGCTCGCCCCCATGAGTGGCAGTGACGCTAATCAGCGAATCGGCGCAAACAGGCGTTGCCGTTACGATGAACTCCTTGGGGGGAGGCGGCGGACAGAGGACGGGGTATTCGAACTCGACGAACCTCGGATGCTCGTAGTCCTCGGTGCTTATGTAAATCCTGTAGCTCCCGTTCTTGCTCAGCTCGAACCACGCCTTCCCCTGTTCATCGGTGTGCTGGAGGGCGCGGAGTCCCTGATAAGGCACGTAGAGGACGAGACGGAGCTCTATGTCCGGGACGGGCTTGCCATCGGATGATGTAAGCGTCACTTCCAGGGAATCGTCGGGGCAGGAGGCCTCCGCGGTGAGGTTTATGGCCCTCTTTATCTCAGGGTCCTCCTGCGCGAAGGCAAGCGAAAGAAGAATCAGCGCGATGACAAGGAACCGCATCGTTTCCCTTTGGGGGCAAGGGCATTTATTCGTTGATGGCCCGTTTCCCGCCGTCTATTGCGCCCAGCGGGAGGACTGCGAGCCTGTTGGATGGCCTCTGGTTCAGGAAAACGTCCGTCCGTGCCCAGCCCGTCCGGCCGGATTCCCTTGCCGCAGCGACGATTGAATCCCCCTCGAACCTCCAGAGGTATCTTTCCTTGGCCGAGCCGAGCATCGGGAGGGCGGTTTCCGGGTCCATCGAGCACCAGCCGCTTTCCTGCGGGAATGCGGGCAATGCCGAGGGCCTCGCGGTCGGGATGAAGACCTGGAAGCCCCCGTCCTCCTTGAGCCTGTATGAGCCGCTCTCGAGGACGATTGCCGCGCCCCTCTCGCCCTTGAGCCATCCGGTTTCGAGGACGTAGGTCATTCCCGTGCGGGAGTCCCTGAATTCGAGCTTGTTGCCGAATGCGGCTCCCTGTTTCGGGTATGCGACGACAGTCCCGGTCCATATTCGCGGCAGGCTCGCTTTTCCCTCTACAAGGAGCCTGTCCGCGAGCTTGTTCGAAATGGGGGGCGTCTTCCTTCCCTTCATGAATGCGTCGAATGTGGATATGGCAGTAGGCCTGATAGGTGATGACATGTTTCGGTATATGTGGGAGTTTGCTTAAAAATATTGGGAATGACGCCCGACTAACCAACGACGGGGTCAAAGGGGGATTACCGTGACCATATATCCCGTTCTTGTGGCAGTTTGTGGATAAAGAATTAAAAAGTTGAAATGCCCTATATTGGACGTGAATCCTCTCAATGGAGTTTACGTGATTGCAGTGGGCATAATCGCCTTTGCGGTAGCGATGATGATGCTTATAGCCATCAACGATGCGATAAAGAAGACGCTTCCAGATGATTCCCCCGCGCAAGAGGCATTTGAGCAGAACGATAAGGTTCTGGGAATTTTCATCAATTTCCCCGACCCAACCGATATGCTGGCAATCTTGAGTGCAATCATTTTGATATTGTGCGGAATAAAGGTCGGGGTAGGGCTCTTTGAAAATGACCAAGGATTTCGACGTTGGTAACTCCCTCTATCCAATAAAACTTTTCCGTTCCTTTATAGATAGCCTCGGCAAGGGCGATGGAGTTAAGCTTTTGGGATTCTCACTTTGGCTTCTTAGTCGGAGCAACCATGATGCTGACCCGGCCTAAAGCAAAGCCTCCAAGAATTGAAAGCAGAGTGAGGATTGTCTGTTGGGTTTCCGGTGGCAACATAAACGTTGAGATTACATACACTGCAATCAGACCAATCGTGGAGATAAAACATATCAAAGTCATCCAGTCGTGGATGTTATCGGTTTGGGGGGGTGCTAGCCTTTCAGGTAGAGATGGTTTCATCAGATTCCCCCCCAATCCTGATGTGCTCCGCACCAATGGCAGGTTTTCTGATTGGGCAGGAGCATGCCATTACATCGCCAGCAGCGGTATGCTTTAACGTCCCCGCCCTTTTTGGCAAGCTCATAAAGGAGCCAAAGCGCGACACCGGTTCCAGCCAGCACCCAAAGTCCGTCGTCCTTTCCCATCGATAGACAGATGACGCAAACACTTTTTAACACGCCGCGATACTAAGGAGAGGGTATGGCAAGAGGAGGCCTGACGGTTAGAAAATTGATGAAGTGGGCTGTCGAATTGACAGTTATTCTCATAGTCTCCATGCTGACAATTTTTATCGTGTCGAGAATTTACCCCTCATATGACGTGTTTTTGTTCGCGTTGTCAATATTGATGTACCTCTCACTTTTGGTGATGTATAACTTGCTAAAGCGGAGGTGGAGTGGGTAGTGAACTTCCAAGAGCAAATTAGCAAGCTATATTTTCTCGTAGCCTTGTTCTTCTTCGGCACAGTAGGACTGATAGCATTTTTCCTCGCCCAGACATATATTGATGATGCGAATCTCCGTTCAATTTTAAGCGTAGCCTTCCTCGATACTTTTTTAGTGGGGTATTGTACGTGCGGATTTGTAATGCTCAGCGATCTTCTAATGAGATTGTTCGGTTGGGGACGAGATTTTTGGGAAAAACACAAAACTATATCTTTAGCTTTTCCCGTGTTGGTATTCTTTGTCATAATATCGTATGCACTTTATGTAATCGTAGGAATAACAGCAGCAGCCGTGACTGTCGGCACAGTGTTGCTTGGAGGGACTTTGGGTATTCTTGGGTGGCTTTTCAAACCCCACATTGAAGCAATGAAGAAGGATAATCCGCCAAAATCTGGTCCTCCTTCTCCGCCATAAGCTACTTCAGCACCCAAAAACCCGCGAGCGATGGCTCGCGCATCCGCAAACCACCGAGCCCCGCGAGCCCGAGAGGGCGAGTGCATCTGCCAAAAAAAATGCTCCGTCGGGGATTTGAACCCCGGTCGATGGAGTGAAAGTCCACTATCCTTGACCGGTCTAGACGAACGGAGCGATTAGAATAATCTCATTATTTCCGCATGGACGGCCTCTATAGGCCTGCCAGCATCAACCTTGTGCCAATTCGGTGTTAAAAATCTTTCTTCGAGCAGCCTGAGGTAGTTCGAGCGTACCATCTCGAGGTATGCGATGTTTTCCTCGTACCGGTCCAGCTCCTTCTGCTTTTTCTTGCGCGCCTGGGATGTTTCGGGGTCGATGTCGAGGAGGACGATTTTGTCCGGCTTCAAATATTCCATGCCCTCCACGATTCTCCTCCCGCGGGCGTGGTCTATGCCGTTGCACTCGTAGGCGATTGTCGAGAAAACGTAGCGGTCGAGAACGACGACATCGTTCTCCGCAAGGGCCTTGCGGACGGCCTTCTGGTCCTCGGCTATGTCCGCGAGGAAAAGCAGGAAGAGCGCCTTTGGCTCAATCGCAACCTTTTTCTCCAGAAAATCGTTCAGCATCTGGTAGTTTTTGGTGGGGTACTTGAGCACCTTGACGGTTTTGCCCCTGCCCTCGAGCGCCTCCTTCAGCAGGCGGATTTGCGTCTCCTTGCCGCTGCCGTCTATGCCTTCGAAAACGACGAGCATGGTCAGACCTGCTGCTGCATCACGTTCTTGATCCCGGGCTGCTTTCCGCCTTTCTTCCCCCTGCCCCTCCAGTATACAAGCCCTGCAACCAGCAGGACGAGCAGGATGAGCAGGAATATGGCCATGCCGCCGTCCTGGAAAATCGTGGTCGGGGGCTGTTCGCCCTCTCCGGGAGTGGATTTCGGAAGAGCCTGCACCGAAATCACCTTGACAGTGTTCCCGTCCTTGAGCAGGGAAACGCGATAGGAGCCTTCCAGCGAGAGCGGAACCTCGAAGTTTCCGTTTT
>JBFLVW010000094.1:0-17991 GCA_040758235.1 Microcaldota archaeon
CACCCTTTGGGTCCCCCGGGAATTGAGGATCAATTCCCGGCGGTCGCATTTTTGTTCACTGCCTTCGCCCTTCGGGCTCAGCATGAACACTCGTGCCAAAAATGCGGCACAGGACCCCAATTCCCGGCGGTCGCAATAATCTGGGATTATTGGGCACGCTTGTCCGAATGTCGCGGGCATGCTCATGTCAGGGACATCGTCACATTCCTGAAAATGATAAAGCCGAACAATATGGCCGCAATTTTTTCCTAAAAATTTTGGAATGCGCGGTATTGAAGCCTGCAACATTTTTTTCTCCAAAAAAGTGCGATTCCCATCGTTTTCGCCTGAAAATGGGGCGAAATCGCATAAACGTTTATAATGATTATTCCTCTATCCCCTTCAAGGTGATTGAAAAATGGCAACGAAAAAGAAAAAGACTGCCAAGAAAAAGCCGATGAAGAAATCAAGCAAGAAGAAAAAGAGATAACCTTTTTCCCAGTTTTTTATCCCGTCTCTTCTTTTTTTTAGAAAAACGCCCCTACCGCCAGGTAGGCGCAGTACCCCAAAACCATGCTGACCGGGACCGTGAGTATCCACCCGAAGATTATCTCGCGCACGATGCCGAGGTTCATGGAATGGGCCCCTTTCGATGCGCTGACGCCCATTATCGAGCCGGAGACGGTCTGGCTCGTGCTCAGCGGGAACCCCATCAGGGAAGCGCCTCCCACGACTATCGCGGCGCTCGTTTCGGCGGCGAATCCCTGCCATGGCCTGAGCTTTGCGAGCCTGAAGCCCATAGTCTTCACTATCCGCCAGCCCCCGAACGCAGTGCCGAGGGAGAGCGCGAGGAAAGTCGCAAGCTTCAGCCAGAACGGAATCGCCTCCCCCCCGCTCTGGAGCCCGTAGAAAATGAATATCGCGGCAAGGACGCCGGTCGACTTCTGCCCGTCGTTCGCCCCGTGGGCGACCGAGAAGAATGCTGAAGAGAGAAGCTGGAACCTCCTGAAGGCGCCGTTAAGGCGCTCGGTAGGAAATCCCCGGAGCGCCCGGAGGAGTATGGCGACGAACAGGACGACCGCGGCGAAAGCCACGAGCGGTGCTATGGCCATGGGGAGGAGTATCTTCGAGACTATGCTGTCTATTTTCACGGCGCCGAGCCCGCCTGCCGCTATGCCGGCTCCGGCAAGTGTCCCGATGAGGACCTGCGTTTCCGAGATTGGTATCCCCCTGCGATAGGTGATGTACTCCCATATCATTCCACTCAGGATGGCCGTGATTACGAGGCCCCCCGAGACTATGGAAGGGTCGACGATTCCCTTCCCGACAGTCGCAGCGACGGCCTCACCCAGGAACATCCCTATCAGGTTGCCCGCGGCGGCGAGAAGGACCGCCTGGGTGGGCGAGAGGACGCGGGTCGCGACGACCGTGGTAATCGCATTTGATGCATCGCTGAAGCCGCTCCAGAACGTCCACCAGAGGATAAGAGCGACGGCAAGGATGAAAATCAGGTCCAGCATCGGCACAACTCAGGAATACTTCATTCTGATGTCGAGCAGCACGTTCCCGACGTCCTCGCACTTGTCCGTCGCCCGCTCCATGGTCTCGTAAACCTCTTTCATCTTGATTATCTCCACGGCGTCCTTTCCCTTGAAGAGCTTCGATGTCTCCTCGAAAAGCAGGGCGTCCGCCTCGTTCTCGAGGCGGTGGATCTCGATGCAGCTCTTTTCTATCTCCTCCCTCTTCATCCGCTCGATGCCACCCATGGCCCTGTTTATGTATCCGACCTGCTCCAATATTATTTTCGCGAACTGGCGCATCGCGGGCGTGGGCTTTTTGATTTCGTAGAGGATGATGCGGCTGGACGCGCCATGGACGAGGTCGAGGACGTCGTCGTAGAGGGATGCGAGGCGGGATATGTCCTCGTGGTCGAGCGGCGCTATCAGCGACTGGTTGAGTTTCAAGTACACGTCATGGACGATTGCGTCGCCTTCGTGCTCGAGCTTCTTTATCCTTCCCGCCCCTTCCCCTGCCGCTCCGAAATCTTCCATCATGCCCGCGAGCTCCCCGGCGCCCTTCTCGACGATGGCGGCCTGTTTCCTCAGGAGCTCGAAAAATACCTTTTCCTGGGGTATGATGAGTTCGCGGATGCCCATCCCATCACTTGTATATCGGGAACCTCGCGCAGAGCTCCTCGACCTCCCTTCTTGTCTTGAGCTTCAGCTCGCTGTCGTTCGGGCTCTCTATGACCCTGACTATCATCTTTCCGACATCCGCCATCTCGTTCTCGCGCATCCCCCTGGTCGTCAGCGCCGCGCTTCCGACCCTGAGGCCGCTTGTTACGAAGGGGGGCCTCGGGTCGAATGGTATGGCGTTCCTGTTTGTGATGATGCCGGCCTCTTCCAGCGCGAGCTGGGCGTCCTTGCCTGTTATCCCCTTTGGCGTGAGGTCCACAAGGACGAGGTGCGTCTCCGTCCCGCCGGAAACGAGCCTGAGGCCGCCCGCGGCGAGCGCGTCCGCAAGGGCCTTCGCGTTCTTCACGACCTGCGACGCGTAGTCCCTGAAGGAAGGCTGAAGCGCCTCCTGGAAGCAGACCGCCTTTCCGGCGATGCAGTGCTCGAGCGGGCCGCCCTGCATGCCGGGGAAGACCGCCTTGTCAATTTTCTGCGCGTTCCTCTCCGGGCACATTATCATCGCGCCCCTGGGGCCCCTGAGCGTCTTATGGGTGGTGGTCGTAATCACGTCGGCATACTGGGCAGGGGACTGATACGCCCCTCCTGCGACAAGGCCGGCGAAATGGCTTATGTCGGCCATCATCACCGCCCCCACTTCGTCGCATATCTCCCTGAACGCCTTGAAGTCTATCATGAGGGCGTAGGCGGTGTAGCCACAGATTATTAGTTTGGGCTTCTCCTGGACCGCCCGCTTCTTTATGTCGTCATAATCCAGCGCCTCGCTCTTCTTGTCGAGAGTGTAGGCGCAGGGCTTGAACCATTTCCCCGAGAAATTCACGGGCGAACCGTGCGTGAGGTGGCCGCCGTTCGCGAGGTCGAGGCCCATGAACTTGTCCCCTACCTCCAGGAATGCGAAGAACGCGGCGATGTTCGCCGATGCCCCAGCGTGGGGCTGGACGTTCGCATGCCCCGCCCCAAAAAGCTTCTTCGCGCGCTCAATCGCGAGCGACTCGACGTCATCGACGTACTGGTTTCCCGCGTAATACCTCTTCTTGGGGTAGCCCTCGGCATACTTGTTGGTCATTACGGAGCCTGTCGCCTCCATGACGGCCCTGCTGGCGTAGTTCTCCGAAGCGATGAGCCTGAGCGTCTTCTGCTGGTACTCCAGCTCCCTCTCAATCAGTCCAAAAACTGCCGGGTCCGTTTGCTTGAGCGACATAAGCCTCCCAGTGCCAAATGCCCATCAATCATTTTAAACCGATGCAGTCAAGTCAATAACAATTCGTTTCGAAACGTAACTTTAGACATGCCGAGGTCGCGAAGAACTTCGTTCTCCGGACCTCACCATCCTCGCTTTCGCTCGGATGCCGAGGTCGCATAACCTGGTAGTGCGCACGCCTGGAACTTTTGGTAATTAACTGCCAGTTTTTGGGCGCTTTTTACCAAAAAGCGCAAGCGTGTTCCCTCGTGGATTAGGTGTTCAAATCACCTCCTCGGCGTTTTTGTCCATTGGGCTCGCCATGGACATGCCTCAGGGACAAAAACGACGGACTGGAACGAAGTTCCAGCACCCGGCGTTTTTTGTCAAATGCCCGGGCCTGCGGGCCCGGGGTTCGCGGCAAAACCCGCTGGTGTCACGCCTTCTTCTGCGAGAACGCCCGTTTCTCGCCCCAAAACACTAAACCCAAAACCCCCAAAACCAGGAACGCCGGCGCGCAGCAGAGCGACGTTTCCCTGCCCGCGCCCCTAGTCTCTTCCAGAGCCTGCTCCAGGCACGCATTATCGCAGGAAAAATAGCCGTTGTAATCTTCGGGAAGCATCGCGCACGCGCCGCCCTCCCAGCTCCCGCCGTAGCTTATGCAGCAGTTTTTCCGGCACTCATCTATCGCCGAATCCTCTTCCTCGAACTGCGCGAAAGACGGGACGGATAAGAGGGCGAGCAGGAAATAAATCCGGCGCATGGCGTGTAATCCCCCTACAAACCTATAAAAAGATAGCAAGTTGAGTAGTTCCGGTGACCCGATTGAGATTCATACTCGCACTGGCGCTTATTTCAGCGATAGTCATCGCAGGATGCATGGGCGCTCCGCAGGCGCCCCCGGAGCAGAAGCCGCCGGCGCAGCCCGCAAAAACCTGCAGGAACGTCACAGAGCAGGTGCCTTTTGTCGAGGAAGAGTGCGGCCCATTCTCATTCACCGAGAACGTCTGCGGGCTGAGGAATCTGAACTACTCAATCGAGCGCGTCCCCAAGGCCGACCTGTGTACAGCCGACGGCCCCTGCGCGGGATATCCTCTTTCGGAGTGCCAGACCTGCTCCAAGGCCATGACGCGATGCGTCCTCATAATAAAGAACGAGGAAACGCTCAAGAGCGGGGAATGGAGCGTCGGTGCGAACTACAGCCTCGGGAACGCCGGGTTCGTCAAGGACCCCATCACCAGGACGATAGCGCCGGGCCAGAGCGCGGCCTTCGACTTCGACCAGATCTACACCGTCCCGAAGCCGATATCGTCGGCCTCGTGCGAGGTTTTCGTGGTGTCGGAGCCGACAATCGAGGACTGCCACGAGGAGACCCGCTCGCGGACTGAATGCACCAACGTGACCAGATACAACACGGTCACCCGCGAAGTCTGTGAATAAATCTTTTTCTGTTTTATTATAATCCGGTGTTCGATTGCTTATCAGCGCAGCATGCTCAGAGATAACCATCAAGGGGGGCAACAGGCGCGCCTTCGAGAGCCTCCTCATAAGGAACATCCGCTCGGCGCTCGGAGGCGCGAGCTCCCTGAAAGTATCGAGGCATGCCGGGAGGCTCCTGATAAGTGCGGATGGCATCGCGAAAGAGGATGCGCTGGACGCCCTGCGGAAGACCTTCGGCATCGACCACGTCTACTTCCCGGATTCCTGCAGGCCTGAAATAGGCGAAATAGAGAAGGCCGTCATCCCCTTCTCGGGGGGACTTGCAGGCAAATACATCCGCGTCGAAACGAAGCGCTCGGACAAGGGCTTCCCGGTGCCCTCGCAGGAAGTCAACCGCATCATAGGCAGTACGCTCGTGGGGCGCGGCGCCCGCGTCGACCTCGAATCCCCCGAGAAGACAATCTACATAGACATCCTTCCGGGCAGGGCGCTCGTATACATGGAGAAATTCCGCTGCGAGGGCGGCCTGCCGGTTGGCTCCAGCGGGAAACTCCTTTCCCTGCTGTCTGGGGGGATAGACTCGCCTGTCGCCACGTGGATGATGATGAGGAGGGGCTGCACAGCGGACCTGTTCCACCTCCACAGCCAGCAGTCGAACGGCGATGTTTTTGGGTCGAAAATCATCCGAATCGCAGAAGCGCTCGGAAAATACTCCCCCAAAAAGCTCAGGCTGACGACTGCGCCCTACCATGAGTTCTACAAGAAGAGCCTGGGCATGGACCCCCGCATCGAGCTGGTCCTCTTCAGGAGGTTCCTGTTCCATCTTTCGAACGAGCTTGCGGCGCGCGATGGCTACAAGGGCGTGGTGACGGGGGACAGCGTGGGCCAGGTGGCCTCCCAGACGACGGAAAACATCTTCGCGAGCGACGAGGCGTGCTCGATACCCGTGTTCCGGCCGCTCGCCGGCTTCAACAAGCAGGAAATCATCGACACCGCGGTCCGCATAGGGACTTACGGGATTTCGATAGAGCAGTACAAAGACTGCTGCTCGCTCGTCGCCCAGAAAAAGCCCTCCACAAGGGCGAGGCTGGATGCCGTCAGGGCCGCCGAGGCGCTCCTCGACATACCCTCACTCGTGAGGAGGACGCTGGAGCAGTCTGAAACCCTGGAGCCGTGATAAAGTTATAAAATCCTAGTCGGGATATGTGATTCAATGGCGACACCCCTCGAAAGCGCTTTCCTTATTTTCGGAGGAATAATAATCATAGGTTATCTGGGGGAGCTGCTCTCGAAACGCTTCAGCATTCCTAGCGCGATACTGCTCATGCTCATGGGGTTCGGTCTCAAGGCCGCGGGCTACGCAGACGCTTCCGCACTGAGCGGCATACAGGACATTTTCGGGACCCTCGCCCTCGTGGTCCTCCTTTTCGACGGCGGATTGTCCCTCAACCTGCGTTCCGTAATATTCCGGAGCGGGCGCGTGGTGATGACCGGGGCGCTCATCACGTTCCTCGCCATCGTCTCGTGTGCGGCCTTCTTCGGCTACGTGCTCGGAGTGGACCCGCTAATCGGGGCGATATTCGGCGCCCTCGCAGGGGGGATAGGCTCCGCGACCACAATCTCCATCGTGAAAAGCCTGACGCTTCCCAAGGAAATCAGCGACTTCCTTACGCTCGAATCTTCAATCACGGACGTCTTCTCGATTATCCTCACACTCGTGTTCACTGCGGCCCTCATCTCCGGCTCGCTCGACTTACAATTCCTGGGCCAGAGCGTAATGAGCAGGTTCTCGGTCGGCATCATGCTCGGAGCGCTTCTGGGCTTCCTTGCCCTCGCCGTCCTCTCAAGGATAGAAAAAGGCTACAACTACGTCGTCACTTTCGCGCTGATGCTGATAGTCTATGCCACAATCGAGCTGTTAGGCGGCAGCGGGGCGGTCGGCGTCCTGCTTTTCGGAATAGTCTTCGGCAACGAGACGGAAATCAGGCGCCTCCTCCAGATAAGCAACGGCGAGAGGAACTTCACCTCGAAAAACGTCCAAGCTGAAATATCCTTCTTCATCAGGACGTTCTTCCTTGTGTTCCTGGGCGTCGTTGTGAGCCTCGGAAGCCTCATGAACTTCCTTGTCGCCATCGGCCTCATGGCCCTGCTGTTCGCGCTACGCTTCGTTTCGCTCCGCATAACTCTTCACGGGACGGCCAGCATGGCCTACGCGGACTTCCTCACGGCCATGAACCCCCGCGGGCTCGCGACAGCGGTGCTTGCGACATATCCCATTATCTCGGTCCAGACAGCCCTGCAGGCCGGGCAGGACGCCCGCCTCCAGTCTGTCCTCGCCCAGCTTTCCAGCCTGCCGGAAATCACCTTCTACATCATCGTGCTGTCGATACTCGCGACCGGGGTGCTTGTCCCGCTGATGTCGTCGAAGTTCGCCTCCGGCGATGAGAAGGGAAAAAAGAAGCCTACTTCCTCCTGAAAGTGAAAATCCCGAGCGTCATCCTGTCGATTAGCTCCATTGACTTTTTGTGGTTGTAGAATCCGTATGCGAGGAACGCCAGCGAAACCGCGACTGTAGTATAGCCCGCGTATGAAAAAACGCTCTCGTGGGGGAAATAGCCCACGAAAAAGAGGCCGCCGAGGAGGAGGCTCATGCCGGTCCTGATGTATGCGAGATAAGTCCTCTCCTCCGCGAGCTTCGTCCTCTCGATGGCTAGTTCGTCCCTGAGTATGAGCTCTGACTTGTGGTTGTTATCGTAGGCCATGAATCCATTATGTATCGAGGGAATTAAAAAATTAGGTGAGTTTTCTTTCACCTTCGAGCTCCGTCAGGACAGCCTCGAAGGATTCCCGGATTTTCGGGATTGTCCCTTCCTCCGCGGCCCTCACTTCGGGGGAGTCCATCAGCTCCGCGAAGGCTCCGAACGAGGGAGCCACCCTGCCGAGTTTTTTCGTCCCGAACACGGATTCAAGCCTTCCGGCGCACTCGCCGATTTTTGTTATGTGCGCAAGGCGCAGCTCGGTAGTCCCGAGAGGGTCCGGAGAGGAGGCCGCCTCCCGATAGTCCGAAATCGCCTCAGCCGCCCGCTCCGCATCCGAAAGCCGGAGTGCGGGCCTGAAGGGATTCCATTTCCAGAACGTCTTGGATTCAGCGGCGAGCTGGAGGCGCAGGGCAGTGAATTTCACTTCCCCTGCAAGCTCCCGTATCGCTTCGAGCGCGCGCTTCTCGCGCGCCTCAGCCCCGTCATGAATTCTTTTCGCGATTTTTCCGATGCCGGTCCATTCTGAAATCTTGTGGAGCAGCTTGTCCACGGCCCTTCCGACGGTCAGGACGACGGCAAGCTGAGGACCCGTGCGCCAAATAGAGCCGAGGATTCCGTATACGCTGCTGTAAACCTGGTTGTACGTCCCGATGGTCCATGGCCGCAGGGCGTAGCTTATCATTTTTTGGTATGCTTCAAGGCTGGAGTACCTCACCGGAAAAGTCCTGACCTGCCCGTATGCACGAGCCGCCCCGTCTGCGACAATCCCGTATTTTTTCTGCGTCCAGTACTCTATGAAGCATCTTGAGAAATCGGTTGCCAGTTCGAGCGTGAGCGCCGCCGCTCCGAGCGCGACCGAGCCGGAGGCGGCCCTCGCCGCGTTTGCGGCGACGCCGTGGCTGTATCCCCCCGTCTGGAACAGGTGCTCGTCCGCATTTATGAAAAGCTTGTCGAGGCCGCCCGATACGAGCCACCCTGCCGGGCTCTCGCGTACAGCCTCGAAGTTGTTATATAAGTAGGGACAGACGAAATACCACATCCCCTGCCCGACGACGAGCGATGCCGCGACGTTCCTGGCGCCTTTAGGGAAATTCTTCTTGGAGCGGGCGGTCATCATATCCTTGCCCTGCTCGACCACTGCATCACGCTTCTCTTCGGGAAGCGTCTTTGCCATTTTATTGATTAGCCTGCCCTCCTCGCTGAAATGGAAGTTCATCCACCTGAAGGCTTTCCTGACTGGTTTCGGAACTGCCCTCTGGACAAGCGTCTTTTTTACCGGCTCTCCCCCCTCATATCCCATATACAGGGTTGTGGGGGCAAATGCTTTAATTCATATCTTTATACTAAAATACACAAAATGCCGGGAATTGCCTAGCCCTCTTTCTTCGGGAGATGAACCCGCTCCATCTTCACTGCCGGGCCTTTCTTTTTGTGCTGGAAGTCCTCGCCTGCTATTTGCATCACGCCCACGCCGACGAACAGGCTCCCGCTGTAAACCGCGACTCTCTCCCCTTTCTTCACGTCCCCGATTTTCTCGACCGCAGGCACCATCACCTGCGCCCCGCTCAGGATGTTTTTCAGCGCGCTTTCCTTCACCCAGGCTTTTTTCAGGCCGATGAGCTTTTGGGGCTCGGCGAGCATTTTCCTCAGCTCAGTGTCGTCGTTTTTGCTTTTCATGAGCCACACGGCATCAACAAGCCCGTACATCCCGTGCGCTTCCTTTTCCGTAATATTCCCCACCGCGGTCCGCCTCAGCTCCTCCATCCGTGCCCCGCCGCATTTTTCCCCGATGTCCTCGCAGAGCGTCCGTATGTAAGTCCCCGCATCCACTTTCGTCTCGAAAAGCGCGACGCGCCAGGTGACCGGCATCCCGTCTCCCGTCTCCGGCATCCGGCCTTCAGCTCCCGCGGAGCTGGAGGCAATCGAAATCGCTGGACGATTTCGGTGCGCAGGGTTGCCGTGCAACCCTGCCGGCTTGTGGCTCGCAGCCACTTGGCCCCCGGTCTCGAGCAATTTCAGGTAATATACGGTCCGCTTCCGTGCCACTTTGCGCACCGCGCTTATTTTGGGCGGCGTCTGCGTTATCTCGCCGACAAATTCCGCAAAAAGCCTAACGATTCCCTCCTTCGTCTGGGGAACCTTGAACTTGATTATGCCCACGTATGTTTTGTCCTTTCCGGCGATATAGCGAAGCAGCTTGGTAGCCCTTCCTATCGCGACCGGCAGGACTCCGGAAACCTCCGGGTCGAGCGTCCCGGCATGTCCGGAGCGGTTCGCCCCGATTATCTTTTTCACATAAGTAGTGACTTCATGGCTCGTCAGCCCTGGAGGCTTGTCGATTATTATGACCCTGTCTTCGGCCAGCTCATGAGGTTTCATTTTTCCATTCTCGCGCCCTTCGTCTTTATTATCTCGAGCGAAATACGAAGGAGCTCCTCAGGCCGGTAGATGCCGCAGTTAAGAAGCGCGTCGAACCTGCTGTCGTCGTAAATGTCTATCCCGTAGACTTTTTTGTACCGCTTCCGGTTCTGCTCGTCCCTCTCGCGGACGTGCTTCACGGCCTCATCCACGGCCATCCCGTCCCTCTTCGCAATCCTCTCGCCGCGCACCTCTGCCGGCGCGAACACCTTTATCCGCACGTCCGCATCGAGCATCCACGCGCCGAGCCACGTCGTCACGACGCAATCGCCCCCCGATGCCTGCTCCCTCAGGACCGCATCGAACTTCCTGTCGATGTCGTGGTCCTTCGCGGCCTTCTCCTGGAACTCCATCAGGGAAACCCCCTCTTTCGCCGCGAGGTCCTTGAAAGTCGGGCAAACGAGCCGGTAGCCGAGCGACTTCGCGAGAAGCTCGCCGAGAGTGTTCTTCCCGCTTCCCGTAAGGCCCGAAACCGCGATTATCATGCGCTCACTTCTTCTTGATTTTCTCATACTGGTTCATCACGAACCCGATGCCGAGGTTCGCAATCAGCGAAACGAAAATGAACCACCAGTATGGCTGGTAGATGGTCTGGATATTGAGCAGGGGTATGGCAAGCGGAAGGTCCACCCTGAAATAAGTCCCTTTGGAAAGCGTCAGCTCCACGCGGTCCACTTCGAGCGGCTGCGGCGGGAATATCATTACTATGAACTCCGTCCCCTTAGTCATGTTCGCCGGCTCGGCGGTTACCTTCACGGTCTCCCCCAGCGAATATTCCGTGCGCTCCGTCGAGACGACCATGTGCTCCCCGCTTCCCATCTCATGGTACGTGTCCTCCCCCGGGTCAGGACCGACCAGGAAATACGTCTCGTTCACCGACATTTGGCTCCCGCCCCGGTACGCCTTCGCGCTCGCCGTCCATTTCCCGCCCGTTTCGTTCTGAAGGCCGTAGCATGCCGTGAAAATCCGGTCTCCAGCGATGTCGTCGCAGCCGCTTCCGTCATCGCTCATGTTCAGCGCAATATCGTCCTTAATCGTCGGGTCTAGGGCTCCGATTACCCAAGAGAATGCGAAGAACACCGCCAGGATGTATATCATGGGCCTGAACTGGTTCATCATCATGCCCTGCGAGCGCGAGAGGAACTTCATCTGCTCATCCATCGCCTTCTCCATCCTCTTCTTGTCGTTCGACTTCTTGGCCTTCTCGAACTCCTCGGAAAGCCTCTTCGAGTCGGCCTTGTACTGCTCCATCTCCTTCTTGTCGATGAGCCTGGACTGGACGAACTTCGTGACCCCCGCGTACAGGACGGCCAAAAATCCGACTAAGGCTGCAAAACCTTCGAAAATCATCGGTTGCAGTTTGTCCGGTAATCGTTAAATAGCTATGCGGCGAGTTCAGGTGCAGGATGGCAGACGACCTTGAGCCGCAGAAGAAGCTGGAAATATACAAGCTCGTCCTCAGCCGCTACCGCGACCTCATCAGCGAGAAGGAAACACGTTCCGTGTCTGAAATCCGCCAGCGCGTCTCGCCCTACACAGACTGGGTGCGTGCCATGCGCGAGCGCATGCTTTCGGATATCGCGCCATACGACCGGAGAAGGCATTTCCAGGCCGCCGCGGAGCGCGCAATGGAATACGTGCGGGGGATAAGGACGTGCGAGTTCGCGTTCACCTTCTGGATGGACTTCGGGGAAATGGACTCCCTGCGCATCGGGACGGCCATGGACAAGGCCATCCTCCTCGCCGCCCTCATCCGCGCGCTGGAGTCCGAGGACGTCCGCGTCCTCGTCACGAAGGCCGGCAGGCCCTACGTCCGCTTCACTGACGGGGCCGTATCATTCCTTTTCGTCCCGGAGAGCGGTTCCCTTCTGATGGGGGAGGACGCCATGAAAACCTTCGCCAACGACCCCGTCGCCTATTCTTTCAGCGACCTGGCATATGAAAACTACGAAGACCAGTGATATTTTTGGTGTTAAACCACAGTAATTGTGGTGTTTGGTGTTTTCATCTGAACTATTTTAGTGGTAATTCGTAGTATTTCGTCCCAAAAAAGTCAAATCATTTTTATACCTTCCTGACCATAACTTCTTCCGGGAGAGGAAAAATAGCAAGAAGGGGGGTATTTATGTCAGCTGCAAAGAATCCCGCCGCGCTCGCCGCGAAGAAAGAAGAGACGAGCAGCGGCGTAAGAAGGCTTACGCAGATGTTGAAGGAGCCGATGGCCGAGCCCCAGAGGGGCTTCCACGAATACGTGGGACGGGCCAAATCCAGGCTCGACATGGTAAGGCCGAAGGTGGACGAGGCGCGGGCGTTCGTCGACATGTGCACGGCCAGGCCCGACCTCGACGACTATACGCTTACGGCGGAAACCGCCTCTGCCAAGGTTGTCGTGTCCCTTTTCGAGACGCTGGAGCGCCTCCACGCGAAGGCGAAGGAGGGTGCAGACGCCTACCCGCTCAAATGCATCAGCGTTGCGGCGAACACGCTCGCGGCATACCTGCGGAAGGAGCACCTGCTCAAGCACGGGACCTATCCCGAAACTGACGCCGTCCTACTCGGCCGCATCGTCGAATCGAGGATAGGCACGGCCAACGAGATACACCTGCAGGTCACAAGGGCGCTCGACGGGCAGCACGAAGCCCTCGGGGTGGCGCTTCCGCCTCCGCCTTGCCGGTCTTCGCTTGCGCAATAGTTTTTGGAGTCCTTAGCAGGCCATCATCATTTTTTGGGGCTTTCAGCCGGCCCTCATCATCTCTTCTACCTTTCTGATAAGCAGGGGCCTGATCCTGTAGCTCCTCTCTTCCGAGAAGTCCACGAACCAGTCCTCGAGTTCCCTGCGCCTCGAGCGTATGTCCGGGGGCAGGGCCGCGTCCTCCCTGAGAGTCCAGATGAAGTCCTCGGTGTCCCTTATCATTCTCCTTCCGCCCATGCGTTCGTCGCACACGCGGCTGACCATCTCCATCCTCGTGAGGTCGCCCTTGTCGAGCGGCGCGCCGCCGTTCTCCCTCTTCGCGAGCGCCTGGAATATCTCGCGCTGGACCGCTGGGCTCACGTTCTCGAGGAAATTGAGTATGAAATCCATGCTTTCGAGCCTCGCGGCCGGCGCGTCCCTCATGCCCATGGAGTTGAGTATGAACCGCGCCCGCAGGTCCTCGACCTTCCTGCCCTTCGCGTTCATCATGAGTATCCTCGGCTCGAACCCTTCGAGGTTTGCGTATCCCTCGTCGCCCTGGATGCCGCTCTTTATCCTCCGAAGTATCGCTTTTCTTATGGTATCGTAGGTTCCGCCGCTCGCCGGCATCTCCAGCCAGTACTGGAGGTAGCCTCCCGACACCGGTATCACGACCGCGTTTCTTTCGACGCCTGTTTCGACCTGCACCCTGCTCTCGCGCATGAGGTCCTCCATGGCCCTCACTATGGGCGTCAGAATCCTGTTCGCGCGCGCCTTTCCATAGAAAGTATTGAGGAACCTCATGCCAGCAACGCCGGAGAATATCTCGGCGAACCCCTTCCTGGTCCCGGTGGAATCCTCCATGCCCTGCCCGGCGCCCCAGCCGTCCTTGGTGAAAGGAAGGAGCGCAGCCGCATCCTGCTCCTGCATTGCAAGCTTTATCTCGATATAGCTGCCCCTGTCCATCTCCCTGATTTCCATCTTCTCGAGGGTGTCCCTGAATGAGGACTTCACTTCCGGAAGCTCACCGTCCACCTTCATCTTCCGGGACATGCATTCATAGAATCCCACTTCCCTGCTCTCGAGCCTCGCTATCTCCTCCTGGACAAAGCCCAGCTTCGTGTCGCCATCGACCGGGATGGGCTTGGAAACGAGATAAGTGGCTGCGGTTATTATCTCCGGATACCTCAGGACCTTCGAGCATGCCTCGAGGCTCACATCAACCGGCCTGCCGTCCGGATATCTCATCTCGGCCCGGTAGCCCTTCAGGTCGGCCATGCCGCTCATCATCAGCCATGCTTCCCTGAACTCGACCTCGGTCTCGTGGGTAAGCTTGGTCCCACCGATAATCGCGATCCCCTCGTCCGAGGAGCCGTTGACCCTTATCATAGTCAGGCCTATGTTCTCGCTGCCGTTTATCGCGGAGACCAGCATCGCCGACTTGCCGGCGATTTCCCAGTAGCAGTCCAGCGCCTTGTCCCCGACATCCCTGCCGAAAAGCTTGTTTATGGGATTCTGCCTGGACTTGTCGAATGCGGCTACGACTATCTCGAAGCCGGGGTAATCATAAGCAGTTTCCACGAGGTTCGGCTCGATTACGACCTCGAGGAGGTTGTTGAGCTTCCTCTCATCCGAACCGTGGGGCTCGCATGTGACCATGTCAGGCGCCTCGAGGCCCCTCTCGTGAACCTTCCGGAAAAGCGCGCGAATCTCCTCAATCTGGCGGGGGGTCGCCCTCCTGCGGTATTTGCGGCTCTCTCCTGGGGGTCCTGTCAGCCTCTGGGTCATGGTCATTCTCTCTGGGGGGATTTTCTTTCGCTATCCATGATAATATATGGTTGATAGTATTTATAAACATGCTTTTTCACTGTTGATAACAATTTTTCACCGAACTTACGACCATCAGCGTATTTGGTGTCCTTCCCGGCTTTGCAGCGCCGCTTCGCCTCCCGAAGAATCTTTATAAATATTTCCCCTTAACAACTAAGCTGTCCAATTATTTCCGGCGGTTTTGGGCAGATGATTGACCCCTCCGGGGTCAATGCTGCCCGGCGTTTCGTGGCATTGGTCACGGAATCCCGATGCAAGTAGGGAGCTCGCTCCTGAAATCAACGGGCAACGCGAGGCAAAATGTGATAGATTGACCGACATACGAAGACCCCGACGGGGTTCTATGGCCCACAGGCCGAGGAAGAGGGCGTACAGCCAGAACGTTCGCGTCCACTGGCAGGAATCCGGCGACAAGCGGGTTCTCGGTTTCGCCGGCTATAAGGCGGGAATGACGCACGTCTCATACGTGGACGACACCGAGTCGCCGACCAAGGGGCAGGAAATCGTCAGCCCCGCGACGGTGATAGAAGTGCCCCCGATGGTCGTGTACGGCGTCCGCTGCTACAGGGCGAACAGCTCCGTCGGAGACATACTCTCATCCGATGAGAAGATACTCAAGTCCGTCGGCGTCCGCAAGCCGCGCAAGGCGAAGGCGGTGGACGAGTCCGCGGTGGACGAGGTCCGCCTGCTCGTCTATGCCATGCCTGAGAAGACCGGCATCGGCAAGAAGCACATCGAGAAGATGGAGATTGCCTGCGGCGGCAAGGACACGAAGGAGCGGCTCGAGTACTGCAAGGCCATGCTCGGGAAGGAGCTCAGGGTTTCCGACGTCTTCAAGAGCGGAGAGTTCGTCGACGTCATCTCTGTTTCCGTCGGCAAGGGCTGGCAGGGGGCCGTCAAGAGGTTCGGCATCTCGATTCAGAGGCGCAAGGCTACCGGCAAGCGGAGGCATGTCGGAACGCTCGGCCAATGGCATCCCGCCTACGTGCTTTACACGGTCCCACAGGCGGGCCAGACCGGCTACCACCAGCGGACTGAGATGAACAAGAGGATACTCAGGATAGGCCAGAAGCCCGAGGAGGTGAACCCATCGAGCGGGTTCCCCCAGTACGGCTTTGTGAGGAACGACTATGTGCTCGTGAAAGGCTCGGTTCCCGGGCCGGCCAAGAGAATGGTCAAGCTGAGGCTCGCCGTCAGGGCGAAGGGAGCCGCGAAGGAGGCTCCGCTCGGGTTCGTGTCGCTCGCTCCCAGGTGAAACTTATGAAAGCAACCGTTTATTCCATTGAAGGGAAGGCCCTCAGGCAGATAGACCTTCCGGCAGTCTTCGAATCCCCGCAGCGGGCGGACCTCGTCAAGAGGGCGGTCCTGAGCGAGGAGAGCAGGACCTACCAGCCCAAAGGAAGCTACCGCTTCGCGGGCCTCGAGACGTCGGCCCGCTACAGGGGCCGCAAGGAGGACTTCGGCGCGGTCAAGAACAAGGGCATCCCGCACCTCCCGCACGAGGTGCTTCCCAAAGGACAGCTTGGGCGGGTGAAGAGGGTGCCGCACGCGGTGAAGGGCCGCAGGGCGCACCCCCCGAAGGTCGCAAAAATCACTGCCGAGAAGATGAACCGCAAGGAGCACCTGAAAGCGCTCGGCAGCGCGCTCGCGTTCTCCGCGGACCGGCAAAGCGTAACTGGAAGGGCGCGTTCGGACATAGGAGTGTCGCTCCCGCTGGTCCTGGAAAGCGGCTTCGAGAAGCTCAGCAAGACGAAGGACGTCCTGAAGGTCATGGAAGCGCTCAACCTCGCAAGGTTCATCGAGAAGGCGAAAAGGAACGGGACGAAATCCGCCCTGATAGTAGTCTCGGACGGCCACGCCGGAAAGGCGGGGTTCAGCCTACCGGGCGTCGACGTCGTGAAGGCAAGCTCGCTCAAGGTGAAGGACCTCGCGCCGGGCACGCACCCGGGCAGGCTCACGCTTTTCTCCGAGAGCGCGCTTCCGGAGTTGGCAAAGAGGTTTTCCGCATGATTTTGATAGCACCGGTCAAGACTGAGAAGGCGATAAGCAAGATAGAGTACGAGAACACCCTCACCTTCGAGGTCGCGATGGAGGCGACCAAGAAGGACATAAAGGGCGAGGTGGAGAAGCTCTTCGGCGTGAAAGTCGCGGGCGTCCGCACCTTCGTCACATCCATGGGAAGCAAGCACGCGCTTGTGCGGCTCGACAAAAGCTCGAAGGCCGACGACGTCGCGACGAAACTGAAGATGATAGCCTGAAGCTTTTTGGGAAAAATGGACAAACGGGATATTTATGGGAAAAAGATTAAAGCAGCAGAAAAGGGGGCGCGGCTCGCCGAGGTATCTCGCCCCGGGGCACCGCTACAAGGCAGACCTCGCATACAGGCCATACGATGACATCGAGAAGACGGGCGTCCTCACGGGCAAGGTGGTCGGGTTCGTCGACGACCCGGCGCGAACCGCCCTCCTCATGAAGGTCAAATACGACAACAACGAGACAGGCATGCTTCTTGCACCGGAGGGCATCGCGGTCGGCGACGAAGTAGACGTAGGGGCGCAGGGGCGGCTCCGCCTCGGAAGCGTCCTCCCCCTCTACCGCATCCCGGATGGCGCCTACATCTTCAATCTCGAGCGGAACCCGGGCGACGGGGGGACGATGGTGAAGGCCGCGGGCTCTTACGCGAACGTCCTCGCAAAGGAAGGGAAAATAGTATATATCAAGCTGCCGAGCAAGGCGACGGTTGTGCTCTCGAACGAGTGCAGGGCCCAGCTCGGCGTCATCGCCGGCGGCGGCAGGCTGGAAAAGCCCATGCTCAAGGCCGGCAGCCAATACTACAAGATGAAGGCCATGAACAGGCTCTGGCCCGTCCCGAGGGGCGTGCACCAGGCGGCCTACAACCACCCGCACGGAGGGAAGCAGCACCATGTCGGCAAGCCGACGACGGTGGCACGGTCCACCCCGCCCGGAGGCAAGGTCGGGCATATCGCGGCCAGGCAGACCGGCCGGCGCAAGGGCAAGAGGATGGCGGAAGGCGCCGGAGCGGGCCAGCAGTGAGGGTGATTATTATGGATAGAAGCAAGGACCATGATGGGGATAGAAAACCCCAATGGGTTTCACCGGAGAGGGTTTTCATATGAAAAAAGACACGTGGAAAGGGTTTGACGAGGAACAGGCGCCAGGCATCAGCATGGAGGACTTCATGAAGAACATCTCCTCCAGGAACCGCAGGACGCTTCTGCGGATGAAAGTGAACCCCCGGCTGAAGAAATTCGTCGAGGAAGTGAGGGAGCACAAGAAGAAGAACCCCAAGAAGCTCATCAAGACGCACATCCGGGAAGCGGTGATACTCCCGGAATGGCTGGGGCTTTCCTTCGGCGTCCACAACGGCAAGGAGTTCAAGCGCGTGGACATCACGCTCAACAAGATAGGGCGGAGGCTCGGCGATTATTCGCACAGCACCGGAAGGGTGCTCCACTCCGGTCCCGGCGTCGGGGCTACGAGGGGTTCGAAGTTCGTGCCTCT
>JBFLVW010000095.1:0-7193 GCA_040758235.1 Microcaldota archaeon
TTTTGTAAAACAAAATTTGCGACCGCCGGGGCTCGAACCCGGGTCATGAGCTTTTTCTGCGCCTTTTAGTGCCCGTTTTTGGGCGCGCCTTTTTACTAAAAAGGCGCGTGGGAAGCTCAGATCCTACCACTAGACTACGGTCGCAAGCGACAACAATTGAAGCCTGGGAGTTTTTTAAATCCTGCCGGATTCGCAGGGCTTGGCGCGCCGGGCAGGGGCATCGATTTTAAGGGATTTCGCATCCAATTCCCTTCATGGTTCTCGGCATCACAGTGCCCTACTTAGAGTCATTGACGGCCCTTCCCGGAGGCCAGGTCACCGCGTTCTTCGTGGTTCTTGCCGTGCTCGCGCTGGCCTTCGAGATAGTCCTCGTGGTCGCCCTGCGCGTCCTGAAGTTCATAGTCGGAAAGACCAAGACCACGCTCGACGACAGGGTGCTCAAGGCGGTCGGTGCCTATCTTCCTGCGATATCCATAGTGACGGCGCTCTGGATAGCCCTCGAAGCCGTCTATCCCGACCAGGTGGTTTTCGGCTCGTACAAGGAGTTCGACGTCTACCTGGTCGTGATGCTCGGCATCATCGGCCTCCTGCTCAGCTCGGTCGTGGACGCATTCCTGATATGGTACGGCCTCGAGATAAGGACGGACAAGCGGAGGGTCCGCGACGAGGAAGTGTTCCCCTTCGTCAGGAACGTGGTGAAGGTTTCCATCGTCATGATTTTCGCGGTGTTCATCCTCCACAGGCTCGGCTTCGAGACCGGAGCGATAATAACCGGCCTCGGCGTCGGGGGCATCGCGGTCGCGCTCGCCCTTCAGGACACACTCGGCAATTTCTTCGGCGGCGTCCACATCCTGGTTGACAAGCCGTTCAGGGAAGAGGACTATGTACGTGTCGATTCCGGGAGCGGCACCGGAGGCATCGAGGGGACCGTCAAACAGATAGGCTGGAGGACCACGAAAATTGAGACGCTCGCGAAGAACGTCATCGTAGTCCCGAATTCCAAGCTCTCCGGCTCCATCCTCGAGAATTACTCCTCACCGGACGACATGACGGGCGTTCTTTACACCGTCGGCGTTGACTACAGGGAGGACATAGACGAAGTGGAGAAAATCATAACCCAGGCGCTCCAGAAAATCGCGAAGGAGGAGCCGCTAATCGACGAGAAGTCCGTGTGGGTGCGCTTCGACTCGTTCGGCGACTATTCGCTCAACTTCAAATTCGGCTTCCTAGTCCGGGGCTACGTGAACAGGTTCGGGCCGATGAAGAAAGTCTTCCACGAGCTGTTCTACGCGTTCAGGAAGAACGATATCAACATCCCATTCCCGGTCAGGGTGATGTACCCGCCGCCGGAGGAGAAGAAGGGCCCGAAGATGAAGGAAGAGAGGAAAAAATAGCTAGTCGGAAAGCTCGGCGCCGGACTTCTGGAAGAGCTTGACCATCTTCGTCTTGACGGTCACCGGGATGGGCACGGCCACCTCGATGAGCTCCACCGTTATCTCGTCTTTCGCCTCGTCTATCTTGATGACCTTCGCCCGCTCGCCCTTGAAGGGGCCGGATGTCATCTCGACCGTGTCGCCCATCTCTATGACGAGCGCGGGCTGCTTCTCGGCCTTCACGAGGTTCTCTATCTCGGCGACCGTGACGGGCCTCTTCAGGAAGCCCTTGACGTGCTTGACCTTCTGGATGAGCTTGACGAGCGTGTTCTCGTCGTTGGACTCGATGAAGAGGTAGCCCTTGACGTTCTCGACGTGCACGACGGAGTAGACGTCGAGCTTTTCGGCCCTCGCCTTCTTCATCAGTATCTCCGCGATTATCTTCTCCTGTCCGGATGTCACCCGTATCGTGTGAATCATAAGCATCACCGCAGCATGTTCGGAAGGACCTCCTCGACGAAACGGAATACCGCCGAGATGACGAAGCCGGTCAGGCCGAAGAGGAGCATCCCAATGGCCGTGACCCTAGCGACTTTCGAGTATTCGGCGCCTGTCGGCTTGGTCGAGATATAGAGTATCCTGACGCATCTTTTCACAAGTTCAGATATTTCCAATTAACCACCTAACCGATGATATCGAGGTCGAGCTCCCCCTGCTCCTGGCTTTCAGGCTTGACCACGTATTTCGGGAACCGGACGCCGGCCAGGACGACAAGCACCCGCATGGAGGATTTCTTGATGTTCTCGTCGATGCGCGAGCCCCATATGATGTGGGCGTTCGGATTGATGCGCTGGGCCGTTTCCGCGACTACGTATTCGGCCTCCTTGAGCGTCATGTCCTCGCCGCCGATTACATTGATGAGGGCCCGCGTGGACGTGCTTACATCGGCGTCCAGAAGCGGGGAGTTGAGGGACGTTTCGACCGCCACCCTCGCCCGGTCCTCCTTCTTGGCATCCAGGGACGCCTCCCCGAGGCCGATGACGGCGAATCCGGCGTCCGTGAGAATCGTCCTGAGGTCGGCGAAATCGACGTTGACGAGCCCGGCCTTCGTGACGAGTTCCGCGATTCCCTTGACTGAGCCCGCAAGGACCTCATCGCACACCTTGAATGCGGTGTTGAGGGGAAGGTCGGGGACCAGGTTGAGCAGCTTGTCGTTCTTGATTACTATGACGGTATCCGTGTGCTTCTTCAGCTTGTCGAGACCGGCAAGGGCGTTCTCCCACCTCACCTTGCCTTCGGAGGTGAACGGCAGGGTGACGACGGCGACCGTCAGGGCGCCCATGCTTTTCGCGGTCTCAGCAATTATGGGGGCGCTTCCGGTCCCGGTTCCGCCGCCGAGGCCGCACGTGATGAACACCATGGACGGCTCCTTGAGCGCCTCCTTTATCTCTTCGAGCGACTCCTTGGCGGACTCCTCGCCTATGAGCGGGTTGCTCCCGGCGCCGCGGCCCTTGCTGACCTTCTTTCCGAGAAGGACCTTGCGGTTCGCATGGACATGGAGCAGGTGGCGCGCGTCCGTATTCATCGCCACCACGTTGACGCCGGCGACGCCCATCTGGAAGAGCCGGTCCAGCGTGTTGCTTCCGCTCCCCCCTGCGCCGACGATGTAGATGTTCGGCCTGCTTTCCTCTATGAACTTCAGTATCTCCTCGTCGTCCTTGGACTTGGGGGCTATGTCCTGGAGGATGTGCCGCTCGGCCATCGTAGCCGGCCCTGAAACCGCAGGTTGGTTTTCCAAATAATCACTTTTGCCTGGACATTGGGCTTCCCCTGCACCCTTGATGGAAATGAGGAGAAGTCGAAGTTAGTTAGTATGAGAAGATATATAATAGATGGGGAAACCGGAGGCTTGCCTAGGGCTTGCCCGCTACGAGAACGTCCCCATGGAATATCCTGCCGCCGCCCGCCATCCCGAGCGCCAGCCCTTCCATTTCGAGTCCGCCCTCGACGCGTATGCAGCCGCCCATCATGTACTGGCCCAGATGGCTCCCGCAGCCCCCGAGGAATGTCACTGACCCATCGGCCATCCCGGAGCAGGCGAATTTTCCGGCATTCCCATGGACCATGACCCTCTTCCGGTTTGCCCGCAGGAGGTAATCCGGCGGTCTCGCGAAACCGGAAACGTGCACGACGTAGTCGTTCTCCCTACCGCAGTGAACGAGAATGGACAGGAAATCGCATTTCTGCCTCTCGCTGCCCGCCAATGAGGGAAGGGAAAGGGAGAACTGTTCGATTTCCTCCCCCCCGTACCTGATTGCCCCGAGCTTCCCCGGCAGCAGCCAGTTCCTCAGCGACGACATGACGAACTTGCCGCGTTCATCCCGGACCTGCATAAGGCCTTCTGTCGAAAGGAAGTCGCGGAATGCTTCCGCGAGGGGCTCGCGCTTCCCGCCGGATGGGGGGTTGGCGGGGCGCTGAGGATTGTGCATCATAGGCGGAAATGTTGGCTGGAAAGTTATAAAAAGTTTTATTTAACGGACTTCGAGCGGCGTCCCCCAGGTTCAGTAATGCGTCCATTCAACGTGGGCGGTGTATTCCGGAGGTTTCCGGGAAAGGTACCAGCCGTAGGCAAGCCCGAAGAAAAGGCCGCCCAGATGCGCCGCGCTCGCGACGCCGCTCGCGCCCCCGACCGTCCCTAAGAATTCGATTATCACCCATAATATCGCGGCGTATTTTATCTTCATGGGGAAGAACCAGAAGAATATCGTGAGGTCAGGAATCAGTATCGCCACCGCCCCGAGTATGCCGTATATCGCGCCGCTCGCACCGAGCGCGTTGCAGAACACGACGTCCTCCGGCGAGCCGCAAAGCGGGGGCCACGGACTGAAGATGGTGAGGTAATAAAGCACGCTGCCGAGGAGCCCCGCCGCGAAGAAAAGGAGGAGGTAGTTCCTTTTGCTGATTCTCTGCTCCAGAATGCTCCCGAAAACGAACAGGGCGTACGAATTGAAGAATATGTGCGAGAACCCTCCGGTGTCGTGCAGGAATACGCTGGTGACGAACCTCCACGGCTCTGTGAGCGCCTTGTACGGATTGAAAAGGAAGGCGTCCTCGAAAGCCGGCATTATGAGCTGCAGGATGAAGGCTATGCCTATCACTGCGAGCAGGTAGGTTGATATGTTGGGCATCAACAGCCCTTATCGCGCGGAGCGATTTAAAGTTTTTGGATGGCCGCGATGGCCACATCATCCTCTTTGGGGACGAGTAGGCTGCCCCTGCGCTCGACCTTACCGACGGATATCCTGCGCCCGACTTCGGCGAGAAGGGCGCTCACGGCGGCTTCCGGCCCCGTTTCGCCGCCGGCGATCTCCCCGATATCATCCGCCCCTGACGAGTCCTTTACATAGCCCTCCGCGGTCTTGACATACAGGTTGTCGGAAAGGCCGTCGCTCGCGATGATGATTGATTCGCCACTCTCAAGCTTTCCGCTCCGCATGGCGACCTGGATTTCCGAGTCCGTGCGGCCTATCACCGAGGAGACGATGTTCCTGTAGTGGAAGAATTTCAGGATTGAGTCCCCGTCGCCGACTATCCGCGCGAGGGGGAGGAGAAGCGATGCCTTCCCGTCCCGGCCCATGCCGTATGCGGGCGAGTCGCCGACGCCGGCGACTATGAAAGTGCCGTCCTTCCGGAGGCAGAGGACTATGGCGGTCGTGTAGCCGAAATCCACGCCATCCCTCGCGGCCTTCAGGGCTTTTTTCACGTCGCTTTCGGCCACTTTTTTCAGCGGTTTCAGGCTGCGCAATATCGCTTCGGCGGCCCGGGATGAGGCATTCGCCGCCCCGCCTTCCCCGCTGACACCATCGAAGACCGCGACTACGGCCTTGTCCTTATCGGAATACGCGAAAGCCGAGTCCCCGCACTCGGAATGGCCTTTCTTCACGACGCCGAAGAAGGAGCTGAATCCATTGGCGCCGCTGAACGTCTTCGATGTCTCCACTTCCGTCCCGCGTATCAGCTCTTCCATCTCATAGCCTCCGCGACCGTTCCGTATGGGGCGTCCGTCTTGAGCGAGACGGGGGAGAAGTGAGTGCGGCGCACTTCATAGCCCGCGTCCGAGATGGATTTCATCGCGTTCTCCATCTTCGGGACGCCCCCGGTCCCGAGCGTCCTGCACATCCGGTGCACGTCATAATGATAGGGCGGCATCCCGCACTCGCCTTCCATCAGGGAAAGCATCCTGGCGATTTCGTCCCTGTCCGCGTATCCCCTTTTTTCATTCAGGGTGCGCATCGCGGCGAGAAAGGCCGCATCATGGAGCTCGCTAAGCCAAAGAGGGCCCGCGAACAGGGTTTCCGGTTTCGGGTTTCCGGTTTCGGCGCAATTTGCGCAAGGCATCGGGAACTTCCCGCTTCCCCGCCAGCCGCACTTTTTGCAGTATGACACGTGCCCCAGGGACTTCATGCTTTTTTCTGCAAGGTCCGCGCTCCGCTTCACCGACAGGACGGACTTGAGGTAATGGCGGTCCGAGAAGGAAACGAGGGGGGAGATGCCCATGTTGAATTCGGCTGCGACCTCCGCGATTCTCTTGACCAGTATCCGGAGGCCGGTCTCGTGGGTGAACTCGTTGTTCATCGGGACCGAGTGGTAGTTCTTCAGGCAGGGGCCGAGCTTCCCGCCGCAGAGGACGGCGACGTCAGTGGCGGTGACGGAGAGAAACGCGGCCTTCTTCGTGTTGAAAAAACGGAAGGCGTCCACGAGGTAGGGGCTGGGGGTGCCGAAGGGGTCGATTTCGAGGAAGTCGGCATCCAGTCCGAACGCGGCGCGGGAGATGTTCGCGCAGACGGAGACGAACGGTTGTTTATTTTTTGCGCTTTTGCCTATTTTGTTCGCTTTCGCGTTCTTTTTGGCGAGGGAGATTGCCTTTTTCTCGATGTCGAGGGACGTAAGTTTTTTCACGTTCCTGTTTTCTTTTGCGTAGCGAATACCGCGTATCCCGCTCGCGCAAAAGGCATCGACGACTTCGATTTCTTCGCCTATCGCGCCGACCGCGAGGGAGGACATGCTCCTGCAGAACCGCATGCTGGGGTTGTAGAAGACGCCTTTTCCGGCCGTGAAAGATATTCCCTCTTCTTCCATAGTCCCGCCTATTTCATGAATTCCCGCATCGCCATCGTGGCGTAGGAACCTGATGGCAGGGAGAATCTAAATACCAGAGCGTCCGGAGCCCCGCCGCCGGAAATAGAAGGTCCCCTCATCGGGGCAAGAAGCGTCCGGTAAGAGCCCTTGGAGGAAATTTCGGGCAATGATTTCATCCGGAAGGCGTCCTTTTGCAGCCCGTATTCCTCCAGAAGCGCACGCTCGCGCCCGTTGAGCGGAGTTCCGTAGCCTATCAGCTTCCCGCATATCCACCCTTCGGCCTCTGTCTTGCCTAGGTCGGGGAATCCGAGCGTTTCCCCGCAGAAGTATTCTCCCTCCTCCAGCTCCGGTCCGCCTTCAGACATCCGGTCCGAGAGCAGCCGGTTGAACATGTCGGACTGGAGGGCGTGTACAAAAAGCAGGAGGATATTGCGCGGGAGTCGGCGGAGCGCGTTCGCGTATGCGCCCGGGTTTTTGGCAAGATGCGCGATTATGGTGCGCTCGAGGCGGAGGTTTTTTGGGTAGTAACCGAGGGCGCGGGCGAAATCGCGCGTCGTTTCGAGCTCCTTGCGTGCCTGTATCGCCTGCTCGTTTTTTTCTCCGGAAGAATCGCACAAAAACATCACGAGGGCGTCCTCAAGCTCGCCGGCAAGAAGCTTCCTGCCGACGAGATGGGTGTTC
>JBFLVW010000096.1:0-2635 GCA_040758235.1 Microcaldota archaeon
TCGGGGCTTCGGGGGAGAGCGGCTCCTGGGAAGGCGCGGGAATCACATATTCGACCATGGGGGCCGCAGGCCTCTGGGGGGCCGCGGAGCATCCGAGAATCGTTCCTGAGAGGATTGCAGCCCTTGCAAGGCCGCGCGTATAAACCATTCAAGCACCGGAAGATACTGGCAGCGAACTTTTTTTAAAGTTATATTTTATTGTTGAAAATGGAAAAATCAGAAATTCCGCTCGATGGCATCCGTGGCAAGCGCACGAACCGGCTCGATGCCGCGAGGTGGGCGAGGGCGGTCAGCACTTCGTTGTCCTTCTCGACCTGGCAACGGAGGACTTCGACTGCGTTCCGGAGGTCGCGCTCGGCGCATTCCCGCTCGGACTCGGATTTCGAGTCAGAAACGCTCACGTGCCTCCTGATTAGCGAGAGGGCCTGTTCCCGCAGGGGCATATGCGGGGGGAATGAGGAACGGTGCCACATGCCGGAAGCGATGGCCTTTTTTTCATGCTGGGAGTTCATGACTTATTAGCGCCATTTTTCTATTTAATCTTTTTTGTAAAAGAATCAGGCGGCTTCCTTGAGGGCTTTCTTGACTTCTTCATCGACGATGTCCTTCACGGATTTTATCTTGCCCTCCACTTCGCCGCGCCTCAGCATGCAGGCCATTATCACTTTCGAGACCTGGTTGAAGTTCGCGAGGCGGGTGTCATCCATCACGGTCCGGATTATCTTGCTTCCCACGTCCGCCGCATGCGGTGCCGTCAGCGGCGAGGGTTTCGGCCCTGCAGGTTTCGCCTTTTGGGGGGCGGGCCTCGGAGCCTCGGGTTCAATATCCGCCGGAGCCGCTTTTTTCGGCTTCGGAGACGCTTTTTCCGGCTCGGGCTCCATCGCGAATTCCTCCGGAGTCATTTCCTTATCAGGCTTCTCCGGTTCCGGAGGCGGCTCCGCCCTGGGGGGAGCTCTTGGGGGCTCGGCGGCCTTCGGAGCAGGCTCCGCCTTAGAGGGCTCAGTGCCGCCTCTCTTTTTCTTCACTGCTTCCTTCAGTTTCGCGAGCTTGCTTGAGGCCATAAATATCATCTTTTTTTGGCGCCCTTCTTAGGCTTCTTTGAATTTGCCGGCTTTTTCCTGGAAACTGCCTTTGCTTTCTTTCTCGAAGGCTTCATGTCCACGGGATGGGTTGCGGCGTCCTCCACGCGCTTTTTCTGCGTGGCGGAATGGAATTTCGCGTCCAGCTCCGTCGCGACCTTCTCGTAATTCTCGGTGTTCACGGACATGGTGGCGCGGTTCCCGCAGCGCGAGCACTGGAACGCCCCTGATGAACGGTCCATCGCGCGGGGCATTTTTCCACAACCGGTGCACACTTCGATTGTGTCTTCCATGCCCACCTTTCGACTGCATGGTATAAAAGTTTTTGGTTGGTTTCCCGCCTTCGCCTTTGGGGCTCAGGGAGTGCCGAAAAAAGATGAAAACCGGGGAGATACCCCAAAAAATTAACGGACACCGAGGAAGTCGGTCCCCAGGATTTCGCTGTTCACGATGCCGATGCTCTGGTGCAGCAGCCTTCCCTCGGAAGTGATGTAGGTGCCCATGTACCGGCCGTCCCTGCCGAAGAGCTGGGACTGGAACGTCGGTGCGCGCCTGTTCTGCCCGTAGAAGCGCATCGCCTGGTCGAAGGTCCCGGGAGGCGTCTCGTAGGCGTTCCCGTAGTCGAGAAGGACAGTCCCGTCGGGAGGCATCGCTATCGGCACCATGTGCGGCCCGCGCGGGGTATTCACGCTCGCGACGATGGTCGGGATGCCGTTCGCATTCAGGAACATCGACTGCACGTAGCCCACCCCTCCGCACATCGCGATACCCGCGACCATGTCGGGCGGGAGCGGCGTGTTCGGCGGGTGCGTGTTGTAGAACTCCACCGCCCTCTTGAGGAATTGGAATATCGTGTCCGGGCTCTGCGACGCGATGCGGACGACTTCCGGGTCGAAGAACGACGTGTTGTTCAGCCTGTCCCACGCGTTGTGCGCGTAGGCGACCTGCTGAGCGAACGCTCCCATGAAGCGGGCGGTCATTATTATGTCGCTGTATGAGGAGCCGCCATATCCGCTTGAGAAAGTCTGCAGGGTCGGGCTCGCAAGCATCCGGTCCTTGGCTTCGTTCACCTGGGCATCGACGGCCGGGTCGCCGGAGCGGCCGAAACCATACGGCCCGGGAGCCGCCTGGCTCGGGACTTCGGTCCGGGCGAAACGGACTCCTCCGGACTGGAGGTGCTCGTAGCGGAAGGTATTGGTCGAGTTGATGGACCGCCCTCCGAGGACTACCCGCAGGCCGGCCATCGCGACCGGGTCCCACCTGCCACCGAGCTCGTCTATCCAGTGCGTGGCGCCGACGGCGCCCCACACGTCGAGGGCCACGCCGTCGCTCATATTCCAGCTTCTCGTGAGCCTGCCCCCGAACCGCTGGTACAGGGTGGAGATGTCGCCCCAGAGCCGCGCCGTGTACTGGTCCTCGTAGAACCGCATCTGGAGGCCGAACTCCACGTTCTGGAACTGCGGCCTGTAATAGCCGACGTAGGCGACCCGGATTGGGTCGTTAGCGGCGAAATAGAAGCCGGGCATCGCATAGGCGAGGAACCCGCGGTGCTCGAA
>JBFLVW010000097.1:0-16797 GCA_040758235.1 Microcaldota archaeon
AATGAACCTCAAATAAATGGTGGTTGTAACGTAACTTTGGTTCTTTTCACGGAGGACGATATAATGGCAAAGGAAGGTCACATCATAAGGATAAGCGGTCCGGTCGTCGAGGCGTACCTGCCCGACGCGCGGCTTTACGACGTCGTTAGGGTCGGGGAGGCGAAGCTTCTCGGGGAAATAATCAAGATAGTCGGGACGACTTCTGTCGTGCAGGTCTACGAGGACACCTCCGGCCTCAAGCCGAACGAGCCGGCGGAGTCAACTGGCCAGCCGCTTTCAGTAGAGCTCGGCCCCGGAATCCTCGAGAGCATCTACGACGGCATCCAGAGGCCGCTCAAGGTCATAGAGGAGAAGGCCGGCGGGGTGTTCATCACGAGGGGCATCGAGGCGCCCGCGCTCGACCGGAAGAAGAAATGGGACTTCAAAGCGACGGTGAAAAAAGGAGACAAGGTCAAGGCCGGCGACGTAATCGGGACGGTCCAGGAGACGGATCTCATCGAGCACCGCATCATGGCCCCTTCCGAGGGAAAAATAGAGTCCATCTCATCCGGGAAATTCACGGTGGAGGACGAAATCGGCTCGCTGTCCTTCGAGGGAAAGAAGCAGCCCCTGCGGCTCATGCAGAGGTGGTTCGTGCGCAAATCGAGGCCGGTCATCGAGAAGTTCCCGCCGACAATCCCGCTCGTCACCGGACAGAGGATAATCGACACCTTCTTCCCGATAGCGAAGGGCGGGACCGCGTGCATTCCCGGCCCCTTCGGTTCAGGAAAGACGGTCACGCAGCAGTCCCTCGCGAAATACTCCGACACCCAGATAGTCGTCTACATCGGGTGCGGCGAGCGCGGGAACGAGATGACCGACGTCCTGACAGAGTTCCCCCACCTCAAGGACCCCAAGACCGGGAAGCCGCTCATGCAGCGGACCGTCCTCATCGCGAACACTTCCAACATGCCCGTTGCGGCGCGCGAAGCCAGCATCTACACCGGCGTAACCATCGCCGAATACTTCAGGGACATGGGCTACGACGTCGCGCTCATGGCCGACTCCACATCGAGGTGGGCCGAAGCCATGCGCGAACTCGGCGGCAGGCTCGAGGAGATGCCCGGAGAGGAAGGGTATCCCGCATACCTCGCAAGGAGGCTTGCCGAGTTCTACGAGCGCGCGGGGCGCGTCCGGTGCCTCGCGACCGAGGAACGCTACGGCTCGATTTCAATCATCGGGGCGGTTTCGCCGCCCGGCGGCGACATATCGGAGCCGGTCTCCCAGAACACGCTCCGCGTCACCAAGGTGTTCCTGGCCCTCGACGCCTCGCTCGCCTACAAGAGGCACTTCCCGGCCATCAACTGGCTCAAGAGCTACACCCTGTATTCCGACGGGCTAGAGGAGTTCTTCGCGCAGAGCATCTCCTCGGACTTCACGAAGCTTTCCAAGCACGCGATGGCGCTTCTCCAGAAGGAGGCCGAACTCCAGGAAGTCGTCCAGCTGGTCGGGCCAGACGCCCTCCCCGAGAAGGAGCAGGCGGTGCTTATGGTCACGAAGATGATGAGGGAGGACTACCTCCAGCAGAATGCCTACAGCGACGTGGACGCCCGCTGCGAGCTCGCGAAGCAGTACCAGATGCTCAAGACGATAATGAAGTTCGCCGACAGGACCAACGGCGCCATAGACCTCGGCGTCCAGCTCAAGAAGATTCAGGAGCTGAAAGTCAGGGGCGTAATCGGCAGGATGAAGGAAATCGCCGACATGAAGGAATTCGACAAGCTCCAGAAGGAGATAGACTCCGGCTTCGACGAGCTTCTGAAAAAATAAGGTGAGCTTATGAAGGAATACAGGACAATCACGGAAATCGCGGGCCCGCTTGTCGTCGTGAGCGACGTGAGCGGCGTCGGCTACAGCGAAATCGTGGAAATCATGCTCCCGAGCGGCGAGCGCAGAAAGGGGCAGGTGCTCGACGTCGGGAAGGGCGTCGCGGTCGTGCAGGTCTTCGGGCCGACGGTCGGCATCTCCACCACGCAGACGACGGTCAAGTTCCTGGGCGAGACGATGCACATCGGCCTGAGCCCAGATATGCTCGGCCGCGTGTTCAGCGGCCTGGGCGAGCCGCGCGACAAGGGGCCGCGCGTCATCCCCAAGGAGAAGGTCGACATCTCCGGCCTCCCGATCAACCCCTTTTCGCGCGAGATGCCGAACGAATTCATCCAGACCGGCGTATCAACGATTGACTGCATGAACACTCTCGTGCGCGGGCAGAAGCTGCCCATTTTCTCGGGAGCCGGCCTACCCCACAACCAGCTTACGGTCCAGATTGCACGGCAGGCGAAAGTGCGGGGGACTGGCGAGAAGTTCGCTGTGGTGTTCGCTGCAATCGGCATCACCCACGAGGAAGCCTCATTCTTCATGAGGGACTTCGAGAAGACGGGCGCGCTCGAGAACGCGGTGCTGTTCCTGAACCTCGCGGACGACCCCTCGGTCGAGAGAATCATCACGCCGAGGCTCGCGCTCACGACGGCGGAATACCTCGCCTACGAGCAGGGGATGCACGTCCTCACCCTCATCACCGACATGACCAACTACTGCGAGGCCCTGCGCGAGATTTCATCGGCCAGGCAGGAAGTCCCGGGGAGGAGGGGGTATCCCGGCTACATGTACACGGACCTCTCCACGATATACGAGAGGGCTGGGAAAGTCAAGGGAAGCACCGGCTCGGTGACCCAGATCCCGGTGCTGACCATGCCCGGCGACGACAAGACGCACCCGATTCCTGACCTGACGGGCTACATCACCGAGGGGCAGATACTTCTCAGCAGGGACCTCCACAGGAAGAACATCTACCCGCCCGTGGACCCCCTGCCTTCGCTCTCGAGGCTCATGAACTCCGGCATCGGGGACAAGAAGACCAGGGAAGACCACAAGGGCGTGTCCGACCAGCTTTACGCGGGCTACGCGAACGGCCGCGACCTGCGCAGCCTGAGCGCGGTCGTCGGCGAGGAGGCGCTTTCCGCAACGGACAGGCGATTCCTGAGGCTTGCGGACGAGTTCGAGAAGCGGTTCGTCCTTCAGGGGCCGTACGAGAACAGGGACATCGAGCAGACTCTCGACCTCGGATGGGAGCTGCTCTCGATACTGCCCGAGGAGGAGCTCAAGAGGGTGAAAAAGGACCACATACCGAAGTACATGAAGAAGAAATACAAGGTGTAATGGCGGAGAAAGAGCCGGAAACAGGGAACTGGAAACCACCGTGGTGAAAAAATGGCTGGAGCAACCGATGTGAACCCGACGCGGATGGAGCTTATCAAGACCAAGGACAGGATAAAGCTCGCCCAGAAGGGGCACAAGCTCCTCAAGCAGAAGCGGGACGCCCTCATCCTCGAATTCTTCAAAATCCTCAAGAAGGCGCAGGACCTCCGCGGCCAGCTCGCGCTCAAGATGGCGCAGGGCTACCGCTCCCTCGCCCTGGCCGAGACATACCACAACATGCAGGAGCTTTCCAAGGTATCCCTCGACCTGAGGAAGGAAATAGACATCGACATCGAGGTCAGGAATGTCATGGGCGTGAAAATCCCCAACATAAACGCCCAGATGGAGAGCAGGCACTTCCTGACTCTCCCTACCTATTCCGTCGCGGCGACAAGCGCCAAAATCGACCAGGCGGTGGACGATTTCAACGAGATACTGATGATGGTAATAAAGCTCGCCGAGACCGAGACCGCGATGAAAAGGCTGATTATCGAGATAGAGAAGACGAAGCGGCGCGTGAACGCTCTGGAGTTCGTGCTGATTCCGAGGCTCGACGAGCAGAAAAAGATGATAGCATTCCGGCTTGAGGAGATGGAGCGCGACAGCTTTGTTTCACTCAAGACGATAAAGAGGAAGCTCGAGCGCGAGAAGAAGGCGAAGGAGGCCGAAGCTTCCTAGTGGACGTCCTCGCATCCCTTCGCGGGGTGCATGTGGGCGTCCATGCTCTCGGCGATTTTTCCGTATTCCGCGAGCCTCAGGACGCATGGATGGCTGCTCATTACCAATGAAAGCTCCTCCTGTGGAACCCTTTCGCCTCTGATGACTGCGCCAAGCGCTGCAGACAGTTCCTCCTTCGCGCTTTCGCAGAGTATCGCGCCGGATGCCTCGATTGCGCGGTGGATGGGGCATGTGAGCGTGTGGACGTGCTCGCTCTCGGCAAGCTCGCGGATGCTCACGACTCCGTCCCTTCCATGCCGCGCGCGCCCCGCGGCCCTTGCGGCGCCCTCGGCTTCACCGCAGCTCCACAGTCCTATGCCGTCAAAGAGCGTATGGGCGATGGACGCCGAAAGAATCCTGCCCTCCGCGATGGACAATAAAGCGCCATCAGCCACCTGCCCCATCAGTTTCCGCGCGTGCCTGTGCGCGGACCGGAGGCGCATTATCGAGAGGACGGCATCGGAATCGAGGGCCTCGACGGAGTGCACCCACCCGGAGCTGCCAAGCTCAAGCGAGAATGGGGGGATGAAATTGAGGATTACGGGCTCGCGCTCGAGTGCTATTATACACGGCGTGGAACGGACACCCTGCTGGCCGGTCGCCGCGGCTATCGTGTCGAGCATCACCACCGCCGGGTCGGAGCGGTCGGGATGCGCATATGCGAGCAGGCTCGGAATGCCGAGCCTCCTCAGTACGGCTACCGCGAGAAGGTCCAGGGAAGCAAGGTCCACGACGCGGTGCGCCTTCCCCTCCATCCATTCGGTCTCCGCCCCCGCAACGTCCCCTGCGGAATCGCAGGCCGTGTGCAGGGGCCGGCTCGAGAGGGCGAATGGGACTTCTAGCGCAGTTTTTCCCCTCGGGAACATGTTCCTCGGACTGAGGGCGGCCATCGTCGCATCTATCGGCCTCCTGAAAAACTGCCACTTCATGCTCGAGCGGATGTCCTCTGCTATCCCTTCGACCCGCCTGCCGGCGTCCCTGTAGGGGCCGCTTACCATGAGTGCCGCATCCCCGAAGGCGTCTTTTACTTCGCGGTACTGCGCCTTCAGGGAATCATTCTTGCCGGCGCTGAGCATAAACCTTGATGAACCCATAAATGGAATTTGCATAATAAGTTATAAAAAGATTAAGAAAATGCTTTTGTTTAACAATGTTTGCGAATGTAATATGGGCATGGCCAACCCACTGCCCGAGCTGTTCCAGCGCTCGAAGAGGAGCGAATACAGGAAGAGCGTGGCGTCGGTCGCCATCCTGCCGTCGGAGCGGGAAACGAGGAGGGCTGAATTTTCACGGATCGCTTATTCGCGCCTGAATGACATAAACGACATGGGCAGGGGCCTTGTCGTCGACCTCCCAAAGCTCCATGCGGCGCTCATGGAAATGGGCGCGGAAATAGAAAGTAAGATGCGCGATGACCCGTATTATAGCGACCTGCTTTTCGGGAACCGGCCCTTTCCCGGACGGGAGGATTTCATGGAAAGGTGGCTATCCTCGTCGGAACAGCACGGCTTCATATTCCTTCCAAACCGGGGCCTCAACTGCGGCATGCTCCTCTCATGCGCGGAGGTCCTCGGCCAGAAGAACTACCTCTCCGCACTCATGGCGAACGAATCCGTGGGGACTTCCGCAAGGATGGACGGCCTGGGCGTCAACATCATAGACCTGTCTGCCATGCTGGAAGACGCGGTTTTCAAAATCAACGCATTCAGGTTCGGGGAGCTTGAGCCTGTCGCATCAATGCTCCTCAACGAGAGCGAAATCAGGGGGCCGTATGAGGCGGCCAAATCGGCATTCGCGAGGCGCCATGGCATGCTGTCCGGCTCCTCTGGAATGCCGGATGCCGAGGGCATCAGCAAAGTCATCGACGAACTCGCCGCCGACCGCTCCGAGTACGGAGTAGGCCTCGCAGCCGCAAGGGTGAATCTTGCAGTGTGGAGCTCCCTGAGCATGCGGAAGGACAGCAACCCGGACCTCCTCGTGCATACCTCCTCCTACCTCGGCTCGCTCGTCGCCAACGCCTTCATTTCCTACGGCCTTTGCGGATTCCTCAAGGGTTCCGCGGGCGGGAGGAAACTGCTTGGGACCCCCCACTCGGCGGCCCTCTGCGCCCTCGCAGCCGTCAGCTTCGGGGAGCCCTACGATAAGCTCGCGGCTGTCACGAGCGGCAACCTCGGCGGCCGTCCCGACCACGTGCTAAACAGCTATCTCGTGAGGCTCAACTATGCGCTGGGCTACCAGCGGGGCCAGGGCCAGAAGAAAGCGAACGTCTTCATCATGACCCGGAGCGAGAGCGCCATTCGGGATGCCGCGTTCGGGCTTCTCCAGGACGAGCTGAACGCCCTCGCCGGCAGGGCGCTGGATGATAGGCAGGCGAGCGCCTTTGCGGAAGCCGGAAGCATGAAATGCATAAGCGGGGAGCAGTTCCAGAGGGCGGCGGGAGTCTGGGTTTCGGGAAGGGGCGGGGAATAAAAACCGGTATCGCATGACTTATCGCATGAGACACGCACTCCTCCTGATGTCACTGCTGGCATTGGCATCCGCCCACCTTGAAGGCGGCACGGATTTCGAGTCCGGCCCCTACATCCTCGACCTGGGATGGGAGCCGGGGGAGCTGCGTGCTGGCGAGCCCGCTTTTTTTGCGGTGAATGTCGTTGACAATGATACGGAAGAGCCGTCGAATCTATCGTCCGTATGGGTGCGCTTCTCGAAAGGGGAGGCGGTGGCGTTCGCCGGAACGTTCGCTCTCGAGCGGGGCTCGACGAGCTTCACCTACGAGTTCCCGGAAGGGGGCGACTGGGACATGGACGTCAGGTTCGGCGACCGCTCGGAGAAGGCGGCGCTTGAAGTCACCCCGGCGGATGCTCCGGATAATTATGCATGGTGGGCCGCCGCCGCGCTCGCCATCCTGTCCATCGCCCTCGCATTGAGGCTTGTCTCAAAAAAATGACTCCGCTTTATTAAAGATTTCGCAGCATCATTTTTCCATGAGGCATTGCGGGCACAACCAGCCGTTCCATTCCCGCGTAACGAAAGACAGCCAGGATGAAGACGGCGGAGGGGGCCGCCCCTTTCCGAGGCAAAGCGTCCTGCTCGAGCGGGCAAGGCGCATACCCTCTTACGGTAAGCTCAGGCTGATGGCGGTGAGGGATGAGCTGAAGGCGCTCGGCGAGGTCGCGAAAGGCTCGACGAAGGGCATGCAGAGGGTCGCCTCGCTCCTCAGGGACGAGGGGGTGGCGGTGGCCCCGACTGCGGCAGACGCCCTCGCGTCGGTCGCGGCCGACGGATACTCCATTGGCGCCGCGGTCCCCGTTCTGGCTGAAGCCCTGGGGAACAAATACGCGAAGCGGAATTGCTCCGCCGCCCTCGCCCTCCACTACTTTGCCTTATCGGATTTCGAAGGCCTGAAATCGCTCCTCGAGCACCATGACGAAGAAATCCGGGCCGCCGCCGCGGAAGCGTGCGGGGGGCGCGGAGAAACATCCGGGATGTGACCGCGCAAAAGTATTAAATAATGGTTTTGCATGATTCTATCTCCGAGGTCATCCCATGGTCGTCACCCAAAGAACGGAAGAGTTCGAAGGCCTTCGCTTCACCCCGCCCCAGGCGCAGCTGATAAACGAGCTCTCAACCAAATTCGGCGTGGACCCTGCCCAGATGGCGAGGGCTGCGGCCCAGATGCGGGACATCGCAAGGGCGGCGGGGGCGGATTTCGACTTCATGCTGAGGGTGATGCGGGACACCACGAGGACCGGAACGGGCGGGTTCCTGTATTCGGTGCCGCACACCGACACGCGCACCGTCACGCTTGCCCATGACATCCTCTCATCGGCCTACGGCGTCTTTTCGGAAGCGGGCCGGAGGACGCAGCCTGTCTTCTCCGCGGAAACCCTTGCGCAGGCCGCGGAATTCTTCATGAGGGGCCCGCTTTCGACCGGGACGATGCCATACCAGATCGGCCCCAAAACCATGACGTGGCTCGAGAGGCAGGCCGAGCGGAACAGGATTAACCCTGCGGCGCTTTCGAATGCCGTCCTCGGATACTGCACCATGATAAGCGTGAATCCGGAGCTTGCGGGACAGTACCTGAGGATTGCATCGGGCGGGGACGCGCGAATCGAGTCGTTCGCCCGCATGTTCCAGGAGCGCTCCCAGCCGACCGTCATGGAGGACGGAAGGACCTCGTTCTGGCTGAGCACGCCCGACGCGGTGCGCGTCGCCGGCGATTTCAGGCGCGAGCACATCCTCGGCTCGCGGATAAGCCGGACGGCCTGATTTCGGTCTTCCCCGCACCAAAAAGGGATTCGTTTAAATTCCTCCATCCTGAGTCTTGACCGTGATAACATGGCCAAGGAAGACGAGATGACGGTTTCCGGCGGGAAGGGGCAGATGCTTGTCATAGCCGCTGTCCTTCTCACCGTAGGGATGCTGGGAAGCGCATACATGCTCTCCCAGGTGGATTATTCGCCCAAAGTGAATGTTACAGGCGGGCCCTCGAGCCCGAACGTGTACGTTTCGAGCACGCCGCCCGAGCACGCGATAAGCGTGAGCGCGAGCGCGTCCACGAAGGTCGCGCCGGACCTGCTGAACATCCAGCTGAGGGTGCAGACCGAGTCCACGGTCGCGAAGACGGCCCAGGAGGACAACGCGGAAGTCGCGGCCGACCTGCGCTCGAAGCTGGAGGGGCTTGGCGTCAAGGCCGAGGACATCCAGACGACGTCCTACAGCGTGGACCCCGTCTATGACAGCGACTACGTGTGCGAGCAGGGCGGAATCCGCTGCCACTACGAGTCCACTCTCAAAGGCTACCGCGTGACCCACGGCATCAGCGTGAAGCTGACCGAGCTCGACAAGGGCGGGGACGTCATCGACGCGGCGGGGACAGCAGGGACGAACCAGACCTTCGTGGACTACGTGCAGTTCACCCTGAAGGACGAGACGAGGAGGTCCATCGAGAAGTCGCTCCTCCAGAACGCTTCTGCCGAAGCGAAGTCCAAGGCCCAGGGCATAGCATCCGGCCTCGGAGTGTCGGTCGGCAAGGTGCTCTCGGCGAGCGAGTCGTTCAGCTACCCGGTGTACTACAAGTCGTATGACTTCATGGCCGGAGCGATGGAGGCGGCCCCGTCCGTCCCGACACAGCTCTCGCCTGGCCAGGTTGATGTCAGCGCTACGGTTTCCACTTCGTTCGAAGTAGGGGGCTGAAGCGTCTTCTTTTTTATTCTTCTTTCCCTTTTTACGCCATGCAGTGGCGCGCGCACCTTATTATCGGAGCGGTTCTCGCCGCCCTCGTGTTCTGGTTCTTGGGGGCCCGCGAACCCGTTCCGCTCGCCCTCGCATCGGGCTTCGGGGCGCTTTGCGCGCTCGTTCCGGACCTCGACCACGATTCGAGCAAGGGGAGGAAAATGCTCGACTCGGCGGTCATCGCTTTCGCGCTTCTCGCGGTTTATCTGGGGGGATGCGGCGGCGATGCATGCGTTCCTGATGCCGGCCAAATAGTCCCGATGGCGGTTTTGTTTTTTGCGATAGTCGGCGCGTATTTTGTGCTTTTCAGGGTTTTCAAGCCCCGCCACCGGGGGATAACCCATACCATATTCGCATGCGCGGTTTTCGGGACCTTCCTTTTCTTCCTGCTCGGGGAGAGGCTTGCTCTCGCAGGAATCCTCGGATACTTCTCCCATCTTGTCGCGGACAACCATGTGAAGCTGGTTTGAAGTGGGTGAAGGTGTTTTAAACTGTTATTGGCAACAGTTATCCGGTGTTTCATTGAAGTTCAGGAAGCTTGCCGCCGGATGCGTTCTCGCAGCCGGCGTTATTTCGGGATGCGGCTCGTCCCAGGTCCGCGATTTCTCATGGAGGGAGCAGCCCTACGTCGAAGTGGACATGACCGGCATCCGCGACCGCTGTCCGACACTGCCCGCATCTCTCCAGCTCTACCGGGGGCAGGAAATCGGCTTCGGCCTCACCCCGAAAGTCACGCACATGATGGCCTTCAGCGATGCCGATACGAACGATGCGGTCGCAGACGCCGTCCTTCCGATTCCGTCGGGGCGGGAAGGGAGCATGCGGGTTTCGGTCCTTGTCCGGTTCAATGGCGTACCGCTCGACATCCCGGAGCTTACCGTCTTTGCAGATTCCATGTGCAGGGCGGTCGAGTCGTCGCGGAATGATTTTGACGAGAGGAGGGAGCGGCCGGTTGAGAATGGCGCGGATACAGGCCCGACTGCGGCTGCTGCGCTTGACGCTCTCTCAGCGGCGCCCCCCGACGAACCAGCCAGGCGGCGCGAGCTTCCATTCCCTCCTGAGGATGTCGCGAGCGCGCTTTCGCGGGGGCTCGGGGCGGCCGTGCACTCCCTATTCTCCATGCAAAGGAGCGGCGGCGGACGGGGGGATGCTTCGCTCAGCCTGGTGTCAAGCGACCGCAACATCTTCACTCTCCGCGTCCAGGGCGGCGATTTCAGCGGGGAAAGCGTCCGCCTGAGCAGGAGAGTGGAAGTCGTAGCGGAGTCGGAAACGCGGGGCGAGCCTGCGGCGCTGTCGATACCCTACCGCATCGTCACTCTGACTGCGCAGAACGGGACCGTTAGCGCGAGCGTGGAAATAGACTGCTCGCGCGAGGTGCAGTCATACTCATCCGAGGGCGCGATACAGTCGTTCCAGCACCCATCCTGCAGGCTGGCATCGGGCAAGTAGCTCAGATGCCAAGGGCGGCATTCATCGCGAAATAGACCGCGGCCGCCGCAAGAGCCGTCAGGGGTATCGTCAGGAACCAGGCATACATGATTCTCTTCGCTATGCTCCAGTTCACCGCGGTCGTGCGGTTGAGGGTCCCCACCCCGCTTATCGAGCCGGTGATTACGTGCGTCGTGCTCACAGGGATGCCTAGCATGCTGCTCCCGATTATCACGCCCGCGCCGGCGGTCTCTGCGCAGAATCCGTCAATCGGCCTAAGCTTCGTTATCTGCGTCCCCATGGTCTTCACGACGGCCCAGCCTCCGGCGAGAGTTCCCAGTGCGATGGTCGTGTGCGATGCGAATACGACCCATGCAGGCACGTGAAAATCGGAGATGTAGCCGCCCGTGAAAAGCAGCAGGGTGATGATGCCCATCGTCTTCTGCGCGTCGTTCGCCCCATGCCCCAGGCTGTAGACGGACACGGAAATGAGCTGGAGCCTCCTGAACTGCTCCTGAATCTTCCCGGGAGGGACGCTCTTGATGAGGAGTCGGACAACTAGCGAGAACGCGTAGCCGAAAATGAGGCCGAGAACGGGGGCGAAGAATATGAACGCAAGGATCTTCATCAGCCCGGCGCTTTGCACCACGCCCCACCCTGCCGCGGCGACTGACGCGCCGACGAGCCCGCCGACGAGCGAGTGGCTGGCCGATATGGGCAGGCCCAGCCAGCTCAGCCCGTACACCCAGACTACCGAGGAAATCAGCCCTGCGATGACCACGAAGCCGTCAATCGCGGCCGGGTCCACCACGCCCTTTCCCATCGTTTCCGCGACCGCGGTGGAGAAAACGAACGCGGCGACGAAATTGAAGAAAGCGGAAAGCAGGACCGCGGCCCGCAGGGAGAGCACCCGCGTCGCGACTATCGTGGATATCGCGTTCGCCGCGTCGTTGAGGCCGTTTCCGAAATCGAAGGCGAGCGCAAGAAGTATCCCCGTCCCGACAATCCAGGAAGTCTCTATCATGGGCGGTCACACGTGTTTGATTACTATGCCCTCGATTATCGCGGCGAGGCGCTGGTTGAGGTCAGTCAGGTCCTCGAGTTCGTCGTAGATGTCCTTGAGCTTCATCGCGTGGAGGGGGTTCGCCGCAAGGCGCTCGTTCGCAGGGTCGAAAAGCTCGCCCATCGCCTTCTCATATATGAAATCGGCGGCGTCCTCGAGCTCGAAGACCTTCTGGTATTCCTTCGTGATGTTCTTCGACGAGCGCATGGCGCCGATTGCCGCCCGTATCTCGCCGACCTGCGCCGATGCTATGCGCGCCTGCTCCTTCATCGCGCCCGTCGGGGAGTCGATGCGGTAGTATATGAATTTCTTGCCGATGTCCTCCATTATGTCGATTCCGTTGTCGAGATTGGACGCGAGCGCGTGGATGTCCTCGCGGTCTATGGGCGTGATGAAGTTCCGGTACAGCTCCTCGGAGATGGCCCGGACGAGCGCATCGCCGTCCTTCTCGAATCCCCCGAGGGCCTTGAGGCGCACCCCCCGCTGTCCGGCGTCGAGGCCCTCGTAATCCCTCACGAAGGAATCGAACTCATGCGCGCACTTGTAGGTGCACTCCGAAAGGGCGAACAGCATGTCGAAGAACTTGTCGTCCTTAAGCAGAAAGAACTCCTTTATCCGTTTCATGGGCACTACCTGTGTTCGAGGCCTGCCGCTCCGGAAGCATATCCGTCCTCAGAGGCTTGCCTCTTTCTTGAGCTCGCACCTGATGCTGTATGGCTTTTCGACCCTGCTCTCTATTACCCCATCCTTGTTGTATATGAAAAGCGTGACCGAGCATTTGTACATCTGCGGCTGGGTGTATGGGCCGCTATACACCCTCACCGATTTCTCGAGGAACTCATTCTTCCCGACAATCCCCACGCGCACGCGCCCTTTCCGCAGGCTGTTGTTCGGGCTGAGCGAGAGGTGCTCCCCGACCGATATGTCGGCTTCGGACCAGACGGCGTGCTCGCCATGGTTCTCGACGCGGAGAATCATCTCGACGAAATTGTTCGAGTAGCCGAAAAGCACGTCGGGATGCGTCCTCAAATTAAGGCTGACCAATCCGCTCACCCTGGGATATCAACCACGACTACCATTAAAACCTTTCTCATGGAAATCCGTCCATGATTCCCGAGTCGAGGCTGATCCGCTCGGAGCTCGTGATTCGCGAGCTCGCGCTTCCGGATGAGGTGCTCCTTGCGAGGAAATCGCTCATACGCTGGATAGCGCTTTCGCTCGGAATGATACACCCGAACGAGAGCAGGAGGCTCCTCCTCGACATCCTCGAGGCGCTTTTCGAGTTCCACGTGCGGGGCGGCCAGCCGACGACGAAGGACATCATCGCCAGGCTTGAGGAGCAGACGGGCGCGAAGCAGAACCCCAAGGCGATATATTACCACCTCCTCCGGCTCAAGAGCGTGGGAATCCTGACAAGGACGAAGGGAAGGTACCGGCTCGGGGACGGGGAGAAGCAGAATCTCCGCGACATCTTCCGGGACTTCTACATGAAAAAGGCGGACCTCGCGTTCGGGAACATCGCGGCCGCGCTCGAGAAGCTCGAGAACGGGTATCGTTAATTTTTCTGGAGTATGCACGGCTGAAGTTTGATGAAACTTTAACCGGTGTCTATGCGGAGGAAAGTTTCTATGGAAGATTTCACAGGTTTCTACAAACTAAGCATGGAAGAGCGGCTTGACAAAATCCGCAGGCACGCTTCGCTCACCGACGAGGAGGTGCAGGCGCTGAGGGATACGGGCGCGCTCAAACCGGAGCGGGCGGACAAGATGGTCGAAAACGTCGTCGGCGCGATACACCTCCCGCTCGGAATCGCGACGAATTTCGTCATCAACGGCAGGCCGATCGTGATTCCGATGGCGGTCGAGGAATCGTCTGTCATAGCCGCCGCGAGCAAGGCCGCGAAGCAGTCGCTTCCGGGCGGGTTCAAGGCGGAAGCGGACGAGCCGGTCATGGTGGGCCAGGTCCAGCTCGTCTCAATCAGCGACCTTGACGCGGCGATGAAGAACCTCGAGCTCAACAGGAGGGAAATCCTGGGAATCGCGCACAGCCATATGAAGCACCACGAGAAATACGGGTGCGGGGTGCGGGACTTCAGGGCGAAGGCGCTCGATACGCCCCGCGGCCAGATGATAGTCGTCGATTTCCACATAGCGGTGGGCGATGCCCAGGGGGCGAACATGGTGAACACGGTCCTTGAGAACACCGCCCCGACTCTCGCCCAGCTCGCTGGCGGGAAAATCCGCCTCAGAATCGTGAGCAACCTCGCCACCGAAAGGAAGGCGCGCGCGAGCGCGGTCTGGGCAAAGGAGGCGATAGGCGAGGAGGCTGTCGAGGGGGTCCTCGACGCCTATGAGTTCGCGAAGGCCGACGTCTACCGCTGCGCCACTCACAACAAGGGGATAATGAACGGGATAGACGCCATCGCGCTCGCGACCGGGAACGACTGGCGCTCTGTCGAAGCGGGTGCGCATGCATTCGCGGCCCTAGGGAGCTACAAGCCCCTCACGAAATATTACAAGAACGAGAACGGCGACCTTGTCGGGAGCATCGAGCTTCCCCTCGCGCTCGCGACCGTCGGCCCTGCCCTCGCCGCAAGCCCGACGGCTAAAATCGCCCTTAAAATAATGGGTGTGAAAAGCTCGAAGGAGCTCGCGATGGCGATGGCGTGCGTCGGCCTTGCGAACAATTTCGCCGCCCTCGCGGCACTCGGCACCGTCGGCATCCAGCAGGGCCACATGAAGCTTCATTCGAGGAACATCGCCCTCTATGCGGGAGCGACCGCGCAGGAGGCGGAGAAGGTCGCGGAGAGCCTGAGCGCGGACAGGGATTTCAGCATCGAGCATGCGAAAGAGGTCCTTGCGAAGCTGCGCAAATGACTCAGAGCCCCCTGCGCCACTCTATCGTTTTTTCCAGGCCCTGCCGGAGGCTCCATTTCGCCGAGAAACCGAGCGCGGAGCGCGCTTTTTTCGTGTCGGCGAAAGAGTGCGCTATGTCGCCGGCCCGCGCCGGCTCGAACCGCGGGGCAATCCCAGAGCCTGACAAATCAGCAATCATTCCCGCGAGCTCTCTTATCGAAACCGGCCTTCCCGTTCCCACATTCAGCGCCTCCCCGCCCCTGAGATTGCTGTCCATCGCGAGCAGATTCGCCTCCGCTACGTCTTCAACATACACCAGGTCCCGCGTCTGGGAGCCGTCGCCATATATCACGGGCGCCTCGCCCCGGCATGCCATATCCACGAAACGGGCGACGACTCCTGATTCGCCCCCCAATGCCTGCCGCGGCCCGTAGACGTTGAAATACCTCAGGCATACGGTCCCGAGTCCCCTTCCTGCATATTCCCGCGCAAGCCCCTCCATCTCCAGCTTCGATTTTCCGTACGGGGAAATCGGGGCGCAGGGCACACCCTCATCGAGGGGCGGGGGCGAGTTTCCGTATACCGCCGCCGAGGAAGCAAGCACCGCCTTTTTGGCGCCGGCGCGCAGGGCGGCTTCGAGCACGTTACGGGTTCCTTCCACATTGACCCTCATCACTTTTTCCGGCTCCCTCATCGAGACTCCGACCGAGGAAATCGCGGCTTCATGGAAGACGAAATCTACGCCCTCCATGGCCTTCTGAACGGCAGAAAAAACGCAAATGTCGCAACCGGCGAATTCCGGGCCGCCTGCCGCCGCCACATTCCCCCTGCTCCCGGCCGAGAGGTCGTCCGCGACGCGGACGCCGTGGCCGGCCGACTTGAGGGCCTGCGCTATGTGGGAGCCGATGAATCCGGCCCCTCCCGTGACGAGGCATAATGCCATGTGGGGTATCGGGCACCCAAAACAATATAATTGTTGGGAAACCATTCCGGACGATGATGGAGCTTCTCCTGGTGCTGCTTATCTCGACTGCAGCGTCATTCTTTCTCACTTGGTCGGTCATACCCCGCCTAAAGAAGGCCGGCATGGTAGGAAACGACATCAACAAGCCCGCCCGCCCTGAAGTCGCCGAGATGGGCGGCCTCTCGATTATCGGGGGGGTGAGCGCAGGGATGCTCGCGGCGATATTCCTCCAGACTTTTTTCGGCCTCCAGTTCAACCTGGTATTCCTGATGGCCGCCCTTATAACCATCCACTCGATCGCGCTGATAGGACTCGCAGACGACATCATAGACATGCCGCAGTCGGTCAAGGCGCTGATGCCTCTCTTCGCGGCAATCCCCCTGGTGGTGGTCAGGGCCGCGGGAAGCACGGCGATGACCATACCCTTCCTGGGTGTCGTTGACTTCGGCGTCCTCTACATCCTCGTCCTCATTCCCATCGGCATAGCGGTATCCTCGAACCTGACGAACATGCTGGCCGGGTTCAACGGGATGGAATCCGGTATGGGCATCGTGATGTTCGGGGCAGCCGCAATACTCGCGGCGCAGACGGGAAAGAGCGAGATGCTGATAATCTCGCTATCCATGCTGGGCGCGCTCCTGGGCTTCTTCTGGTTCAACAAGTACCCCTCGAAGGTGTTTCCCGGAGACGTCGGAAACCTCGCAATCGGCGGGGCGCTCGCCTGCGCGGTGATAATAGGCAATCTCGAGAGCGCGGGGGCGATTCTCGTAATCCCCTACGTCATCGACTTCTTCATAAAGGCGAAGAACAGATTCCCCAGCCGGGGCTGGGGCGGCATTTTTGGGGCCGACGGCAAGCTCCACGCGCCCGACAAGCCCATAAGCTTCGCCCAGCATGTTTTGAAGCTGAGCGGGGGGATGACAGAATCCGGGCTCGTGCTGTTTTTCATCGCCCTCGAGGGCATTTTCGCGGCTATCGCGCTCGCCCTTTTCCTGCGATAATCATTTCAGGCCGGCGATGCGGATTGCGTTGAACTGCTCGACCAGGCGCTCGTAGTCGCTCACGCGGCCGATGTCCTTCCACACCCCGCTGAAGACGTACGCGTTAATCTCCTCCCCGGATGCGAGCATCCGCGGGAAGACGTGCTTCGCGAAGTCCTCCTTCCCTTTTATGTAGCCGAATATCTCCGGCTCGAAGACGTATATCGCGGTATTGTAGTAGTGCTCGACGACCGGCTTCTCCCGGAATCCGGCGACTTTCCCGTCCCTTATGTCGGCGACGCCGTATTCAAGCTG
>JBFLVW010000098.1:0-7170 GCA_040758235.1 Microcaldota archaeon
CTCCTTTTTCCGCTCTGCGAGCGCGCGCATATCCCGGATCGCTGCGCGGAGCGATTCAGATTCCGTCGCCAGCGCTTCGGCTTTTTCACGCAACGTGTCCCGCGCGGCGGCCGTTCCGGACAGCGACTCCTCAAGCGTTTTTTTTCGGGAATCGAGCCCCCCTCCGGCGGCAACTTCGGTTTCCAGGGACGAGAGTCTCTCGTCCAGCGTGTTCGCGTTCCTTATGCGCAATACGAGGCCTTCGTTTTCGTTTCTTTTCGACGGTATGGCGAGGGAGATTTCGGAAAGGCGCTTTTTCCGCTCCGCGAGGATGGATTCCTTCTCCTTCCGGACGTGTTCTATCGAGCCGTCGGTAAGCGGCGAGAGGCACAGGGGACAGGAGGACATGCCCGGCGCGAGCCGCTCCATGCCCGATGAAAGGTCGGCGATTTCCCGCTCGATGGCCCTGCGCTCCGATTCGAGCGAGAGAAGCGCAGCTTCGCACTCCTTCTGGGCCCTTGGGAGGGATTCACGGTCCGCATCGCCAAGCACCCTCGCAAGCTCCTCCCTGGCCTTGACAATCCGGGCGGATGCGTCCGCGGCCGCGCGGGCCTTGGCGTCTATCGAGCCGAGCTCCTTGGTGATTAGGGAGGCCTCCTGCTCGCGCGTTTTCATTTCGCCTTCGCATTTCCCCCGCTCGGCCGAAAGGGAGGCGAGCTTCCGGTCAAGCTCCGCGAGCTTCGATGGCTCGGCTACCTTCCCCTCCAGGTCTTTCGAGAGCGCCTGGGCCCTCGCAGAGAGAGCCAGCTCCTCCCTCGAAAGCGCATCCCATCTTGTTTTTTGCGCCTTCATGAGGAGAAAGGCGGAGTCAGCCGCCGCAAGCTCCGAGGACTTCGCCTGGAGATTCTCTTTGAGCGCCGCGAGCTCCTGCCCGAGGCGGGCTGCGTCCTCCCTTGCCGACCTCTCCTTTCCTTCAAGCTCATTCAGGCGCGCTTCGCTGAACCGGGATGCGAGAGCCTCCCTGCGCGCCCCCACCCTGTGGATGACTGTGACGGCGTTCGCGCGGGCGGTCTCGAACCGGTCAAGCCCGAGCAGGGAGTCCATCTCCTCCTTCCGCTTCCTCGGGTCCAGGTTCAGGAAATGGTCAATGTTGTTCTGCTCCGAGTAGATGGCGCGGGTGAAGAGGTCGTAATCCACCGCCGTGAGTGATTTTACATATGAAGTCACGGCTACGGGGCCGTTCTCGATGAGGCGACCGTCTTTGAATAGCTCGGCGTGCGAGGACGTGCCTTTTTTGGTGCGCTCGATGGCCCGCTCGACGCGGTAGGCGCATCCGGCCCACTCGAATTCCAGGATGACTTTCGCGTGCGGCTCGTTCAGGCGCACGATGGTCTCCAGCTTCAGCTTCCTGCGCTCGAGGGCCGGGAACGTGCCGAACAGGGCGAACGATATCCCTTCGAGAACCGACGACTTGCCCGCGCCCATTATGCCGACCAGCAGGTTGGTCCCCTTCCTGAACTCGAGAAGCGAGTCGGAGTGCGAGCGCCAGTTGACGAGGCGTATCGAGCGTATCATCGTTTTGAATTCTCAGGAACCTAATAAAAATCAGGCGCGGCCCCGCCTGCTCCGAGCGAGGCGAGCATGAGCCTGAGGTTTTCACGCTCCTGCTCGTCGGGCGGCGTCAGCCTTTGCCTCGGGCGCTGCTCTTCCCTCCGCTCCTCTTCATTCTGTCCGGGCGCGGAGGGAGCCGGTTTCCTCTCTTCGGGCGCCCGCTCCTCGATTATCGGGGGAGGGAGTATGATTTCCGGCGCCGTGTTCCGGGGCGCGCAGGTCAGATGGGACAGGGGCGCGGCCATTGATGCCGCGACTACTGAAGCCCTGATTAGCATTCGGCCTTTATGCATGGAAATCATTCGCTTCCATCGTTTAAAATGTTATCGAAAATGGAGGGATGTAATTTTTATTTCCCGTCACCCGGGGAACGCCGGGCAGTTATGATTAAAAAAATACCGACCTGAGTCTTTGTCGCAAGGAGGACGCCTGATGGAAAAACCGATTGGATATGGGGAGGAGTACCACCGGAGGAAGCACCGGTTTTTGCTGGAGAACGATGAATTCTACAATGCGTGCGCCGCGCTCGCAATGCAGCGGGACTGGAAGGGGATTTCCACGGAAGGCAGGAAGGTCCTCGACTTCGGGTGCGGCACGGGATACAAGATAAGCCTCATCGAAGGGGCCGTCGGATTCGACGAATCGCCATTCGCGCGGGAATTCTGCGCGAAAAAGGGGCTGCGGGTGACGGGCGATTTGTCTTCGCTGCGGGACGGAAGCTTCGACTGCGTGCTCATTTCGCACGTCCTCGAGCACGTCCCCGTGCCGACTGAGACGCTGGACAGGATACGCGCGCTGCTGAAGCCGGGCGGCAGGATAATAGTCGTCCTGCCCGTGGACTTCTTCCACAAGGCCAGCCTGTCAATGGACGAGAACCAGCACCTCTACGCATGGAACCTCCAGGCGATAAACAACCTGCTCACAAGCAGGGGCTTCAGGGTCGTCTCCAATGAGGTGATGCCGATACCATGCCATTTGAAGCGGACGCTCCTGTGGCTTGCCGCGCGCAACATAGGCGCGTATGATTTCGTGACCAGCCTTGCCGGGAGGCTGAGGGGGACTTACGAGATGAGGATAGTCGCGCAGAAATGATTACCCGGCCTTCGGACGCATGACCGACCGGACGAACAGGGCTATCAGCAGTATGAACCCGCCGTAGTCGAAGAGCGGGACGAGGAAGCAGCAGTAGAGGAGAGCCCCGCCTGCGCCGAGGAAGGTGATTATCGCCTCCCCTGAATTGTGCATGGCGTGGAAGAAGGCGGCTATGGGGAACCCTACAAGGAGCCCGAGCGCAGGCGCGCGGTGCTTTTTCTCTATCAGCCAGCCTATCGCGCCGCCGGTTATCGCGGTGTAGAAGCCGTGGTTCGCCGAGAAGAAGATGGAGCGCAGGATGAATACGAGCCCCCACGAGAGAGGGTCGGAGCCTATCGGGTTTCCGAGGAAGTATATCCAGTCCTCGATGAACGAGAACCCCATCCCTATCACGAACCCGAACACGAATCCGTCCTCTACGGAATTGTACTCGTGGTGCTCGGAGAAGAGGGTGAGGCCGGCGCCCTTGAAGAACTCCTCCATGACGGGGGCGACGATGAAGACGCTGAGGAAGCCCAGGCCGAGGACTGCAAAGACGTCCCCCGCGAGCGAGTTTATGCCTATGACCATGAGCGCGGCCATCATCCCCCACAGGAAGAGAGTGACGAGGATTCGGAGCGGCTCCCGCTCCCTGAAATCTGCATACCACCAAGCGCAGCACCACAGGTATGGCACGATGAAGGCGGCGAGGCCCGAGAGGATGAAGCCGATTGCGGCCGGTCCGGACTTCCATGCCTCTGCAGTACCGACCATGTAGAGGATTATCACGAGCACCGCTATTGCCTGCAGCAGCCAGAAATACGGGGAGACGAGTATGGCATGGAACTTCTGGAGCAGCGTCTTTGCCCCGTCCAGGGGATGCGTGAGGGAGCGCAGCGAGTATTCGCCAGGCCTGCTTTCGATGCGCTTCGTCCCCATCGAAATCCGTATCAGGGCGTAGGTGAGCGGCAGGAGGAGGATGACGTATGAGGCGCCGAGGGCGATGAGCATGGTGGCGGAGAAGCCCGCGAAGCTTCCCTCGTATTGGCGCCAGTCGGCGTCTATTGTGATGGGCAGAGTGGCGTACTCCTTCCCGTCGCGGGTAAGGATGCCGAAAACCCTGTAGGTGCTTCCCCGCTCATACCGGTAGGGGAGGTAGGCCTCGCAGAGGAACTCCCGGTAGCCGACGTATTCGGAGGGCGACTCGAACGACCCCAGGCAGTCTATGAGGTAGAGCCTCTCGCCGTTTCCGTAGACGTCGAGGAAAACAAGGTCGTCGCTCTCGAGCGGCGGTGTGCGGATGGATACGTTGAGGATGTAGGGCGAATCGTCCGCCCGGACCGTTTCCTGGACACGGTAGAGCGAGAAATCCTCGCGGTATCCGGTGCCGGCGAGGTTCTCGAGCTCGGTGTTCCCGCTAAGGATTCCGGGGACGAACAGGGCTATCGCGCTGAGGAGCATTCCGAGGATTGCGCAGAACAGGAGGAAGGCGATGAATACGCGATTGAGCTTCTCGAGCATCGTTCTGATGTTCCGGGATTGGGAATAAAAGAGGTTGCACGCACTATCTTCTCGTGATGACCAAGGTGATCACTGAGCGGTTTCCCTAAGCCAGCGTTCCAGTAGCGTGTCAACGCTATTGGAAACAGGGAGCAATCCCGGCCACGGAAATTTGCGATGACGATTGACGTGCGGTCTGACCAACTTTTTTGGGAAAAAAGTTGGACAAAAAACCGGCAGAAAAGTGGCACCAAAAACTGGGAATAAATGCCGCCCTTGGCTGGGCGGGGGCAATGTAACGTTCATTTCTTCTTTGCCGGAGCCGCATCCCCTCCGGAAATCAGGCGGTAGAAGTTGAATCCCAGGAGCGAGCCAGCGACTGCGCCTCCGAGATAAGCTACGTTCGGGGAGTTGAGGGCGAAGGCGACTGCAGGGTTGAGGATGCCGCCGGAACCAATTCCTGATGCGATTACTATTCCAATGAGGAGCGAGCCGCCGACCACCGCACCGGAAAGCGCGCCGGGGGCGCGCCCGAACACTACGGAGGCTATTCCGAAGGTGAACAGCATCGTGCCGAGGGTTTCGGCGAGGAAGACCAGTATCGTGGACTCGCCCGCCGGCTGGGCCGGGATTCCGAGTGCATTGGTCACCAGGAGGTATGCCGCGGCGCCTCCCAAAAACTGCGCGACAACGTAGGCGGCGGCATCCGCAGGCTTGATTTTGCCGAGCGTGAAGATGCCGACCGTTACGGCAGGATTGAGGTGCGTGCCCGAGATGTGCCCGACCGTATAGACGAAAAGGCCGAGCGTGATTGCGGCAAGCACCGGCGTCGCGAACGGCGGGTTTATGGTGAGCGACAGCAGGACCACAAGGGCAAGAGTAAACGTTCCGAAGAATTCAGCGATGTATTTCATCATGTTCCCCCTGATTGCATGGGGCGGGTGGATTATTAAATTATCCGACAACCATCAGACCGGGCGGCTTTTAAAATTCCCGGAGCGCACTCAGCGGCATGGACAGGGAGGCGCTGAAGAGGAGGATTGCTCTCGTTGCGGCCGCAGCCCCGCTTGCCATCGGCGGCATGCTCTTCCTGCCTGCGGGCACCTTCGACTTCTGGCAGGCATGGCTCTACATGGCCGTCTTGTTCGCGCCCATGTTTTTCGTCGTCTTGTATTTCTGGAAGAAGGACCCGGAGTTCCTGGAGCGGAGACTGAGGACGAGGGAGAAGGAGGCGCGGCAGGGGCTGATAGTCAGGGCCGGCGCGGCCATTCTTCTGGCCGGCTTCCTGGTTCCGGGACTGGACCGCCGCTTCGGGTGGACGGATGTGCCGGCAGAGATTTCGATCGCGGCGGACGTCATCGTGTTCGTGGGGTACGCCCTCATCTTCCTGGTCTTCAAAGAGAACAGCTACGCCGGCAGGACTATAGAGGTCGAAAAGGGGCAAAAGGTCATATCGAGCGGCCCGTATTCGGTGGTGAGGCACCCAATGTATCTCGGCGTCCTCGCCATCTACCTCGCCACCCCGCTCGCACTCGGCTCTTATGCCGCCCTGCCTCCTTGCGCGCTTACCATCCCGCTGCTGGTGCTGCGAATCCTGAACGAGGAGGAGGTGCTCAGGCGGGATTTGGCCGGATATGCGGAATATTGCAAAAAGACGAAATACCGCCTGATACCCTTGGTCTGGTGACTGCATGTTCAGCGCAAAAATATACAAGCTCGGAATCAACCCGTGCGTGAATTTGCCGGAAAAGGCGCTTGGCCGGATTTTCGTTCAGGCCGGCAGAAGAAGCGGGCCGATACCCGTGCGCGGCAGGATTAACGGGAAGCCGTTCAGGCAGACGCTGGTCCGGTACAGGGGCGCATGGAGGCTATACCTGAACACGAAGATGCGCAAGGACGCCGGGGTGGAAGCGGGCGACGAGGCGGGAATCTTTATCGAGTTCGACCCGGAGCCCCGCATCGTCCCGGAGCGCCCGGAATTCGCCCGCGCCCTTTCCGCGAACAGGAAGGCGGAGGAGGCTTTCGGGAAGCTTCCGCCATCCCACCAGAAGGAGATACTCCGCTACCTCAACTCGCTCAAAAACCCGGAAACGGTCGCCAGGAATGTCGCCAAGGTCGTCTCCTACCTGGCAGGGGGAAAGCCGAAGGGGCTGCGGGCCATAGAGAGCCGGAAGAGCTGAGCGGCTTTGTGCAAGGCCTATAAGAAGCCCTTCAGGGACTATGCCGCAAAGAAGAAGCCCGGGGCCGAAATTACACCATCCGCCCCGGCTGCGCTAAAAAAATACGGGAAGAGCTACGGGCAATCATCGCCAATGAGGGTCATTTCGGCTTCGGCGGAAGGGCCCTCGTGAGCGCGCTCGCGCAGTCGTTGCTGCAGAAGTACAGCTTGATATGCGTCCTTGCACGCTGCATGCTCACTGCCCCGATGATGTCTTCCTTTCCGCACTTGGCGCATCTTTTTACCATGCTACCACCGGCTGATTAAGGACAAACGATGTTCAAAAGCTTTCCGCACAAGCTACCGGACCGGGGTCCTGATTGTCACGCTCACGCCCTTCGCGATCTCCTTCCGCTGCGCCTCGAGGAGCTTCGAGTATTTCTCGCTCGCTTCGCTCAGCCGGAAGGCGTTGCCACGGTCTATGAACTCCGGGTCGACGTGCCTTTGCCTCCGCGGCAGTTTTATTTCCCCGTCCTCCCGTTCCTCGAGCTCGAGTTTTCCGGAGAGGAGCTTCAGCGCCGAGACGACTTTCGGGTCCCTGGAGCACACGAGCTTCGAGAGCGCGTGCGCGTCATCCTCGAACAGGTCCGCCATCGAGAGCTCCCCGGAATCGAGCGCGGCCTGTATCGCGGATGCGAAAAGGTGCTGCCTCACCGTTTTTTCCACGCCCGCCCATTTTCCGGAGTGGCATTCAAGATATCTGGTTGCGAACGCCTCGGCGGCCTCCCTGCTCCCGAAAACGATGCGGTTTTCCAACACCCTCAGGCTGGCAAGGCTTTTCCTGATGATTC